>JALHTW010000165.1 GCA_022866045.1 Candidatus Aminicenantota bacterium | reverse complement strand
GTCGCTTCGGTCCGGCCGAGTGACCCGCCCATGCCGATGGGCTTGCCGGTGATGAATCCCGGAAACCTGCCGCCGCGGACGCGCTCGAATTCGTCAAGCATCCAGAGCATATGCTGTCCATGGGTCATCACGTCCGGCGCCGGAACGTCCTGGACCGGCCCGACGTTCATGACGACCTGGCGAATCCAGCCGCGGCAGATCGCCTCCTGCTCCCGTTCGCTCAAATTGTGCGGGTCGCAGATGACGCCGCCCTTGCCGCCGCCGAGCGGAATGTCCACGACTGCGCATTTCCAGGTCATCCACATGGCAAGAGCGCGGACTGTGTCGATCGTCTCATGAGGGTGGAAGCGGATGCCGCCCTTGCACGGGCCGCGCGCATCGTTGTGCTGGACGCGGAACCCTTTGAAGACCTGATAGGCTCCGTCGTCCGTCCGGATCGGGATTAAGAAATGATATTCCCGGAGAGGATTGCGAAGCAATGCGCAAGCCGCCGGATCGAGACCGAGTTTCTCGGCCACGCCGTCAAATTGCTCTTGAGCCATTGCAAAAGCATTGAATGGCCTTTTCTCCATCAGTGACCTCCTTGAAAATGGGGCAGATCGAAAGAACGTTCTAGGAGGGCCGGAACTCCTCTTGTCTCTTTCTCCTTGTGATTATAGAAATGAAGGCCTCCTCTAGGCCCTTAATATATCCTCATCGAATCGTTCCTGTCAATTTCCTGGAGAACTGAGGAAGCATCTCTTTTTCCGGGGTAACCAAGAAGAGGCCCATCACGGCATGTCCCCTCCGTCCTCGCCCAAGACCCTCCTCCCGCTCCTCAGGCGCTTCAGGGAAGCTATGAGCATGCCGCTCTGCTTCCAACGCAATCTAAAATGGAACCTGCTCGACCGTCAGTCTGAAGGGAGACAGGTCCTCGCTGAGGTGCGAAAACGCGCGACTCTGACGGCCGGCGACTGAAACGCCGGCCATTCTAGGGCAGAGACATCCGTGACCGGCCTCTTGCGGCTCAGAGAAAGGGCAGGTAGCGGCGGATCTCGAAATCGCTGACCTGTTTATCAAACTCGGAGCCGACGTTCTTTGCGTACTCGGCGATCTCGGCCTGTTTGTTGGCGATGAATTTGGAAAAGATGTGCAGGCCGAGCGTTTCTCGGACAATGTCGCTTTTTTCCGCAAGCTTCACCGCTTCTTCCAGGTTGCGCGGAAGAGTATGGATTTTGAACTTTTTCTGCCGGTGGTTGCTCATTTCATAGATATTCTCTTCGACCGCCGGCGGCAGCGGATAATTTTCGCGGATGCCTCGGAGGCCGGCCGTGAGCATGACGGCGAAGGCGAGATAGATGTTGCAGCTCGGGTCTGGAGAGCGGAGCTCGATACGGGTGGCATTTTCCTTGCCGGGCTGATAGCGGGGCACGCGGATATAGGCCGACCGGTTTCTCTGACCCCAGGCGATATACACAGGCGCCTCATAGCCTTCGATGAGGCGCTTATAGGAATTGATCCACTGGCTGAAGACCGCGGAGATTTCCCGGGCATGCATTATCAACCCCGCGATGTAGGAGCGGGCCATTGCGGAGAGGTGGGTGCTGCCGTTCGTGTCGAAAAACAGGTTCTTTCCGTGGGCCCAGAGCGACTGGTGGACGTGCATGCCGCTCCCGTTCTGACCGTTGATCGGCTTGGGCATAAAGGTGGCGTAAAGGTTATGCATCCGGGCCACGCGTTTGACCATATAGCGGAAGAGCATGCCAGCGTCGGCCATGTCGAGGGCGTTCGTGTATTGGAGGTCAATCTCATGTTGGCCGTGGGCGACCTCGTGGTGGTCGTATTCGGACGGGATCCCCATCTTCTTCAGCAGGAGCTGGATTTCCTTGCGGATTTCGCCGTGCCGCCCGGCGAAAAAATAGCCGCCTTCATCCAAAGGAACGGCCTCGCGGTTCGTTGGAAAGATGAAAAATTCGAGCTCGGGCCCGACCATGAAGTCATCCACGCCGAACTCGTCTTTCGCCCGGCCCAGGGCCTGTTTAAGTCGATAGCGGGAGTCGCCCTCATAATGGGCTTTTTCGGGCGTCAGGATATCGCCGAACATGATCGCCTCGCGCCAGGTCGTGTCTTCGGCGAAACCTTTGTAGTCCCAGGGAAGGATGCGGAACGTTGTCGGGTCGGGCTTGAGGTTCAGGTCGCTTTCTTCGATCCGGACAAAGCCTTCGACCGAAGACCCATCGAAGCCCTTGCCGTCGTGGAAAGCCCCCTCGAGCTCGGAGCTTGGGAACGAGAAATCCATCGGCCGTCCCAGGATATCGGGAAAAATGATCCGGATGAACTCGATCTTCAGGGATGGATCGAGGACGGTCCGAAGGACGTCCTCTTCGTCAGAAAATCCGAAATTTTTTTTGGAATCATTGTTTGTTGAAGCCATGTCCGACCTCCGCGGTTATATACATTTGAATTATTATTTATAAAAAAATAATATAATTGTCAAGATATAATTAAAATATATTGACAATTGTATCTAAAATGGTCTATATATGAAAGCATGGAGAGTGTCCGATGATTGACGAATTAGACAAAAAAATCATCCGCGTCATGAATCAAAATGCGCGGAAAAGCTTCCGGGAGATCGCCAAGGAGGTCGGAACGTCGGTGACCGCCGTGATCCACACCGTGAAAAAGCTCGAAGGCATCGGCGCGATCAAAGGCTATATTCCGCTCATCGAGCCCGCCCATTTCGGCTTCGACCTCGCTGCTGTCATCGCTCTCCGAATCTCCCCGGGCAAGCTTCTTGAGGCCCAGAAGAAGATCGCCGTCGATTCGCACGTGGCGGCCGTCTATGACATCACCGGCGAATGGGATTCTATTGTGATCGCCTATTTTCAAGGGCGGGACGACTTGAACAGGTTTATCAAAAAGCTGAACACGGTCCGTTACATCGACCGGACCGTAACCCACATCGTTCTGAATACGGTCAAAGACGAACGGCGCGTTCTGGTTTAAAGAGCGTCTCAAATTGTTCCTTGACAGGACCTCCGTTTGTGACATAATTTGTTTTTAAATCGGAGGTCGCCATGCCCAGGAAAGCTTATGTCCCTATCGGCCATCATTATATCGTCGAAGCGTCAGGCTGCAACCCGAAGGTCATCGGCAGCGTCGAAAAAGTCCAGGGCATCCTCGTCAAGGCGGCCGAGATCTCCGGGGCCAAGGTTTGGGCGATCTCGTTCAGCAAGTTCCCTCCGAGCGGCGTGAGCGGCGTCGTGGTGATCTCGGAATCGCACATCTCAACCCATACTTGGCCGGAAATGCGCTATGCGGCGCTGGATATCTACACGTGTGGAAGCCACGTGGACCCGGAGAAAGCCGTCGTCTTTGCGGTCGAGGGGTTCGGGGCCTCTACCTCCCACATCACTGAGATCACGCGGGGCATCGATGAAGGCGACTGGAAATTCTTCCACAGCTTCGTGACCTGGGAAGAGGATTTCAAAAAGCATTTGAACAAGACTCCCGAAAAGAGGTAGGCTCATCCGTCCTCGGGAAAATCTGTAAATATTATTTACAAAACGTAAACATCTTTCCCCCATTTTTCCATGAGATTGCGGTCATCACGCTCCTCCGTCCCTGTCCGGAGGAGGATGTTTCTTGGCACAAAAAATGCTTTTTATGAGTCACGGCGCGCACCGATGAGATTAACGTCCCGGCTCTTTTTTTGTTATAATAAAAAGGTGAAAGGGACGCTTCGAAGCATTTTTTGGGGATGCGCGGCGACCTTAGTTTTAGGCCTTCCTCTGGCCAGCCAGACCATCGACGACCTTTTT
>JALHTW010000164.1 GCA_022866045.1 Candidatus Aminicenantota bacterium | reverse complement strand
CGTCCATAACTATGTCGCGCCGTCCGACCGCAGCTACTACAACCTCAGCGTCTTCACCAGCCAGGGCTACCTCGTCCTGGAACCGGACATCGTCTTCCGGCCGCGCCAGCCCGGATGGTCGGTCGTGGAGTGCATCACGGCCGGCGTGTGGAAGGTGATCCAAATGGGTATCGTCGATCCCAAACGCATCGGCATCGTCGGGCACTCGATGGGCGGATTCAACACCGCGTTCATCGCCACGAACACGCACGGGATCTTCGCTGCCGCGGTCGCCGGAGCGCCGATCATCGACATGGTCAGCTATTACGGCGACCATCACTGGAGCTCGGGCATCGCCGAAACCGATCACATCGAAACCGGCCAGGAGCGCATGGAAGTCCCGCTCTACGAGGACCTGAAGGATTACATCAGCAATTCCCCGTATTTCAACGCCCACAACATGACCGTCCCCCTCCTCCTCGAGGCCGGCGACCAGGACGGGACCGTGGCCTGGCATCAAAGCATCGAGCTGTACAACGTCGCCCGGCGGGCCCATAAGAACGTCGTCATGCTGACTTATATGGGCGAGGACCACGGCCTGCGCCAGGCGAAAAACCAGACCGATTACCAGCGCCGCATCCTGGCCTGGTTCGGGCATTACCTTAAAGGAGAACCCGCCGAGCCGTGGATCGTGAACGGCCAGAGCTTTCTCGACAGAGAGGCGGAGATCAAGCGGCAGACGGCGAAAAAATAAGGGCCATTGATTACGAAACGGGCTATACGAGCGATCTCAACATATTAAATTTGACGGCCTTGGCCTCTTACCTCCCTGGTCTTCACGACCGGGAAACGCTCTTCAACAGCCCGCGGCCGTTTCCCGCTCGGCCGCGGAGCATGGAGCCTCAACTGGCTGGGCGCTCTGGGAAGATAGCCGGTCTACCATTTGAGCTAGTTGCTCATATGGCTGACCCTCATTCAGCCTTAAAAAGGGATCAGATCAAAATCGTTCGGGACCGTATTACCCAATTCATTACCCATATTAATGGGTATTACCCAATATTCCATTTTTTCGTCTTGCGCCATTGGGCATTTTGGCCGCGCCCCAGACATTCCACTTGCCTCTGTGCTCGAAGGTTTTTCAAGATGCGCCTGATCATGTCCATGCTCACACCCGGACATTGTTTCCGAATATCAGAGACATTGAAAACGTCGAGTGCTCCGGCAATGGCATGAATTACCAAACTCGTTTTTTCACCTCGCGGGCTCTTGATCCTCTCTAACCTGTTCTCGAATTCCCGGTATGCCGTCTTCAGGATATAAAGAAGGTAGCCAATGTATGGCCAGGGATTATGATTGCCCTCATGCCAGCCTTGTGAGCTTTGTCGTAAAGTTTCGTAATACCGTTCCTTGTTCTTTTCGATCAGGCGCTCCAGGCTGATGTATCTTCCGACCTCAAAGCCCAAATGATAACATTGCAGGAGCATAAGCAAGCGCGAAGCTCGGCCGTTGCCGTCGCGAAAAGGATGGATACATAAGAAATCCAGGTTGAATGCCGCCAGGAGGATCAAGGGATGCACTTTTCGGTTCACTAATTCTGCTTCCCATAAGGAGACCGATTCCCGGATTGCTTCGGGTGTCTTCAGGGCCGATAAAGGCTTAAACCTTATGCGCGAAGTTCCATCCGAGTATCTTTCAATGATTTCGCCGTCCTTTTCCTTATAATGTCCGGCGTCCCATGCTTGACCGCGCGCCAGCTTGTGCAGTGAGAGGATCGTTTCTTCAGAAATCGGCAGGTCCGCGCCGCGTTCATGGATGAGCTTGAGGGCTTCACGATACCCGTACAACTCTTCCTCGTTCCTGTCTCGAAGCGCCGGTTCACCAAAGATGATGGTGCCGACTCGCTCTTTGGCTACCTCCACGCCTTCGATACGGTTGGAAGATACGGCGCTCTCGATCAAAGCATGTTCACGCAGAACCTTCAGCCGCTGAGGCGACTGCTGGATAAAAAGCTCCTGTTTCCCGCGCGCCTCGCTGATGTCGGCAAGATACCACGAAATTTCGGATGGAACTGTCTCGTGTTTTGCGGCTATCTGTCGTAAAGTCCTCATTCTTTTTTAAGTAATCATAAAAGTATCGTAATTAAAGCGACATGAGCCGCATCCCCTAAGATAAGGCGAATTGCTTCTTTCAAGTTTTCGCGGGCTTCCTTCAATGTAGATCCTTGGGTATTCGCGCCGGGCAGTTCCTCGACAAAGCCGATATAGCCCTCCGAGACTTTTTGAAAAACGGCCGTGAACGACATTCTAATTCCTTTTGGAAATTATCCTACAAAACTTGACGGGGGTCAATTTTTTGACAGGAATCGAACCCGCACACCCCTTGCTGAAACGCGCCTGCTGATTCTATTTTTTCGATTCGAGCAATTTCTTGAACGCCTCGTCGTCCGTCTTGAAATCGCGCGCCGCCTGGCCCACCCGGACGATCCGGATGCTCCTGATCGCGTCTCCCTTTTTCACCGCCCGCAGCAGATCGAGCCCGGCGATCGTTCGCCCGATCGCGGTGCCCGTCTTGTCGAGACCCGGATTTTTCTGAAGGGTGAGATAGAACGCGTGCGGGGCCGAGACGCCCAGAACGCCCGCGGTGTCGTGCTTGAGCGCCGCGTTGGCGGTCATCGGCAGGCTGGCTATCGCGACCGACTTCTGGACCTCGGAGACAACAAGACCGTTGATCAGCCCGCCCTTCACGTCGACCGTGCCGATCGGCGGGATTTCAGGCCGCGGCTGGCCCGGCGCTCCCGCTCCCCGGCCGCCGCCGGGAGGACCGGCCGGCCCTGGGCCCATGCCCCGCTGGCCGGCACCGGCGGTTTTCCCTTCGACGATGCGGATGAAGTTCGCCGTCTGCAGGGGCGCGCTGATATAGTCGAGCGTCGTCATGATTTGAATCGGCGCGTCGGCCGGCCCGATGGCGATGGCGGCGTACAGGCCGTCGGGCAGGTAAACGCCCTCGCGCGGGAGCGGTCTTTCGAGGTTGGCCGCGCCGTAGGCGACAACCGCGGTGACCAGCGCGGAATGCTGCTGGTGCGCGGTGTACGGCACGAGCTCGCTGTACGTGTCGTAGAGAGTATGCCAGGCGTGGTTGTAAACGTAGTCCGTCTGCGTTCTAAAGCTCAGCGTGGGCACGCTGACCATCTCGAACGACGACGAGTCCGTGCCGCCGGGGCTTATCGCGTGCGCCCTCGGCAAGCCTCGTTCGAGTTTGAACGGCCACTTCGCGTTCAAATTCGCCAGCGGAGCGGTGATCTTCGTGAAATCCGCATACCATGTTTCGGGAACGGACGCCCCGGTGATGGCGCTCGGGCTGCCGTCGCG
>JALHTW010000021.1 GCA_022866045.1 Candidatus Aminicenantota bacterium | reverse complement strand
TTCCGGAGACAACGACTACAAAACCAATATCCTGGAATTCTCCTTCGGCTACCGCTGGGAATGATGAAAGAAGAGAGGAGGATGAGATGATAAAAAAACCGCAAATTCTGAGCCTTTTCGCTTTACTCGCCATTGCCGCCGTGTTTTTGGCCTTCCCCAGCGCTAAGAGCACTGCCAGCGTCGTTTCCAAAAAGGAGAAAGCGGAACGTCTATGGAAAACGTCCGGGCACGCGGATAAAACCGGCGAGCCCTTCAAGCACTGGGATGCAGAAGGGTCGATTCCCTCCTCGTGTGCGAAGTGCCACAGCACCCCCGGATTCAAGGATTTTCTGAACGGCATCACCGATAAGAGCGAACGGATCGGGACGACCGTCGAGTGCGATGTCTGTCATACGGATAAAGAGCGGGGCATTCTCCGCAGCCATCCGTCAGTAACCTTCCCCTCAGGCGTGACCATCAACGACCTCGGGCCGGAAGGGCTCTGCCTGGAATGTCACCAGGGACGGGCGTCCAAGATCACTATCGACACCAAGATCGCAAGTTCCGGCGTGCCGAACGACGATACATCCAGCACAAAGCTCAGCTTCTCGAACATCCATTACTTCGCCGCCGCGGCGACCCAGTTCGGCACCTTTGTCAAGGGCGGCTACGAGTACGCGGGCCACGGCTACGATGCCCGCTTCGCCCATATCACCGGCTATAATGCCTGCAACACCTGCCATAGTCCGCACTCTCTTCAGGTGAATCTCAATGCCTGCAACACCTGCCACCTCGGCGTCAGGGATCCCAAGGATATCCGTTACGTGGGCTCCCAGGTCGATTATGACGGCGACGGGGACATCACCGAAGGCATGTTCTACGAGATTCAGGACATCATGGACAAGGCCATGACGACGATCCAAAGATATGCCGCGACCGTTCTCGGCAGGCCGATCATTTACAATCCGGACGCGAATCCCTACTGGTTTTTCGACAACAACGGTAACGGCGTCGTCGATGTGGACGACACGACCATTTACAATGCTTTTTCGGTCCGGCTCCTGAAGGCTGCCTACAACTACCAGGTCGCCAAGAAAGACCCGAACAACTACGCCCATAACGGAAAATACATTATCGAGCTCCTCTATGACTCGATCGACGATCTGAACACGAAGCTGACCTCTCCCACCGACCTGAGCCAAATGAGCCGGGGCGACGAGGGCCATTTCGACGGCTCGACGGAGCCGTGGCGCCATTGGGATGCGACCGGAGAAGTCGAGGTGGCGTGCTCCAGGTGCCATTCGGCCACGGGTCTGGCCATATTCATCGAGACCGGAACGAATGTCAATAAAGAACCGACCGCCAATGGCATGCTCTGCACGACCTGCCACACCTCTCCTCCCGCCATCCGGACGCTCGCCGTGGTGCCGTTCACCTCGTCGGGCCTGACCGCGAGTCTGGGCGACTCGAGCAACTTGTGCCTGGCCTGCCACCAGGGCCGCGAATCCAAGGCTTCGCTTGACGCGACCATCGCCGCCAATCCCACTGGCACGTTCAGCTTCAAGAACGTTCACTATTTCGCCGCCGGGGCCACGTTCCTTGGCTCCGAGGTCAAGGTTGGCTATGAGTTTGCGGGCAAGACCTATGCGGTCCGCCAGCCCTTCCCCAATCATCTCGGCAAATTCACCACGTGCGTCCAGTGCCACATGAGCACCAAGGTCGTCGAAGAAGAACACAATTGGACGATGCGGACCCATAACGTCGCCGAGCCTTTGAAAGAGAACTGCGTCCCCTGTCACGGCAACGATATCTCCCAGACCTTCAAGGGCGCTGACCCGGAAAAATTCGACTTCGAACAGATCCGCCCGGGCAACATTCCCGACTACGATGCCGACGGCAACATGAAAGAATCGCTGAAAGAGGAAATTGCGGGACTCGAAGATGCTTTGTACGCCCAGATCCAGACCTTCACTCTGAATGTGCAGGGCATCCGGGCACTCTATAATCCCAGCGCCTATCCCTACTGGTTCAAGGACTTGAACGGCAATGGGATCGTGGACCCCAATGAAGCGACGTCCGCCAACGGTTACAAATTCAACGCCCAAGGGCTGCGGACGAGCTTCAACCTCAATCTGAGCAAGAAGGAGCCCCACGGCTTCATCCATAACGCCCGCTACATCGCCCAGCTCCTGGTGGATTCCATCCAGCATTTAGGGGGGAATATCGGGATTTACACATGGCGCTAGGGGTTTGATCCTTCTGACCCTGATTCTTCAGAGGGCGGCATCCTGAGATGCCGCCCTTTTTTTTTGACTTGATTCTTGCCCCCTTATTGGTGGATAATTTCCTTCCTTAAGTATATAATAACTATCGGTATTATAGGGTTATGAGAATCCGACACTGGACGCTGAAAAACAAGGTCATCCTCCACGTTGTCGCCCTGGGAGGCATCTCGGCCGTCATCTTGACCTTCGTGTATGTCAGCACGCAAAGGAACGTCATTTACGCGATGAGCCAGCAGAAAGCCGAGCTCATGGGGTCGGTGATCAAGAGCAGCGTCTTCCTCCTGAAAAAATGCGGGCGCATCGAGGACACCCAGGCCAAGATCCACGAACTCGGCGGGATGACCTCCGCCATCAAAAGGATCCGCATCCTGGCTCCCGGAGGCCGGATCTTCGCCTCGACCCAGCCGGAAGAGGCCGCGGCGACGCTTCCGCCCGGCGAGCTCCGGATCATCCAGGACATGCTGTCCCGGGAAACCCCGCAGCGGACCCTTTTCTCAAAGACCGATCACACCATCCAGAGCCTGATGCTCGTGGAGAACAAGACCGAATGCTTCGGCTGCCATTCTCCCAAGAACAAATACAACGGCCTGATGGAAGTGAAGCTCGATTACGGAGAGGCGGCTTCTTTGCTCCGGGCAAGCCAGTGGAAAGGGATCGGCCTCGCCGCCCTCACGCTGTCACTGCTGACCTTCATTATCTTAAGGCTCTTCGAAAGGCTGATCAACCGCCCGATCTCCTCCTTGAAGGACCGGATGAAGAGGGTGCAGGAAGGCGACCTGACGGTCCGCCTGGACGCGTCGAAAGAGGACGAGATCGGGACGTTGACGAAGAGCTTCAATGTCATGGTCGAGAACCTCACGGACGCCAACCGGAAAATCGAGGATTTATACAACCAGCGGATCGAAAAGGCCGAGCATCTGGCCGCGTTCGGGGAGCTGGCCGCCGGGCTGGCCCATGAGGTGAAAAATCCTCTGTCCGGGATGAAAGGCGCCCTGGAGATCATCACCCAGAAAACGGCGGCCTCGGACCCCCAAAAAGAGATCTTCCAGGAAATCCTGGTCCAGATCGACAAGATCATCGCCGTCGTCCAGGACTTTCTGAGCTACGCCCGTCCCAAGCCTTTCCATTTCAGCCTTGTCCCGCCCAATCTTTTCGTCGAGAATGCCATCCGGCTGGCGAAAACACAGGTGAACGGCAAAGACGTCAAGTTTCATTTTCAGCCCCTCAACCATGACGTCCTGGTCTGCCTGGACGGGGACCGCATGCAGGAGGTGATCCTGAATCTCCTCCTCAACAGCATCTCCGCCATCGGGGAAAAAGGCAATATCTTGATCGTTCTGAAGGTCCTTCCGAATAACTCTTTATCCATTATCCTGGCCGATGAAGGATGCGGCATCAAAGACCAGCATTTGCCTCAAATTTTCAACCCGTTTTTTTCGACGAAAAAGGAAGGGACAGGGCTGGGGCTCTCGATCTGCAAAAAAATCATCGACGCTCATCACGGCACGATTTCCGTCCGGAGCCGGGAAGGGAAGGGAACGACTTTTATCCTCCGCCTCCCCCCGTCCCGGCCGGGTGAATGACCATGCGTCGAACGAGAATCTTGATCATTGATGATGACCGGTTGATCCGCTGGTCGCTCCGGCAGAAACTGGAGGCCCTGGCCTATGACGTCAGCGAGGCGGAGACGGGCGCGGCCGGGCTTCGCGCGGCGCAGGATCTCGCTCCGGATCTCGTTCTCCTGGACATGAAGCTTCCAGACGCGAAGGGGACGGACATCCTGGAGGAGCTCCGCAAGAGTTGGCCTGACCTTCCCGTCGTCATGATCACAGCGTTCGGCGTGATCGAGGACGTGGTGACGGCCATGCGCCGGGGGGCCTATGATTTCATCGCCAAGCCCCTCGAGGATGCGAAACTCCAGAACACGATCCGCCATGCCCTGGAGGCCGCCGCGCTGAAGAAGAAGATCGCCGCCTACCGGGAGATCGAGCAGAAAAAATTCGTTCCCGATCAGATCATTGGGCAGACGCCCGTCATGGTCCAGCTCTTGGGCATGGTCAGGAAGATCGCCGAGAGCGAAGCCTCGATCGTCTTGCTCCAGGGGGAAAGCGGGACGGGGAAAGACCTCATCGCCCAGACGATCCATCATTGGAGCCGCCGCCGGGAAGCTCTTTTTCTTGCCATCAATTGCTCCGCCATTCCGGAGAACCTGCTCGAGAGCGAGCTCTTCGGCTATGAGAAAGGGGCGTTCACCGACGCGAAACATCAAAAAAGGGGACTGGTCGAACTGGCCGACGAAGGCACGTTGTTCTTGGACGAAATCAGCAGCCTGAGCCTGCCTCTCCAGGCCAAGCTCCTCCGGTTCCTCGAGACGAACACGTTCAAGCGGGTCGGAGGGCTCAGGGACATCGACGTCGACCTCCGGGTGATCGCTGCCACCAACCAGGACCTTGAGCGGCTCTGCCGGGAAGAGAAATTCCGGAAAGACCTGTTTTACCGCTTGAATGTCTGTCCCGTTAATCTTCCTTCCCTGAGCGAGCGGAAGGACGACATCCTCCCCCTGGCCGGGTATTTCATCGCCCATTACAACAAAAAATTCAACAAGAATATTCAAGGCCTGGAGAAGAGCGCGGAAAAGCTCTTTCTCCATTACGCCTGGCCGGGGAATGTCCGGGAGTTGAAAAATGCCATCGAGAGAGCGATGATCTTCGAGGAGGATGCCTTCATATCCCCTCAATACCTGCCCATCCGGCTCAATGAGCCCGCCTCATCTGCGTCCCCGCCGTCGTCCGACGCGCCTTCGGCCGGGAGCCTTTCGCTTCCGGAAGCGGAAAAGAAGATGGTCGTCCAGGCCCTCCGGCAGGCTCGCGGAAACAAATCCGAGGCTGCCCGTTTGTTGGGAATCAGCCGCGACACCTTGCGGTATAAGCTTAAGAAAATAAATCTGGGGTAACCGGGAAAAACAGGTCCGGGGAGGTTCGGCCGGCGGCCGGCCGCGCTACTTGGACTTGCCTTTTTTCTTGGCGGCTGCGATCTTCTTGTCGCTGATATCCAGGACGTTCTGGAGCGTCAGCCGTTCGAAGTAGTTCTTCAAAAGGTCGGTGGCCCCTTTCCAGATCTCGTAGGTGCCGCAGGTTTTGATCTTTTCGCAGAAGGACTCGTCCTCGAGACATTCGACCAGGCTGCAGGAGCCTTCGAGGGCCTGGAGGATCTCGCAGAGCTTAATCTCGGACGCCTTCCGGGCCAGGGTGTAGCCGCCGCCGGCGCCGCGGATGCTCTTAACGAGCTTGTTGATCTTGAGGGGAATGACGATCTGTTCCAAGTACCGGATGGAAATGCCCTCTTCCTCGGCCACATTTTTCAGGATGACAGCTTCGTTACTGTTTTTATAATGGCGGGCGAGATTGACCATGAGCCGGGTCCCGTAACGTCCTTTGGTTGAAAGCTTGATCATGCCGTTCTCCTTTTTTGAAATGGCCGATGAAGCCATTGACTGGCTTCATCTTAAACCATAGAAAAAAATATTTCAACATAAATTTATAGGAATTATCGAAATAGTTGGAATAGAGCCGTCTTGACTCTTTTTTCCCGAGGTTGTATCCTAGCGTTTCTTTTCCTATGAATGGGGTCAAGCTGGACACGTTTTACAAAGAAAGGCCGGGAATTCCGGGAGCGAAAGAGGGGGAGGGGATTTGGGAAAGGCGAAGGTTTGATCCCGGAGAAGGATGAGCGCATGGACAGAGAAATTTTGCTCGGTGATGAGGCCGTGGCGCTCGGCGCCGTCCATGCCGGCCTGACGGCCGGCTACTCGTATCCCGGCACACCCGCCTCGGAGATCATGGAATATCTGATCAAAGTCGGGCAAAAGACGAAGGCGTTCATCGCCTCCTGGTCGGTCAACGAAAAGACGGCTTTCGAAGAGGCTCTCGGCGTTTCCTTCGCCGGCAAACGGGCCTTGGTTTCGATGAAGCATGTCGGCTTGAATGTGGCCGCAGACCCCTTTATGAGCGCTTCGCTCACGGGAGCCAACGGCGGGTTCCTTGTCGTCGTGGCCGACGACCCGAGCATGCACAGCTCCCAGAACGAGCAGGACAGCCGGTTCTACGCCCAGTTCGCCCAGATCTTCTGCTATGAACCCGCCGACCACCAGGAAGCCTACGATATGACCCGCGAGGCGTTCGACCTGTCGGAGAAAATGAACCTTCCGGTCATGATCCGGATGGTGACGCGGCTGTCGCACAGCCGGGCCGGCGTGGAGACGCGTGATCCTCATCCGCCGAACGAGCTTCATTACGGCGCGCGCCAGTGCTGGACGCTTCTGCCGGTGAATGCCCGGGTCCAGTTCAAAAAGGTCCTCGACAGGCAGCCCGAGTTGGTCAAGCTCGCCGAGGCATCGCGGTTCAACAAGCTCGAAATAAACCCGGACGACAAGTTTCTCGGCGTCATCGCTTCCGGGATCGCTTATAACTATGTTCTAGAGAACTTCAAGAACGCGGCGAAAAAGCCGTCGATCCTGAAGGTTTCGACCTATCCTCTTCCCGAAGAACTGGTCAAGGAACTCATCGCCCGCGTCGAGACGGTTCTCGTTGCCG
>JALHTW010000163.1 GCA_022866045.1 Candidatus Aminicenantota bacterium | reverse complement strand
CATGCATGTCCCGCCGACGGCGTCTTCCTCGAAGAGGACAACCTTCTTCCGCAGCTGCGCGGAGCGAATGGCCGCCACATAGCCGCCCGGTCCGCCGCCCAATACTGCAACGTCTTTCTTCGTGACCATACTCTCGCCTCCGTTTCAATAAATGAACGCTCATTAATTTTATCAATAACCCATCCTCGCAGCAATCATTCATGCAGCCAAGGCCCTTTTTCCGATCTTATTCGGGCGATGGGAGAACATACCGCTGAAAACCCGGTTTCGAAGGAAGCGGGCACGATTGCGGGAAAATAAAAGCTTTGCGGCCCGGACGCGCCGCGGACTTTACTTCTTGACCCAGGTGCCGTCGGCTTTCTGGATCATCCAGCCGGCATGGGCTTTCCCGATCCACTGCTCGGCGAATATTTTTTGGACCCTGTCGATCTGGCTGGGGTCAACATCGAGGGCCTTGGCGACTTCGGCGTAGAGGTCCTTGCGGTCCTGGTTTTCATCCTTGACGAGCTTCCTCAGCACGGACCTGTCCTGCAGGGATAATCCGTCCTCGTTCAGGACCTGGAGGTTCCCGTCCCTCGTCTCGCCGATGCGGCCGGCGTCGAAGTAAGGAACGAGCTGGTCGAACCGCCCCTTGATAGACTCTTTGAGAGCCCTGATCTTGGGCGTGGTCACCTCGGTTTCCTGCTGGGCGTGAAGCCTCGGGACCAACGAAAAACCGGCCGACTTTATCACTTTGTCTTTTTTGACCTCGTCTTTGATCGCCTTGTCGGAAGCCCGAACTTCGTTGACGATATCTTCAGCGGTTTTCCTGACCGCGCTTTCAGGAAAATAAATATTGACCGTGATGCAAGACAAGAATGCCAGGACTAATCCGGCCGGGAATGCCGCTCTCATGGACCTGATTTTCATTGTTGACCCCTTATTCGGAATTCTTATCATCATTGACATTATAGCAGAAGGAGGTGGTCCGGTCATTTTTTATCTTGGCTCTGGCCGACGCGTTTCATCCGGTCGAGCATGTCCCTGAAGCTGATCCTGTTGACCTGATTCCCGTTGACCACGTCGATCCCGAAAAATGTGGACCGCCGGACCAGATACTGGATTCCCCCCTCGACGATAGTCCCCTGGAGGGTGAAGACGTCGTTCTTGAGTGAACAGGCGATGCCGATCTGGCTGTAGTTGAAGCTGGGGACGAACTTGGTGAGGAAGTTGTTCGAGGGAGCGGTCGATTGCCCGGCGGAGCTGATGACAGTGAGATTGTCCACGGCTTTCAGGCTGAATTTCCGGGAAACCCCCTTCCTGGGCACGGATATGATGGACAGGACGAAATTCTCGGGCTGGCCGTAGGAGAGGGCAAAATCCCGGAGCGACACGTCGACGATTCCCGTGACCTCACCGAAAGGCACGGAATCCGTCAATTTTCCCAGGTCCAGGCCGGCGATTTCCGCCTGGAAAAAGATCCTTCGGCCGGCGGAAAAGACATCCGTGATGCGGATGTCGTCCAGGGTCAGCCGGCCCCCGAAAATATCGGCCGGCAATTGCCCCTTGAAGCGGAATTCGCCCGGCCTGATCTCCAGCTCGCTCTTCAAGCTCGAGGCATGTCCTACGAGCTTGAAGCTCTCCGAGTTGAAGGGCAGCTTGGAGAAGTCCAGATCCGTCAGGGTCAGGCTGGAAACGCCCCTGATCCCAAGGGATGCCGGGTTGATGGCCAGGACGGACTGCCCCAGTTCGAGACGCGATCCCCACAGGCCGATTTCGATGGGGAAAAACAGGAAAAGATTCCTGGTGGAATAAAAGTCAATACGCAGCGGGTCCAAGACCACGACCGGCGTTTTGACCTCCTGGATCAGGATGTGCCCGGGAGCGATGGAGTAATCCTTTTTTTCATCGCCCGGCCGGACGCCATAAGAAACCGAAAAAGGAAAATCGGCATCGATGCCGGCCAGCCTGAGAGAGCCGTCCTTTTGTGCCGCCGCCGCCTCGCGGACCTTGACTTTCCCCTGAACTCTGAATGAGGTTCCAAGGCGGATATCGGCCTCCGCCTCAGCCATGCCATGGACCTCCCAGGTCGAGGGCTGACCCGGTCTCATTTTTCCCAAGAACGCATTCAGCGAGGCCAGGTCGATCGATGGCGCAGCTAGATGAAAATCGAAACGGGGTTTGGGACCGAGGCCCAACGAACCCCTGGCCCGGACTTCTCCCAGCGGAGGGAAAGAAACAGCGGCAGCGGCAGCGCGGACCTGCCCGAGCTGGGGCTCGAGCGTTCCCTTGAGTTCCAGCCGAACGGGCCCGCTCTGCCAGTTGAAATAAGCGTCCTTCCAGAGCGATTCGCCCTTGGCCAGATCGAGTTGAAGGGAAAACGGAATCGCTTTATCAGTAGATAGGACGTCCGCTTCAAACCTCAGCCGGGGCTCGAGCCCCTCTGAGACGATAGCCCCGGAGGAATCCTGAAAAGCGACCTTGGATAGATTGCCTGTCCCTTTGACCTGATATCGCCGGGGGTCAGATGGCCCGTTCCTGATCTCAAAAGAGAGGTCGAGCTGTCCCCCGGGCTGCCAGGCCGTTACGGTTTCGGGGACAAAGGCCGGAAAATATTTGAGGATGTTGGCGATATCGAGGTTCTGACTGCGGAGGGCCAGGGTGACCTTCCGCTCCGGGTTCAAGACCACTTCTCCGCTGAGGCTGATGCTGCCGAGGCGCGGGACATCAACGGCCAGGGAATTGACCTCGACCGCCTGGTTGAGGTAGTCGAGCTTGGCTTTACCGCTGACGGAAATGCCTTTCAGCTTCAGCTTCTGGCTTCCGGCCGGCAGGACAAGCTCTTCGGCCTGTGCCTTGAGCGAAGAGATGTTCATCCGGCTTCCTTCGCTTTCGACCGGGAGGCGGAAAGAAAACCCCCTGACCTGGAAGGAGTCGGCGATCAACTGGCCCTGACTGCCTTCAACAAAACCGCTGACACGGAGACTGGCCAACTCTCCCTCGAGATGGAGTTCCGCCTGGAGCACCTGATCGACAGAAAGGTTGCCCTGTTTCATGATGAAATGAGCCGGCGGCAGGCGAAGTGTGCCGTTGACTGAAATCTTCGCTGGGCCAGGGGACGTCTCCTGCCGCACGTCCCCCTCCCACTGGACCGAACCGCCAACGGAAAAGGCGGGCAGGTCCGGCGGGAGAAAAGGGGCAAAAGTCTTTTTCGCAAGGTCGATATTTTTGATGTTCAGCTTAGAGGAGATCGTCACAGCGGCATTCTTGCCCAATTCGGCCCGTCCTAATCCCGAAAGAACAACGAGGTCAGGAACGTCTAAAGTAAACGCGGAGACGGCGACACTCCGTTCGTCGGCCCGAAAACCGGCCTTCAGGCTGAACCCCGTCCCCTCCCATTGCTTTTCGGGAAGAGAAATCGAAGAGGCTGTTAAATCGAGGTTTCCTTCGAGCAAAAAAGGGTCCGAACGGGGCCAGGCCGCCTCGCATCGGATGCCCGCGGCAAGATTGGCCCTGGGTTTGTTGTTGCGGAAATCGAGCCTGGTCACGATCAAATCTATGGCAGTCTTATCGGTCGCCGCGGCTTTGAAGTCTACGCCGGCCGCAGAAAGGTCCATCCCTTTCGCCGGCAGGCTGAGGTGGAAGGACGAGTCCTTGACGGCCAAGTCGTTGACATATTCAAGGTACCCGGAGACCATGCGAGCAAGGTCCCGAATGTTGATCGGCCCCGAGGGCGCGGCGTTCGGGGCTTCGGCGAATTCGAGTTTCAAGCCGGAAATGGTCAGTGAGTCGAAGAACGGTTTTTGATTGTTGATCAAACGCCGGAGGCTGCCCGAGGCCTCCGCCCGGCCGACCAGCACATCCGCCCGGCCCAGCTTGCTGACGAAGACGACCTTGACCGAATCGGCCTCCACGCGGAGGGGGAAAAGCCGGTAGTTCAGCCGGCCGATCTCAACGGTTAGGCCGGCCTTTTTCGAGAGGGTCTTTTCGATATAGCTTTTGAGCGTCGACTTGTCAAAATAGACGTAAAGAGAAAAGGCGATAACGAGGAAGAGAACTGCGGCGAGAGCGACGGCGCTGATCCGGAAGATTCTCTTCAAGCGTTTCTTCATGACACCTTCAGAAGCCGGGGGATGATGTGATGCACCTCCTCGCGGAGTTTGATAGACTTCCCGTAGGATAAATTTTTTAAAAAGTACACGGATGAATTATGTCGGAATTGACCATCATCGTCAATCCACTCACATAACGTTGATGGATCAGGAAGGTCAAGTGCTTTGATCCGGCCGGGTTCCCAACCTTCGGTTCGAGATCGAAAGGTTCTTGGAAGGTGGGGAGGCGATGGAAGCCGTCATTGAAACGGGGCACTCGAGCTGCACGATGGTGGATGTTTTATTTTAGAAGAGATGGGGGTGCTTGCATCACATCATCATAGAGAAGAAATTTGGTTTTCGGCTCCGTTGACCGCGGGCTCATTTTTCGCCTTGCTGATCCCATCCAACCATCGTGAGGAAGCATAGATCAAGATTCGATGGGATGTCGAAGACGGCATTGACATCGGGAATCCCGCATGATAAAAAAAGTCGGTATGGTCAGCCCCGAAAAAACATCCCTGTCCCCTGTCCAGCGATCCGGGAGATATGTCCTTGTCCTTTTCATCGTGAGCGTAGCCGTCAGGGTGGTTTTTCTTGTTCATTACAAAATGATCGATACGGACAGCGCTTACTACGGAAACATCGCCCGCCTTTTTGCGGCCGGGCACTGGCAAAAAGCCCTTGATCCCTATTGGCCGCCGCTCTATCCTTTTTTCGCAAGCCTCCTCTATCGTCTTGGAATCGGGCTTGAAGCCTCCGGCATCCTTGTCTCGCTTCTTGCTTCGGCCGGCACTGTTGTTCTCTGCTTTTTTCTCGGAAAACGGCTGGGGGGCGAGCGGGCCGGGCTTATCGCCGCAGGGTTGGCCGCGTTTCATCCGCGATTGATATCGATCTCGCAATCTTTTTTGACCGAGCCATTATTTTTATTCTTTTCCGGGGCGGCCCTTGCCCTCTATTGTCGAATCTTTGACGGACAGGGCCACGAAACCAAGGGAAGCCAGCCTCTCCTCTTCGCGGCCCTGGGCGTTCTCCTTTCTTTGTCTTTCCTGACGCGGCCTGAAGCCGTCTTTTATCTCCTCCTGATCCTCGTTATAAGCGGGCTGAAATTCCTCCTGAGACCGGCCTTGAAAAAAAGCTTATCGCCGAAAAAAATGGCGGCCCATTCTCTTCTCCTTCTTCTGCTCCTGGCCGGTTTTATTCTGCCGTCGCTCCCCTACATCTTGCGTCTGGCAGAAATTCAGGGACGATTAACCCTGGGGGAGAAAGCCGAAGCGAATTTTTACCTGGCTTACCGGGATGACTATAAAAAATTGGGGATTTCTGTTGAACCCTCTGGATATGATTCGATAACCGGACCCGCTGAGCCGCGCAGGCCTGGAAACTATCATCTGCTTCAATTTCTTCAAAAGAATCCCGGAACAATCCTAAAAAAATCCCTTCGCAACCTCCCCAATGCTCTTTTCGATAAAATCCCGAGCCTCATGTACTGGCCCCTGACTCTCCTGTGTCTGTTTGGCCTGGCCTACAGAAAAGAAATCCGGCGCAGCGTTTATGATCTTATTTTTGGGCTCTGGATTCTTGTTCCGGTCGTGATCTATTCTCCGTTGTTTTTATACCGGCGTTTCTTTACCCCCGCCTTGATCCCGATGATCGTCTGGTGTGCTCTCGGCCTTGAAGAGTTGAGACGTCGTCTGCCCCGCAAGATCTTTCAAGCTGGGGCCGTCCTCGGCGCCGTTCTCCTGCTCTTCCTGACCAATTTCTCGATCTCCTCGCAATCCTGGCCGACCCTGTATAAGAAAGCGGGCCTGTGGTTGAAATCCCACGCCGATAGACCTGTCATTCTTTCAAGCCGAAAGCCGGAGACAAGCTTTTATGCGGATGCCGAGTTCCGTCCCCTGAATGCCCAGAAGATCGAAGATCTCTTCGATTTTCTGAAAAACGGAAACATCACCCATCTCGTTATCGATGATTACATTATCCCCTCGAGCCATCCCCAACTGGCAGACCTTCTCGATGCTCGACGCGCTCCCCCTTGGCTGATTCCCATTTTTTTTGAAACTCAAGACGGCCATACTTTAATTCTGTATAAATTCCAAGGAAGCTGATCCCATCCGCGTTTTCTCCTTGACAGGGCAGACGAATGATAAGAAAATACTACGACTCAACCCCATGACCAGGAACTCACGGGTCTTGAAATATAAAATAATCCTCGTCGGCCTCCTCGTCTTTCGTCCCCTGGTCCTGGCCCTGCCCGCCGCAAGGCCCGCGAACGAATCCGGGATCCTTCGGGGCCGCGTCGTCGATCACAAACACGAGCCTATCGCCGGGGCCGTTATCACGCTCGTGGGCGATGACCGGAATCTCAAGCCTTCCGCCACGTCGGATCAAAAGGGCGCTTTTGTCCTGGCCGGAATTCCGGCCGGAGATTATTCTCTCTTCGTCGAAGCGCTCGGGTTCGAACCACAGGGACAAAAGGACGTCCGTATCGAGCCCTTCGGCGACCTGTATTTTTTATTTAGGATGCAGCCAGCCGGTCCGTCGGACTCACAAAGCGGCGGTCCGGACAAAATCGACGGCTCTCCCCTCTCTACGAGGACGACGATCTTCCGGTCGCAGATCGAGCGGCTTCCCTCGGCGAACTCGGTCTGGTCTCTCGTCGAAAATCAGGACTTCTCGGCCACGACGAACCGCATCGACATCGGAGGCTTATGGGAAACGAGCCCCGCCCTCTTCAGCGCTCGGGGCGCCAGCTCCTGGACGCAGAATAGCTATCTGCTCAACGGCCTGGATGTTTCGGACCCTTATTGGACCGGCCTACCTCTTTTCATCCCGGATTATTTCAGCCTCGAGTGCATCCAAATGAGCAACGCGGCCCATCCGGTCCAAGCCCTTCATCCCGGCGGCGCCTTCGTCCTGGTTCCGCGGGAAGGCACGCCGGACTTCCGCGGCGGCTTTTCGGGATACTATTCGGATAAAAACATGACCTCGTCCAACATCACGCCCTTGCTCGTAAACGAAGGAATGACAGAAAGCCACTCCATCGATAAGCTCTCCGATTTCAATCTCCATCTTTCCGGCCCGCTGGGGCGACCGGAGCTCCAATTCTTCGTCTCTGTGACGACCCAGTCGATCTCCCGGAACATCGCCGATTATGATCGAGAAAACCAGTCCCGGCTTTTTTCCGGACTTTTGAACGTCCGATATCAAACGCCCCGTTCCACGTTGAAATTGCTCTGGACGGGACAGGGCGTAACGAACCCGGCCGAAGGCGCGGCGAGAAGGGTTCCCTTCGTCTCGACGACACGACAATATCAATCCTCCGACGTCGTCCAGCTCCTGCTGGACTCCAATCCTCGCCAACGGCACTCCTATTCGCTCGGCCTGAGCCTAGCCCGGGTGGGCCGGGACAAAGAATTCCAAAAAGGCGCCGAGGGGCCGTATAAGCTTCAGATCTTTCAGAATATTCCCTCCGGTTCGGGGCCCGAGGCGGGCCGGGATTCCCGAAGCCATTTGACCCTTTTCGCCCAGGGCAAATCCTTTTTCACCAATGGGCTCAAGGCGGACCACCTGCTCCAATACGGAATTCAAGCGCAATACAGCTCCGCTTCGTCCCGCATGGAAGTCGGCGAGAACAAACACCTTTATTTTTACGACGGACGACCAGTTGAGGTCGCTTTCTTCAACACCCCGCTCGAACACCGTGAATCCGCCGTCCAGGTCAATGCCTTCGCCCAGGAAACCATCACCCTGCCCAGCCTGTTTTCCGTCTCCCTTGGTCTCAACGCCGGCTGGAGCTATGGCCGGAACAGAAAGACCCATATCCGGTGGTTCCATTTCTCTCCCCGCCTCGGCTTGAATTTTCCGCTGTCGTCTCATAAGACGTCTTTTGTCCGGATTTCCACAGCCCGGTATTATTTCACGCTCCCGCTCAACTATCTCTCCTACGGGAATCCGGACGCCCCCGGTCGGCTGGTTTACGCCTGGAATGATGAAAACGGCGATCTCAATTATCAGGACGATGAACGGGGCGTTCTGCTCCGACGGGAAGGCCCTCTCTACTCCGGCATCGACCCGAACATCAAGCGGCCGTTCACCGATGAGTTCACGGTTTCTCTCATCCACGACTTCGGCTCTGGCTGGTTCTTCACGCTCGCCGGATTCCTCCGCGAAACCCGGAACCTCGTCGAGACGATCAACACCGGAGTCCTGCCCGGGGATTATCGTCCCGTCTCTTTTTATGACGAAGGAGACGACCGAATCCCCGGCACACCCGATGACCTCGCCATCATGGTCTATGATCAAAATGAGGAAACGCTCGGACAGGATTTTTATCTTTTGACAAATCCGGATGCGTCCTCAAGGATATCCAAATATCAAGGCTTGGACCTGACCCTCATCAAAAAATACAGCCGAAAGTTTTTATTCTTCCTGGCCTTGACGGCGACGTATGCTGTCGCAACGACAAGCCCGGGCAACTCGGAGTGGGAGAACGACGACGGCGTCATCGGTCTTCTCTATGACAACCCGAACGCGGCGATCAACGCCCGCGGTCGGCCGCATTTCGACCGGGCTTACACCGGAAGGATCGGCCTAGGTTTTTCTGCTCCTTTCGGAACGAGGCTCGGCGCCATCGTCAAATATTACGACGGCCAGCCGTTCGCCCGGAAAATCATCGTGATGGGCTTGAATCAAGGGCCCTTTTACATCCAGGCCCATCCCCGCGGCGTGTCCCGCTATGAGTACAACATGACCGTCGACGTCCGTCTGGAGAAGGAATTCAAATGGAACAAGGGGACGCTCCGGATCATGATCGATGGCTTCAATATCTTCAACCGCAACCTGGCCACGGCGGAAAACGAATGGACGGGGCCGGAATTTCCGCTCCGCTTCGCCACCGAAATACAGTCGCCCCGGGTCTTTCGGATCGGCCTGAATTACGAATTTTAAATGACGGCTAACGAGGAGGCGCCATGCTTTCGCTTGCGGAAAAGATCATCTTCGCTTTGATCATTTTGGGAACGGCCGCGCTTTTCTTGACGCCCCTTTATCAGCGTTTTCAAATCGTACGCTCTGGACATCCGGAGAACCGGTTCGACCGGATGGGAAAAAGGGTCCTTCATGCTCTGAGTAAGATCCTCCTCCAAAGATGCACGTTGAAGAATGAGCGGCTGCTCACAGGATTCATGCACGTCGCCATCTTCTACGGCGCCCTGACCTTCGACACCATGACCATCAACCACACGCTCGAGGGATTCTTCCCAGATTTTTACCTTTTCGGAAAAACGGGGTTGGGCGATTTCTTCTCCCTCCTCGTGGACATCTTTGCCGTCCTGACCCTTGGGGGTGTGCTGTTCTTTATCATCAAGCGGTTCGTGATCAGGCCCAAAGCGTACGCCACGACGCCCCTGGATTCGGCGTTCATCTATACAGCCTTGATCCTCGTGACGCTCAGCTATCTCTATTTCGAGGCTTTTGCCATCGCCCATCATCCGGAATCGATGCGCCTTTCGTTCCTGGGATCTTCCTTTGCTCGGGCCATCCAAGCCGCGGGAATGAGTCCGGCCTTCGTCGCCGCTCATTTCAAGATCTCCTGGTGGCTCCATATTTTATTGGTTTTCGGCTTCATCGCCTATGTGCCTCATTCCAAATATCTCCATATGTTCACCGGATCGTTGAACGTCGTCTTCCGCGCGCCGGGAGTCAGCCGGATGGTCCGGGGGCTCGACCTGGAAAAATCGGAGGTCTTCGGCATCGAAAAAGCTCTCGATTTCAGCTGGAAAGACAATCTCGACGCCTTGGCCTGCATGGAATGCGGCCGGTGCCAGGACGCTTGCCCCGCATTCCAGAGCGACAAGCCCCTGTCCCCCAAGATGATTTTGTTCAACATGGAACGGCATCTCCTCAAGAATAAAAAGAGGATCAAAAATAAAAAACGCGACGACCTGCCGGCGCTTGTTCCCGCGGTCCACACCGAAGGCGAGATCTGGACGTGCACGACGTGCGGTGCGTGCATGCACGTCTGTCCGGTCGAGATCGAGCACATCCAGAAGATCGTTGGCCTCCGGCAGAGCCAGGTCCTCATGGAAAGCAAGTTCCCCGCAGAGCTGAACGCTTTCTTCCGGAACACGGAGACGAACTCTAACCCTTGGGGCATCGGTTTTGCGAAGCGAGCGGACTGGACGGAAGGCCTCGAGGTCAAGCTCATCCAGGACCATCCGGACGCGGAATATTTGTTCTGGGTCGGATGCGCAGGGTCTTACGATGAAGAGGGCAAAAAGATCGCCCGGGCCTTCGCCACTTTGCTCGAAAAGGCCGGCATCGATTTTGCCATCCTGGGCGCTGAAGAAAAATGCTGCGGCGATTCGGCCAGGCGGCTCGGGAACGAATATCTATTTCAAACGCTCGCCGCCGAGGTCATTGAGCTTTTCTCGCAATATAAAGTCAAGAAGATCCTGACGATCTGTCCCCACGGCTTCAACACGTTCAAAAATGAATATCCTCAATTGCTCGACCTCGTCCCGGCCATCCGTGACCAAGCCAAGGCGCACTTCAAGGCCATTGCGGTCTACCACCATGTCGAATTCCTCCACAAGCTCATCCGGGAAGGACGGCTCAAGATCGAATCGCAAGCCGTCGAGGCTCTCACCTACCATGATCCCTGTTATTTAGGACGTCACAATGGTCTCCTCGATGAGCCCCGTGAACTGCTGGCCGGGTTAACCGGCCAAAAGGTCATCGAGCTCAAGAATAGCCGCGAGCATAGCTTTTGCTGCGGGGCGGGCGGCGGACTGATGTGGACGGAAGAATCTCTTGGGAAGCGGATCAATCACATGCGCGCTGAAGAAGTGATTCAGTCCGGCGCCCCGGCCGTCGCGACGGCCTGCCCGTTCTGCCTGACCATGCTCCGCGACGCGCTGAAGGATAAAGGCAAGGAAAATATCAAGGTCAAAGATATCGCCGTTTTGCTCGTCGAATCCATTGAATCCGGTATCAAACCTTCCCCTTTGGCAAAGCTATGAAAGGGGAAGGTTTGACCTCGATTCTTACTTAATTCGCCAAAATCTCTCTGAACGCCTTTATCGCCCGATCCACATCCTCGTCATCGATATCTTTATGCGTGACGAATCGGATACCGCCCGTCGTTGCCATGGCCCAGATGCCCCGATTCTTCAACTCGGTCAAGAAATGAGGGATCGAATATTTCGGGTGAGAGAATCCGAAAATGATAATGTTGGTCTCGACGTTGTCCGGCTCCAGTGAAATTCCGGGCATTCCCGCGATCGCTTTCGCTAGAGTCTTGGCCCGCCGGTGATCATCTTTCAAGCGGCCGACCATTTCCATGAGGGCAATGAGGCCCGGGGCGGCCAGCACGCCGACCTGACGCATGCCCCCGCCCAATGCCTTCCGCAACCGGCGTCCATACTCGATAAAGCCTTTGGACCCGACGAGCATCGAACCAACCGGAGCAGAAAGGCCCTTGGACAGGCAGAACATGACCGAATCGACGAGCTTGGCATATTCCTTCACGGAAACGCCGGAGGCCGTGCTCGCGTTGAAGATCCGGGCGCCATCCAGGTGGACTTTGAGATTATATTTGTCCGCGATCTTCCGAACAGCTTTCATGTTTTCCAGAGGAAGGACCGCACCGCTGTGGTTGTTATGGGTGTTTTCAATGCAGATGAGCGATGTCTGAGGAATATGGACGGACGGGATCTTGATGTTTTTCTCGATGTCGTCCGGGTCCATTGCGCCACGCTTGGACGCTAGGGGCCGAGGCGTTACGCGCGAAATGAACGTCATATGCGTGGATTCCATGTTGTAGACGTGCGAGCGCGCTTCGACAATGACTTCCTGCAATTCCTGCGTCCAAGCCTTCACCGCAATCGAATTCCCCATCGTTCCAGAAGGGCAGAAAAGACCGGCCTCTTTGCCCATGGTCGCGGCGGCCAGCTCTTCAAGCTTCTGGACCGTCGGGTCGTCGCCTAAAACGTCGTCGCCCACTTCTGCCTCAGCCATCGCCTGTCGCATCTTCGGGGTCGGCCTCGTCACCGTATCACTTCTAAAATCGGAAATTTTATTCATGGTTTCGATCTCCTTATAAATTCCCGCTTATTATATCAAAATATAAAGGGGTCACAACCATCCGCGGAGCCCATAAATGAGATTCTTTTTCCCTGCCGCCGTCCTCTATGTTGGGGACCGAATCTTGGATCCGCGCTTTTCGTGCTCAATTCACAACATAGTGAGGTTGGCCGTGGTTTATCTTTTTCCGCGCTTTCCGGCCTCATTGGCAACCTTTTCCCTGTTTACTAGGTTATCATTATATGGTATAGATTATTTTAGATTATCGGGATCGAATATTTATGTTGAACAAGAAACCGATTGATTATGCGCTCTATACCCTGATCTACCTCATCCTCTTTTTTTTGGCTGCCGATCTCTCTTCCCAGATCATCCTCCGGGGCGAACTCGTCTCTCTGCCCGCCCTCCAGGGCAAAAGCCTGGAACAAGCCCGCCTTGAGCTCGCCGTGAAAAAAACGGCGCTCGTCATTCGGGGTTACCAGTTCGACAGCCGGTATGAAAAAGGGAAGATCATCTCTCAGGAACCCGGGCCCAGATCCCGCGTGAAAGCGAACCGGACCGTGAGCGTCAACGTCAGCTCGGGCAGCGAAAGCGTGACTGTCCCCAGGCTCGAAGGCCGGAGCCTGGAAACCGCGACCCAGACCCTCAAATCCGTCGGCCTGCGCAAGGGACGGGTCTCCCAGATCCATACTCCGCAATACGCCGCAGGCCGGATCATCGCCCAGCAGCCGCCCGCTTCCGAAGCCATCGGCCGGAACGCCCCTGTCGATTTTCTCGTCAGCCAGGGGGCCTGGGAAGCCAGATACATCATGCCCGACCTGATCGAAAAAAACGCGGACGCCGTCATCGGGAAGCTCAAGACGTTAGATTTTCAAGTGACCGAGGTTCACTCTTCCTACTATCCAGGCCTCGGTCCGGGCATCATCATCAAGCAGTCGCCGGCGCATGGATTTCGTATTCAGAAGCGCAACCAGATCATGCTCGAGGTGAGCAAATAAGATGATCCTCATCGCTCCGTCCATCCTTTCGGCGGATTTTACAAGAATTGAAGAGGCGGTCAAGCTCGTCGAGTCCTCGGGGGCAGACCTGGTCCATGTCGATATCATGGACGGCCACTATGTCCCCAACCTGACCTTCGGCCCTCGTCTCGTGTCCTTGCTCAAGAAGAAAACGGCCCTGCCTCTCGACGTTCACCTGATGGTCGACAACCCGAACGATGTCATTCCCTGGTTCATCGAAGCCGGCGCCGATTGGATATCGATCCACATCGAAGCGTCTAAGCATCTTCACCGGGACGTCTCCCTCATCCGGGAAGCCGGCAGAACGGCCGGCCTCGCCCTCAACCCGGCCACACCCCTTCACACCTTGAACGACATCATCAAGGAGATCGATTTTGTCCTTTTGATGTGCGTCAATCCTGGCCGGGGCAGCCAGCCCTTCATTGAATCCTCGCATGAAAAAATCCGGAGCCTCCGCCGCTGGATGAAAGAGCACGAGCTCAAGGCCCTCCTCGAGATCGACGGCGGCGTCAACCTGCGGAATATCCAAAGCCTGGTCAAGGATGGAGCCCAAGTCTTCGTCGCTGGGAACGCCGTATTCAATCATCCCGATCCTCGGGAGGCCGTCCGACAGATGAAAGAAACGGCCCGGGAAGTCGATGCCTCATGAAGATCATTGTCACAGGAGCGGCTGGATTCATCGGGTCTCATCTTTGCCGGCGCCTTCTCCAGGAAGGCTATTCGGTCACCGGCATTGATTGTTTCACGGATTATTACCCTCTCTGGATCAAGAAAAAGAATATTGAATCTCTCTTGAAAGCGAAGCATTTCAAACTGATCCCTGAAGATCTGGACACGCTTTCCTTGAAAAAGATCCTGAGATCCGCCGACGCCGTTTTTCACCTGGCTGCCCAGGCGGGAGTCCGGGCCAGCTGGGGCCGGAACTTTTCTGTTTACATGAAGAACAACGTCCAGGTCACCCAAAAGCTCCTCGAAGCCGCCAAGGATGTCCCTCTCAAAAAGATCGTTTTCGCCTCCTCGTCCTCCGTTTACGGCCTGACGCCCGACCTTCCCATGGCCGAAACGAGCCTCCTCCGCCCGTTCTCGCCTTATGGTGTGACAAAACTGGCGGCCGAACAGCTCTCCTTCCTCTATTTCAAAAACTACGGAGTGCCGACCGTTTCTCTCCGATTTTTCACCGTCTACGGCCCCGGACAGCGGCCCGACATGGCTTTCCACAAGTTCTTCAAAGCCATCATGGACAATCAAAAGATCACAGTCTTCGGCGACGGACGCCAGACCCGGGACTTCACTTATATCGACGATATCATCGAAGCCAACGTGGCGGCCTTGAACAAAGGCCGGGCCGGCGAGGTCTACAATGTCGGGGGCGGCCACAGGGAGACGCTGGACCATCTTTTTCCTCTCTTCGAAAAAATCTGCCAGAGATCTGTCAGGATCCGGTGGGTGGAGGAGCAAAAAGGCGATGTCCTCCACGTCTTCGCCAAGATCGAAAAGGCCCGGAAAGACCTTGCCTTCGAGCCGAGGATGACGCTCGAAGAAGGACTTCGCAGGGAATGGGAATGGATCCGGACTCTCTATGCCGGGCGGCCGAGACGTCCTCTGCCAAAAGGATGACCATCATGAACAGGACGACAGCGATCATTTTGACAGTTCTCATCGGCTTCGGCGGATGCTCGTGCCGCGCAAAAAAGACCACGATTTCCCCCGAGGTTGCGTCTTCGGATGAGGCGTTGTACAAAGAGGGGGAGAAATACCTGAAGAAGGACCGCGAGAAAGCACGCCTTTATATGCAGCAGGTCATTGATTCGTTCCCAAAGAGTTTCTATGCCCAGAGGGCCATGCTGGCCATCGCCGATTCCTATTTCGCAGAAGGAGATGAGGGGAACATGATCCTCGCCGCGGCCGAATACCGGGAGTTCATCGCTCGTTTTCCACCCAGCCCGTCCGCCCCATATGCCCAATATCGCATCGGCCTGTGCTTCTACGATAAGGTCCTTAATCCCGGCCGCGACCAGCAAAAAACCATCCAGGCCCTGGCTGAATTCAAAAAAGTGATCCTGACCTATCCTCTCAGCGAAGAGACCAAGCCCGCCCGGGACAAGATCAAGGACTGCGAAGAGCGTTTGGCCGAGCACCTGTTCACGATCGGGCTTCATTATTACAGGATGATCGCTTTCAAGGCCTCGACCAGCCGTCTGACCGAAATCCTGACCAGCTATCCCATGTACAGCGGGATGGACAAGGTCTATTTCTACCTGGGCGACTCCTATTTCAAGTGGGGAAAAGCTGATCAGAGCATCCCCTACTTCACCAAGCTCGTCTCCGATTACCCGAAAAGCAAGTACGCGCCGAAAGCCCAGGACCGGCTGAAGGAGGCCGCCGCGGCCCAAAAAACAGCCAAAAAATAAGGAGGTTCCGTCATGTCCGGAAAACGCATCCCGACCGTCCTTTGCTTTATGGTCCTCGGCGTTGCCCTTTTCCGGCCAGCACCCATCCAGGCTCAAGAGTCCGGACAGTCCATACATATCAAGTCCAGCCTCGGCTTCGAATATTTTTCGCGGACGATCGTCTGGGATGAGGGCCTATACTCATCGAAGCTGAAAGCGGCCATCGGTATCCTGCGGGCGGAACTCGAACTCCAAAAGGGCTTCACGATCGGCGCTTTCGCCGGATATACCCTTTCAAATTTCAACGGGCTCGTTTTCCGCCAGCTCCCGTTTTCCATCGATTACGAGGCCGGGAACATTGGCGGCTTGTTATGGGGAGCGGACGTGGATACGATCCTCTTTGTCGTCGGCGACTATGAGATCGGGACCACGGCTCAATTCGCTATGTCCCTGAGGAGCACGGCTGAATTCGAGATTCTGAGCCTCAACCAAAAAGGCGATCTCGTGGCAAAAAGGAAATGGAACCGAGTGCTTGGCGGTCCGGTTATCCGCTATACGGGGTATGAAGACTTTACGCCATTCCTCTCGATCGCCTATAACAGGCTCTGGGGGACCTTCACCCTGAGCGAAACCATCGTCGACCTCGAAGGGACGGAAGAAAAGACCATCACCGGAAAAGGAATCGTCGGGATTACAGTCGGGACCGTCTATGAGCCATCTGCGGTATTCAAGCTGAAGGCGGAAGTCACGGCTCTCCCCTACACTAAGATCGGCGGCGGCCTGGATGTGGATTACGGCGCCTCGGTCAAAGTCGTCGTCTTTTTTTAAAGAGGAGGATGAGCGCCATGAGAAAACATCATTGGGCTTTGAGCTTGGCTCTCGCAGGATGCCTGGCGGTCTTCATCGGTTTCGTGGCCGGCGGCATCCCCCGTCTGGAGGAAGAAACAGACCACGTTCCCGGCCAGGTCCTCCTGAAATTCAGGTCCTGGGTTCCGGTCTGGAGAAGGGTGGCAACGCTCTCCAACGTCCGTTCCCGCGCCGTTTCGCGGATCACCCGCTTAAATGTATTCGTCGTCCAGATCCCGGACGAAGCGAAGGTCGAAGACATGGTGACCGCCTTCAACCGGAATCCCGACATCGAATACGCCGAGCCAAACCACATCTTTCGGGCCGCCGTCACTCCCAATGATATATATTTCAAGTACCAGTATGCGCTCTTCAACAAAGGCCAGGACATCGACTGGGTGCCGGGCGGGCCGCAGGGAAAGCCGAGCGCCGACATCAAAGCGCCCTCGGCCTGGGAGGAAACGACCGGCAAGGAAGACGTGATCATCGGCATCCTCGATACGGGCGTGGACCTTACCCATGAGGACCTGAAGAACAAGATCTTGCCTGGATACGACTTTGTCAACGATGATCCCGATCCCACGGATGACCACTATCACGGGACGATGGTCGCCGGCGTCGTTGGGGCGGAGACCAACAACGGAAAGGGGATCGCCGGCATCGCCTGGAAGGGCAAGATCCTCCCGGTCAAGGTCCTGAACGATTACGGGGAGGGGCGGGCAAGTGATATTGCCGCTGGCATCTTGTGGGCCGTCGAACACGGCGCAAAAATTCTTAACCTTAGTTTTGCAGCTCCCTCGGAAAATATAACGCTGGGGACCGCCCTCAAAGACGCTTTTGAAAAGCAGGACGTTTTTATCGCCGCAGCCGCGGGCAACGATAACACCGCGGTGTATTACCCGGCTGCCTACGAAAAATACGTCTGCGCCGTCGCAGCTACGGATTACAACGATGAGCGGGCGGTCTATTCCAATTTCGGCTATGAGATCGATTGTGCCGCCCCGGGAGAGAAGATCTTGACCACCATCCCGAGCTATCTGACCACGCCGCTGGCGCCCTTCCCGTATGGCTACGGCTGGGGCACGTCGATGGCCAGCGCCCATGTCGCGGGACTGGCCGCCCTGATCAAAAGCATCAAGCCCTCGCTCAAGCCCGGCCAGATCATGAATATCATCCGGTATTCGGCCGACGACGTCAACGCGTCCGTCTACAAAGGAAAGGATGAATTCCTCGGCTACGGCCGCATCAATATGGAGAAAGCGCTCGTTCCCCTTAAAATCACCAATTAAAAACGGTTCGGCGGAATGATCAAGTTTCTAAGAATCCGGAACCTAGCCACGATCGACGATATCCAGATGGACCTCTCCGAGGGGTTCTCGATCCTCACCGGCGAAACAGGCGCCGGAAAATCCATCATCATCGACAGCATCCGGCTTGTCTGCGGCGAAAAAGGGTCATCCGACCTCGTCCGGACCGGCCGCTCGGAAGCCGCGGTCGAAGCAATCTTCTCCCGGCCCGACACCAAAGAGAAAAAAAAAGCGCTCCTCCCCGATGACACCGACGGCCATCATGTCGTTCAAAGATCGATCGCTGGAGACGGGTCGGGAAAAGCCTACTGCGATGGCGTCCTCGTTCCCGTCAAAAAGCTCAAAGAACTCGCCGGAAACCTCGTCGACATCTACGGGCAGAACGATCACGTCTTTCTCCTCCATCTTGACAGCCACCTGGACTACCTCGATCGTTTCAGCGGAACGGTCCCGCTTCGCGAGGAAACGTCCCACGCAGCCCAGAGCTTGCGCCGCCTTCTCCGGCTGAAGGACGAGTGGAAAACGCGGGAGCGCGAACGGAGCCAGCGGCTCGATTATCTTGAATTTCAGATCAAGGAGATTGAGAAAGCCGACCTCAAGCCCGGCGAAGAAGAGGAGCTGCGCTCCCAGCGCAACATCCTCAAGAACGCCGAGAAGATATCGACCCTTGTCGAACAGGCTCTGGACGTATCCTATGCCGGCGAAGCCTCGCTCTCGGTCCTTGTGACCAAGCTCGAACACGCGCTCGCCGAACTCGCCGCCTTTGACACCGCCTTCACCGAGATGAATGAGACGCTTTCGTCCGTGGCCATCGTCGTCCGTGAACTATCGGACTTTCTGATCAAATACAAAGAAAAACAAGACCTGACGCCGGAAAAGCTGGAAGCGGTCGAGGAACGGCTCAGCTTCATCGAGGGCCTTAAGCGAAAATACGGGAGCCAGATCCGGGACATCCAGTTCTACCTGGAAAACATCAAGCGGGAGCACCGGGAGCTTTTCGAGATCCAGGCGAACCTCGCCGTCGTCGAGACCGATATTGAAAAATCGTTCGCCTCGTATTGTTCAAAAACACTGGCCCTTTCCGAAGCCCGCCAGAAGGCTGCCCTGGTCCTCGAAAAACTCATCGAGAAAGAGGTCAGCCTCCTGGGAATGAAAAAAGCCCGCTTTCAGATCAAGATCGAGGCCTCCCCCGTGACCGCTCAGGATCCCGATCGCGTTCGGGACACGGGGATCGACAACGTCGAATTCCTCATCAGCCCAAATCCTGGCGAGGAGCTTAGGCCTCTGCGGAAAATTGCCTCGGGCGGCGAACTGTCGCGGATCATGCTCGCCTTCAAGGTCATCGGAAAGGAAAAAGGCGGATTCAAGACCCTGATCTTTGACGAGATCGACTCGGGCATTGGCGGAAAGACGGCCGAATTCATCGCCCAAAAGCTCAAGACTCTGGCCCGGACCCATCAAATCATCTGCATCACCCACCTGCCCCAGATCGCCTCGTTCGCTGTCCACCACTACAAGATCGAGAAGACCATCGAAAACAACCGGACGTTCACGACCGTCAAAAAGCTTGATTTCGAAGAGCGGGTCGAGGAGATCGCCCGTCTGATGTCGGGAAGCCGCGTGACGTCTGCCGCGCTCGAAAGCGCGCGGGACATGCTCCATCATAATCTCCAAGAGGAACATCGCGACAGGGCCAGGCCCTGAAAGAGAAAGGAGCGCCATGAACAAAGCGGAAAAAGCCGTCGCCCTCTTCAAGGAGGGATTCAGCTGCTCGCAGGCCGTCTTCTCAGCCTTCAGCGAAGACTTCGGCCTGGACCGGAATACCTCGCTGAAAATCTCGCAGCCTTTCGGCGGAGGGATGGCCCACCTGGGAGAAGCCTGCGGAGCCGTGACCGGCGCGTTCATGCTGATCGGTCTCAAATACGGGCGGACAAAGGCCGATGACCTAGCAGCCAGGGACCGGACATATGCCAAGATGCGGCAGTTCACCGACCGGTTCAAGGCGCTCCACTGTTCCATCCAATGCCGGTGCCTCCTCGGCCTGGACCTGGGGACGGAAGAAGGCATGCGGCTGGCTAGGGAGAAAAATCTTTTCCAGACAATCTGCGTCAAATACGTCCAGGACGCCGCGACGATCGTCGAAGAGTTCCTCTAATCAGCACAGACGGGCAATCCTCCCTTCTTTTTCGTGTATAATGAATTTCCCATGACGGACTTGAATGGCCTCACATTCTATATTGAAACGTTCGGCTGCCAGATGAACGAAAACGATTCGGAGCTCATCGCTGGACTGCTGGCGGCCGCCGGGGCCCGGAAAGCCGAGCGCTTCGAAGACGGTCAGGTGGTGGTCGTGAACACTTGCGCCGTCCGGGGAAAATCCGAGGAGAAACTGTTCTCTTATCTTGGACGGCTCAGGTCCTGGAAAAAGAAACACGGCCTTGTCATCGGCCTGGCGGGCTGCGTCGCTCAGCTCTATCGGGAAAAAATCCTTGCCAAAAATCCAGATGTCGACTTCATCGTCGGACCGGACAACTACCACCGCTTGCCGGAGATTCTTTCCCACGGTCTTGGATTAAAGCCCGTCATGACCTCGTCGGCTCGCGATTGGAACGAGGACGAGCGCCAGCCCTTTATGAGGGAAAGCCTGGTGAGTGCCTATGTGACGATCATGGAAGGGTGCGACAATTTCTGCGCCTACTGCATCGTCCCCTTCACGCGAGGCCGCGAAAAATTCCGGCCCCTTCGGGCCATCCTCGACGAACTCGCCGGTTTGGCTCGGGACGGCTATAAAGAGGTCCGGTTCCTCGGCCAGAACGTTAACTCCTATAAGGACCCGGAAACAGGCGCGCTTTTTCAGGACCTCCTCAAAGCGTCCGACGACATTAAAGAATTCAAGTGGATCCGGTTCATCACCTCCCATCCGAAAAATTTTACGGGCGAGATTGCCAAGACCATGGCCCGCTCGAAAAAGGTCTGCCGCCAGCTCCACCTCCCTCTGCAATCCGGCTCAACGATGGTCCTCGAGAGGATGAAGAGAGGATACACGAGAGAGGACTATCTGGAAACGATCCGGCTTCTCCGCTCGGTTATGCCCGGGATCAGCCTGAGCACGGACATCATCGTCGGTTTCCCGGGCGAAACCGAACGGGAATTCGAGGAAACGATGAGCGCGCTCGAAGCGATCCGCTTCGCCAACATCTTTTCTTTCCGCTATTCTCCGCGGCCCGGCACTGCCGCGGCCAAACTCAACGACGATGTCCCCTTCGACGTCAAACGCCGCCGCCTGCTCGAGGTCCAGAAACGGCAGAAAGCAATCCAGACGGAAATTCATGAAGGATTCATCGGCCGGACGATCAAAGTCCTCTGTTTGGGAAAAAGCAAAAAGGACGAGCGCGTCTATTCGGGGCGAAACGAAGGCTATCAGGTCGTCAACTTCATGTCAGAACGAAACGTCATCGGCCGGTTCGTTCATGTCCAGGTCAAGGACTGCGGCCCCTACAGCCTCCGGGGAGAGTTCTGCGGAGAGGATTGAAGCGCCTTCTCGGTCGATTTTGTCGATGGCAGATAGAATCAAGAGACGGCTCCCGGATCCTGGGCCGGCATGGAAAAGGCCTTTGACTCTGCTTGCCCCTTTGATCTCTTCAAGGCTTTCCTTGTTGGCCTCAATCCCTTTTCTTTTGAAGATCCGAGAAGATAAGATCATGGCCAAAACGATTCCAGTCATAAAGGCCGTTCTGCGTGCCGGCCGGCTCTGTTGATATTCTTCTTTCTTTCCGCTATAATCAGATACTTCTCTGCGGAGCAATAACAGAGCCCAATGATATGAAGATCAACGTCTGGAATACTATTTTGCAGCTGAGCAAAGAACGGGGCGTCGGGCCGTCCATCATCATCAATGCGATCGAAGAGTCCTTGAAGGTTGCGGCCTTGAAGTATTACACCCATAATGAGGATATCCGCGTTTTCTTCAAGCCAGAAAAAGGCGAACTCCGGGTTTACACCGCTAAGAAGGTCGTCGAGCAGCCCGCCGACCGCGCCCGCGAGATTGCGTTGGAAGAAGCTCGACTGCTGCATGTCTCCGCCGCGGTCGGGGACTCGGTGGAGATCGATCTCCCCTCCGATACCCTTGGCCGGATCGCCGCACAGGCTGCCAAGCAGGTGATTTTCAAAAAAGTCCGGGACGCGGAACAGGAAAAGATCTATGACGAGTTCGCGCCCAGGCTGGGCGAGATCGTCATGGGTGTGTACCGAAGGGCCGAGAACGACGTGATCATTTTGGAAGTCAATAAGACCGACGTTCTGTTCCCCTTGCGGGAGAAGCTCTTCAACGATGACTTCAAGCGCGGCGACAAGGTCCGGGCCGTCATCGCCCAGGTCAAAAAAGGAAATAAGGGCCGGGAACCGCAAATCATCGTTTCGCGGACCAGCCCCAAGTTCCTGGAAAAGTTGCTCGAGCTCGAAATCCCGGAGATCGCGAACAGCGCGATCGAGATCAAAGACATCGTCCGGCAACCCGGCGAGCGGGCCAAGGTGGCCGTCGCGACCAAGGAAAAGGACGTGGACCCGGTCGGCGCCTGTATCGGCGTCAAAGGAAGCCGGATCCTGGCCGTCAGCAAAGAGCTGGCCGGCGAAAAGATCGACATCATCGTCTGGTCGTCGAATCCCCTCTCTTACGCCAAGGCTGCCCTCAGCCCGGCCCGGATCGAGAACATCACCATTGTTGACAAGACAGACAAGACGATGCAGGCCGTCGTGGCCAAAGACCAGCTATCACTGGCCATCGGCAAGAAAGGCATCAACGTCAAACTGGCCTCGAAGCTCGTAGGCTGGAAAATCGGCATCAAATGACGTATAAATCGACACAGCAAAGGAACGGTCATTGACGGACACAAAAACATCCAAAACAGCAAAGCCAGGCAAAGACAGCCACAAGCCCCGTCCCGTAATCATCCTGAGGGAAGGCTCGACCCTTAAAGAATTGGCAGAGAAAACGAAATCACGGCCGAAGGACATCCAAGAAAAGCTCTCGGCCAAAGGATTCGCCTTGGGCGTCAACGATATCATCGATGAAACGCTCGTGCCAAAGATCGCCTCGGCGCTCGGTATCGTCATCGAGAACATCTCCGTCGAAAAAGAGATGCGGCTCGCCGCCGAGAGCCATAAAGCGGACATGGCCACCCGGCCTCCTGTCGTGACCATCATGGGCCACGTCAACCATGGAAAGACGACGCTCCTCGACGCCATCCGCTCCTCAAACCTCGTCGATAAGGAATCGGGAGGCATTACTCAGCATATCGGCGCTTACCGCGTTTTCTTCAACAAGCAGGCCATCACGTTCATCGACACACCCGGCCACGAAGCCTTTACCCAACTCCGGGCTCGCGGGGCCAAAGTGACGGACATCGTCATCCTGGTCGTGGCCGCGGACGAAGGGGTCATGCCCCAGACGAAGGAAGCCATCAGCCACGCCAAGGCCGCCGGCGTCCCGATGATCGTCGCCATCAATAAGATCGACAAGCCCGAGGCCAATCCGGACAAGATCAAGCGCGAGTTGCAGAAGGAAGGCATCCTCGTCGAGGAATGGGGCGGCGATGTCATCAGTGTTGCGGTCTCGGCAAAGGAGAAGAAGAACATCAAGGAACTGTTGGAGATGATCCTGCTCCTAGCCGACGTCATCGAGATCAAGGCTAATCCCAAGGTCAAGGCCCAGGGCGTCGTCCTCGAAGCCCAACTCGACCCCAAGAAAGGACCCTTGGCGACCGTCATCATCCAAAACGGGACTCTGTCCGTCGGCCAGGCGTTCCTTGCCGGGTTGACGTACGGAAAAGTACGAGCCCTCAACGACGAACACAGCAAGATGCTGAAGACGGCGGGGCCGTCCGTGCCCGTCGAAATCCTGGGGTTCGATCATGTCCCCCAGGCGGGCGATTTCTTTCAGGTCCTCGACAGCGTGGAAGAAGCCCGGGCTATCGCCCATTATCGATTCACGCGCATTCCAAAAGCCGAAGCCCAAAAGCCCGCCGCTGTCACGCTGGACGACCTCTTTAAGAAGATCGAAGAAGGCGGAGTCAAAGAGCTGCCTATCATTCTCAAAGCCGACGTCCAGGGATCGGTCGAGGTCCTCATCGGACTCCTGCCCAACCTCGGCACGGACAAGGTCAAGATCAAGATCATCCAGGCCGTCACAGGTACGATCACCGAATCCGATATCCTCCTGGCATCGACCTCCAAGGCGATCATCCTCGGCTACAATGTGAAGCCCAGCTCGAAGATTCAGGAGCTGGCCCAGAAGGAGAACGTCGAGATCCTCTCTTATAAGGTCATCTACCAATTGACGGACGACATCAAAAAAGCCATCACCGGCCTGCTCGAACCCGTGATCAAAGAAACCTTCCTCGGACGGGCCCAAATCCGGAAGATCTTCAAGATCCCGAAGATCGGCGTCATCGCCGGGTGCTATGTCCTCGATGGAAAGATCACCCGCAACGCAGAGATCAAGGTCATCAGAAACAAAGAGGTCATCCATAAGGGCCGCCTTTCATCTCTCAAACATCTTAAAGAGAATGTGACCGAAGTGAAGAAAGACTATGAATGCGGCATCGGCCTGGATAAGTTCAAAGACTTACAGGAGGGCGACCTCATCGAGGCCTTTGTCACCGAAAAAGTCTATCAGTCATAACCTGAGGCGCTTCCATGGTCATCGGCTATCTCGAGCTCGACATTCATTTCCCCCACTCCAGGTCCCTCAAGGACAAGCGGAAGGAACTCGCCAGCCTGAAAGACCGCATCCGCCAGAAGCACAACGTCGCCCTCGCCGAGTTGGACTTTCAGGATACCTGGCAGCGGACAAAGATCGGCGTGGTCACGGTCAACAGCCAGCAAAGCATCGTCGAGCAGGTCCTGGCCAGGATCCGCGCCGACGTCTTCGAGAATGTTAACGGCGAGCTCCTTGGATCGCACATCCAGTTCTTCTGAGGCCCATGAAAGAAGAAAGCCGGAGACAGAAAAGGATCGGCAGCCTGCTCCAGGAAGCGCTCAGCCAGATTCTCATCCAGGAGCTCCAAGGCGTGACGACCGGCCTCGTAACTGTGACGCGCGTAGAGGTTCTCCCCGATCTCAAGACCGGCCGCGTCTATCTCAGCGTCTTCGGCCCGGGCGACCATCGGGAGATCCTCGCCCATCTCGAACGGAGGACGGGACACCTTCGGAAACTCCTTGCCTCCTCGGTCAAATTGAAGTATAATCCGATGCTATTTTTTGCCCTCGATCCGAGCGCTGACATGAATGAACGGATCGACCAGATCCTTCAGTTGGCCAAAAAAGATGAAGGCGACGCCTCTTAAACTCATCGCCGAAAAGATTGCGGAGTCCCACCGCCTTGTGATTACATCCCACCTCAGGCCCGACGGCGATTCCCTCTGCACCAGCCTGGCCTTGGCCTTTGCGACCGAGCAGATGGGCAAAGAGGTGGCCATTATCAACAAGGACAAGATACCCGTCCCATTCAAAAACTTTCCCGAATGCGCCAGGATCCGCATCGGCCAAATCCCTCCGAACGTCTACGACACGGTCATCCTCCTCGAATGCGCCGACGTCAGCCGTTCCGGACAGAACCACCTCAAGGGCTATTTCAAGATCAACATCGACCATCATTATTCGAACGACCATTACGCCGACATCAATTGGGTGAATCCCCAGGCCTCCGCGGTCGGCGAAATGGCGTTCGCGCTGTTCTAAAAGCTGCCGATCCGGATGACCCCGAAGATTGCCGGCCTCCTGTATTGCGCGATCGTCTCCGACACGGGCTCATTCCAGTTCTCAAACACGACGGCCCAATCCTTCCAAGCCTGCTATAAACTCGTCGACGCGGGCGCCGATCCCATCCAGACGAGCGAGGCCCTCTTCCACAATAACCTTCCGGAAAAGATCAAACTCCTTGGACGGGTGCTGTCCACGCTGCAAATGAACAAGAACGGTGACATCGCCGTGATCAGCATGTTCAAGAAGGACTTGAAGGCTCTGAACCTCAGCGAGATCGATACGGAAGACATTACCACCTTGGCCCGCTCGATTAAGAGCGCGATCATCGTCCTCTTTTTCAAGGAAATGGAGGCTGAGGTCTTTCGCGTCAGTATCCGCTCCAAAGCCGATGCCCACGCGGCGGCAATCGCTGAGCATTTCGGCGGCGGAGGACACACCCATGCCGCGGGCTTCACGGTCTATGGCCCTTACGAAAAACTAATCAAAGATGTCCCGGCGACCGTCGAAAAGCTCCTTCATAAGAAGACCGCGGCCTCCGTCTGATTCATGGATGGTCTGATCCTCGTTCATAAGCCGCTTCACGTCACGTCCCATGATGTCGTCGCCTCTCTCCGGAAGGTTCTGGTCCAGAAAAAAATCGGGCACTTTGGGACGCTGGACCCCATGGCTGCGGGTCTTCTCCTTGCGGCCGTCGGAAAGGCGACGCGCCTGTTTCCCTTCTTCAGCAAAATGGACAAGACCTATGAAGGCCGCATCCGTCTGGGCTTTTCGACCGACACCTACGATGCGGCGGGTCGATCGACCTCCACGGAAACCAGCTCAACCCCGGACATCCGCATCATCGCGACGGCACTCCATCAGGTTGAGGGCGAGGTCAGCCAATTGCCTCCGCCGTACTCGGCGAAAAAGCATCAGGGCAGACCGCTCTATACCTATGCCAGGCGGAACAAGACCGTGGAAAGCCGTCCTTTCCAAGTGCGTGTTCATGCCTTCTATCTCAAGGCGTATGCTCCACCTTATATCGACTTCGGGGTGAGATGTTCATCGGGGACGTATATCCGGTCCCTGGCCCATGATCTAGGGCAAAAGCTGGGCTGCGGGGCGCATCTCGCGGAGCTTGTCCGCACCGAGATCGGAGAATTCAAGCTCCTGGATGCTTTGACGCTTGAGGAGATCCGCATGCTTCAGGAAAACGGCAAGACGGAAAAGTTCTTACGGCCCATGAAGGACCTTCTTGCAGGCTTTCCCAAAATCATCCTGAACGATGAAGGCGTCAGGCTTGTCCAGAACGGCCACCCTGTCAGCCAAGAACATATTCCGCTCTTCATGGCTGATATTTTAGCGGAACCTGTCTCCGAAAAGCCGGTTTACAGGTTGTTCAGCCCGGACGGACGGCTGGTTGCCTTAGCTCGTCCCCAACCCGGCCCTCCTTTCTTCGCTCCCTTCCTCGTCCTTATTTAAGCCGCACGGTCTGCTGCGAGCATGAGATTCATGTAAATCGCAAGGGAATAGCGGTTCTTCTGAAGCGTGAATAATTGGAAGGGGTCTTCCCCTCCAAAGTCGGAAGCTCGAAAATCGTCTTCGCTTCGAGCCCCATCCCGAGCCCTCATGCCGTTAAGAATCCCTTGAAGGAGCAAATCCTTGTCAGAGCTCTTTCCATATGAGGAAAAAGACCTATCTTATTCCTGCTTATATTCAATTCTTGAATTTTTAGCTGACCTGATGTATTTTATACGCAACATGAGGCTGAATAAGAATCAGATCGATCACCTGGCATTCCTTATCCTCCGCAATCTGAAAAAAGAAGGCAAGGTGCTCATCGAAGATAAATCGTCCCTGCTCAACGAGATGATCTCCCTGATCACTGAGGAATTCCAGAAAGAAGACCAGCTCGATCAGGAAGTCCGCGAGCTCCTCAGCAAGCACATGGAAAAGATCCGCAAAGATAACCTCGAGTATCAAACGATGTTCCGCATGATCAAGACCAAGCTCGCCAAGGAAAGGAACATCGTCCTGTGAGCAACCGGCTGTCCCGCGAAAAAATCAACTACCTATCGAAGCGAATCCTCGAGGCCCTGACGAAGAACGACCATGTCGAGTTCCTCGACGACCCGAACGAGATCCGGCTGAACATCGTCCGCTCCATCGAGGAGGAAATGAGGCTCTATGAGGCCCTGGACAAGCGGGCCATTGAAAAGATCCAGACCCAGAAGAAATCCATCGAGGAAGGCACCCGGGAGTGGGAGATCCTCTACCGGAAATATTATAATGAAGAACTTTCCAAGCTCGGCAAACTCACCGAATAAGAATTCTGTCGGCCCCCTCACCTCTCCATCTATCCCGATCGAGCTCCGGGTGCGCTATTCTGAGACGGACCGGATGGGCGTCGCTCACAACAAGAACTACTTCGAATGGTTTGAGCTCGGCCGGACGGAATTTTGCCGCCAGCAAGGGATCTCGTACAAGGACATCGAAGAACGGGGTTATTATCTCGTGGTCGTCGAATCGTTTTGCCGCTACAAAAGGCCGCTCCACTATGACGAATGTTTTCTTGTCTGGACATCGCTACGGAACATCACCCCTAAAAAAGCCGTCTTCGTCTATGAATTGAAGACACGGGAGGGCCAGACCCTCATTGCCGAAGGCTACACGGTTCACATCGCTGTGGACCGAAACGGAGCTGTTTCTCCGCTGCCCGGCGATATCGTCGAAAAGATGAAACCTCCCTCCTAAACCAGCCCCTTTTTCCTCAGGTAGCTTTTCAGCGCTTCCTGCCAGGGAGAAAAACCCGCAAGACCGATCGCTTTGGCTTTCTTATTTTCGAGCACCGAGAAACCCGGCCGCCGGGCCTTGGCCCCGAACGATTTCGAATCCACGGGAACGAGCTCGACCTTCTTCCCGAGATAAGAAAATATGGCGGAGGCGAATTCATACCAGGTGCATCGGCCTTCGTTAGTCATGTGGTAAAGGCCGAATTGATCCGAACCAACCAATTCGGCGACGCGCACCGCCAGCTCCTCCGCGGAGGTCGGCGTCACCCATTGGTCGCTCACAACGCGAAGGGGCTTTCCGCTTTGTTCGAGAGACAGCATGGCCTCGACGAAATTCCGGCCTTTCTCCCGGCAACCGGCCAGTCCGTAGAGTCCGCAGGTCCGGATGAGGAAATATTTTTCTGAGATCGCTCGGACGAAATATTCACCGGCGAGTTTTGACCCCCCATAAACGCTCAATGGAAACGGCGGGTCCTCTTCGACATAAGGCTCCGTTGTCCGTCCGTCAAAGACATAATCCGTGCTGAAATGGACAAGCGTCGCATCCATGTCCCGGCAGGCCAGGGCCAGATCTCGGACGGCAAAGGCGTTGACATGGATGGCTCCCTCGATGCGGTCCTCGCACTCGTCGACACGATGAAAGGCCGCCGTGTTGATGACGACATCAGGCCGGATTTCGGTGAGGACCTTTCTGGCTTCCTCTGGCCTGGTAATGTCAAAACCTGGATAATAGAGAGGGAAAATTTCCTCCCCTTCGAGCGCGCGAAGGAGGTCAGTCCCCAACTGTCCGTCGGCACCGATCAGAGCGATCTTCATAGCAAGAATTGTATGAATTTTCCGCCCGCCACGCAAATCCGGCCTTTAAAAAAAGGCCGGGAAAAACTTCCCGGCCTCATCATGATCGAACGGCTATCTCAGAAGATATACCGGAATCCGAGAAGGAGCTTGTGATGTTCATCGAAACTCCGGTCTTTGGTGATGATCGGAGCACGGACCTCGGCGAAAACGGATCCCGTACGGCCATAGTTTTTGAAGATATTCAGGCCGAAAGCTCCGACGAGATCGAGGCCGCTCTTCCGCTCTTCCTGTTCTTTGGTGGAGTATCCGATCCCCGCGTCTACATAGGCCGAGGGTCCGAGATGGAAGTTCATGAGGAGGTCCCCCATGAAAAAGGCCTTCCAGGGATCGCCCCGGGTCGGAACCGCGCCGCCGGCTCTCAGGATGATGTCCATGGAGTCAGGAGCGAGGTTCCACATCAGGCCCAGACGTCCGAAGAAATATCCGGTGTAGGTCCCCCGGGCCAGCAGACCGCCCAACTCGGCGAGGAAAAAGAGCCGCTTCTGGGTGACATCCAACGTGATCCGGCAGGGGTCGGTATTTGAAGACGCCGCTCCCATGTCGTCGAACACGACGACGTTGACACCGTACTTGCCGGCCGTTTTAAAGACCTTTTCCCAGACGAACGGCTTTTCCGTATCCATGAAGCTGTCGATCACATTCCCGGCCTCATCGGTGACTTCGAAGCTGGCCTTGACGATCTGGCCGTCGACGTCCGTGGAGCCGTTCGCGTCAAAGACAATGGGCTTGCCGACGTAATCCTCGCACGGCATACAGGAGGTCGACAGTTTGCAGACCGGCGGGGAATTGATGGCGACTTTGGCCTGGCACGGATTCCCGGAGATCTTCCCGTCCTCGTTGGTGGCCGTTGCCTTGAAGACATATTCTCCGGACTTGTCGAACTTCGTCTGCCATTTCGGCGAAGCGGGCGTGAAGGCATGGGACGTGATCTTCGTCCCCTGGGCAGTGAACACCTCGACGTTCATGGTCGTGGCGTTCTTCGTGCCGCTCATGTCGACTGTGATCATCTCGTTGACGTTCGCCTTGGCAGGTGTCACGAGGAGATTGCATATGGCGGCCGGAGCGATGATCTTGACGGCCTCTGAGACCTTGTACAAGGCAATATTTCCGCACGGCTTAGGGATGACGAACTCGTAGTTTTTATTGTCCTTTATCACCGTGAAAGAAAAGACCTCGAGAGGTTTTTTGCCGGCCCATTCCACGTCTTCCAAGACCT
>JALHTW010000162.1 GCA_022866045.1 Candidatus Aminicenantota bacterium | reverse complement strand
CTGCATCATCGACAACATGGTCGGCGATGCCAAGGTCTTCGCCCACATTTTCCTGCAGGAATAAAAGGTCGCGAACAATCGCCCAGCGAGTCCTGTCACGGACGTGCCAATAACGCCCTTGCCGCCTTAGCCGACGACACGCACATATTTCTGGGCCCCCTTGATTTTCAAGAGGGAAGGGAAGATCAATATCAATAATTTGAAGTCTGAAAACGCGTCATCGGAAATAAGCGGCGCAAGCACTTAGGCGCTTCGGCCGGTGCGGAGCAACATCTGTGCCACCCGCTGTGCTTCATTGTGCACAATAAAAAAGAAACGGATTTACGAGGAGCATGCCATGTCCGGTTATATTATTGTCTTATCCACAGTCCCCGACGAGAAGAAGGGCCGAGAGATTGCCCGGGCTCTCGTCGAGGCACGCCTCGCGGCCTGCGTGACGGTCTCCGCGGACGGCCAATCGTATTACTGGTGGGAAGGAAAGATCTCCGAAGATAAAGAATACATGCTGTTCATGAAAACCAAGGAGGCCCTTTACGAAAAGCTTGAAGCCCGGCTCAAAGAGCTCCATCCCTACGCGGTTCCCGAGATCATCGCCCTGCCGATCGTGAAAGGATCGGAAAAATATTTGCGCTGGGTTGAGGAAGAAACAGAATAGAATGGAGTCGCTTCAGGGGCCCAAGATAAAGGGAAAAACTTAAATACGGAGATATATCAACTCGGAGGGGGGACCCGTTTCGCGTTTCCCCCTCCAAATTTGCGCATGATTTTCTGCATCACTCTGATCGTATTGATGTGGACGGCCACGTTGTCCCTGATGTCGGGCGAATAACCTCCCCCAAACACCACCACGAGCGGGATCCCCATCCTTCGCGCCCATTCGATGACGATCATATCGCGCTTGAAAAGCCCTTCCTTGGTGACGGCCAGCCCACCGAGCTGGTCGCCTTTGAGCGGGTCCGCGCCGGCGATGTAAAAAACCAGATCGGGCCGGAACTTCCGGTACAGGCGTGGAAAATGTTCTTTGAGTGCGGCCAGGTATTTATCGTCGCCGTCTCCCGACCAGAGTCCGACGTCCAGAGAGCTCGACGATTTTTCGGCCGGATAGATATCCATCTGATGGATGGAGAAGGTGAAGACGTAATCCTTTTTGGCGAAGATCGCGGCCGTTCCATTGCCCTGGTGAAGATCGCAGTCCACGACCATGGCCTTTTGGATTTTGCCTTCCTCCTTCAGTTTCTCCAGGGCGACCGCGACATCATTCAAAACGCAGAAACCTTCGCCGTGGTCGGAAAAAGCATGGTGGAACCCTCCCCCGATGTGTACGCACAGACCGTCCTTCAAGGCCTGCTCGGCGGCCAGGATCGTTCCCCCGACGTACAGCCAGGCGAACTTCGCCAGGTCCTCGGAATAGGGAAGCTCGAGCGTCTGGATTTCGCTGGGGGAAAGGTTTCCCGCCTTGAGCTTTTTCAGGTATTTGGCCGTATGGATGAGGAGGAGGTCCTCATCGCCCACCGGCCGCGGCTCCAGAAAATTCTCCCTTTTAGCCCCCATGGCGAGCAGTTTCTCATAGATCATCCGGTATTTCTTGACGAGAAAGACATGCTTTCCGAGGTCCACCATCCAATAGTCGTCGCTGTAAACGAATTTGAACGGGAACTTTTTGCCGAAGAAAAATTCCATAAGGCCCATGGATTGAAGATTAAGCATATCACGTCCCCCAAAAAACTCAAGAGAGCGGGGTCAGGTCGTAAGCATCTCTTTTTCGGTGAGGACTATAATCTGACAAAATTGTCAGATGGGTAGCTTTGACCCTGTCCCGTTTGATATAATACCGCATTCATATGACAAAAGGCCGGTATGTGGTTCCCTTGTCACCAAGGAGTCTCTTGTGAGTTTGTACCGCATCGAAAAACACCCCATCCTGATTCCCGAGCCCGCGGAGCTCATCGACTTTTTCTGGAAAGGCCGAAAGCTCAGGGCCAAGAAAGGAGAGACGATCTCCTCCGCCTTGTTCGCCCACGGCGAGAGAATATTCAGTTATCATTATAAGGATCATGCTCCCCAGGGAATTTTTTGCGCCAACGGCCAATGCGCTCAGTGCCTGGTCCTGGCTAACGGCCTTCCGGTCAAAGCCTGCATGGAGCTCGTTTGCTCCGCGATGCGGGTCGAACCCGTGGACGGCCTTCCGGAACTTCCCCGCGTTTCGGAACCTCAGAACACACGCCCGATCAAAGAGATGAGCATCCCCGTCCTCATCATCGGCGGCGGACCGGCCGGGCTGTCGGCGGCCATCGAGCTCGGCAAGCGCGGCATCGAAACCCTGCTCATTGACGATAAACACCGGCTCGGCGGCAAGCTCGTCCTCCAGACCCATCGTTTCTTCGGCTCCACCGATATGGTCTACGCGGGTACGCGCGGCATCGACATCGCTACGAAGCTCGAGAACGAGTTGCGCACTTTTCCCAGCGTCCGCATCTGGATCCAAAGCACGGCCCTGGCCGTTTTCAGCGATCAGAAAGTCGGGATTCTCGTCGAAGGGATGCGCTATGTGCTCGTAAAACCCCAAGCGCTGCTCGTGACGGCGGGCGCCCGCGAAAAATCTCTGGCCTTCCCGGGAAATACGCTTCCCGGCGTTTACGGCGCCGGCGCCTTCCAGACGATCGTCAACCGCGACCTCGTCCGCTCTTCGGAGAAGCTCTTCATCGTCGGCGGCGGCAACGTCGGACTTATCGCCGGCTACCACGCCCTCCAAGCGGGGATCTCGGTCGTCGGGCTGGTCGAAGCCCTGCCCGAGTGCAGCGGTTACAAAGTCCACCGGGACAAGCTCGCCCGGTTCGGCGTTCCCATCTATACCTCCCACACGATCTTGAGCGCCCATGGAAAAGACTCGGTCGAATCCGTGACCATCGCCAAGCTGGACGAAAAATGGAAGCCCATCCCGGGAACCGAGCGCTCCTTTGCCTGCGACACGATCCTCATCGCCATCGGCCTCGACCCGGTCAACGAGTTCTATCTTAAAGGCCGGGAATTCGGGATGACGACCTTCGCCGCCGGCGACGCCGAGGAGATCGCCGAAGCGTCCGCGGCCATCTTTTCGGGGAAGATCAAAGGCCTCGAGGTCGCCCGCGCCCTTGGCCACGATGTCGGGGAGATCAAAAAGGAATGGTACGAGACGGCCGAAATTCTAAAATCCAAGCCGGGCAAGACCGACCCCGAAATCTATCCCTCCGATGAAAGCGGCGTTTTCCCGGTGCTTCACTGCGTCCAGGAAATTCCCTGCGATCCGTGCGCGAACGTCTGCAACCAGGACCTCATCCATCTCCACTCGACCGATATCCGCTGCCTGCCCGTTTTTGAAGCCAAAGAAGGAGAAAAGGGCTGCACCGGCTGCGAAAAATGCGTGACCATTTGCCCTGGGCTGGCCATCTCGCTCGTCGACTACCGGAAGGACCCGGAATTCCCGATCGTGACGCTGCCCCATGAGTTCTTCAAAGACAGCATCGAGGTCGGCCGTCTTGTCACCGTCCTCGACACGGAAGGGAACACGCTCGGCGATGTCGAAGTCACCGGCGTCCGCGCCATCAAGATCAATGACCGGACCGTTCTCCTCAAGCTCAAGGCGCCGCGCGCTATCGCCAAAAAAATCGCGGGCATCTGCGTCCAGGACAACAAGGTCACGAAACCCATGGGCCGCTACGTCGCGCGGACAACGGACGACACGGTCATCTGCCGCTGCGAGCGCGTGACGGCCGGTGAGATCCGCGCCCTCATCAAGCAGGGCTACCGCGACATCAACGAGATCAAGGCCGTGACGCGGGCCTGCATGGGCTCGTGCGGGGCCAAGGCCTGCACAGCGCTCATCCACCATCTGTTCCGGGAGGAAGGGGTCCCGGAGAAGGACATCGTGGACCAGCCCAACCGGCCGTTATTCATGGAGGTGCCCCTCAGCACTTTTGCCGGCTGCGGTGACAAGAATGAGGTGGGCCGTGGCCGCCTCTAAGAAGTCCTTCGACGTCATCATCATCGGCGCCGGCAGCGTGGGAACGCCGACGGCCATGTTCCTGGCCCAGGAAGGGATCCGGACGCTCGTCATCGACAAATTCCCCAGCGCCGGCCAGGGGTCGAACAAGCACGCCATCGGCGGATTGCGAGCGACCCATTCCGACCCGGCCAAGATCCGCATCTGCCTCCGGAGTCTCGAGATCTTCGACACATGGAAAGAGCTCTATGGCGATAATATCGAATGGCAAAAAGGCGGCTATGCCTTCGCCGCTTACGCCGAGCCCGAGGAACAGACCCTCAAAGAGCTTCTGGTCGCGCAGAAGGCGTTCGGCCTGAACAGCAACTGGCTGGATCAAAAAGAGTTCCTCGAGGTCATTCCGGACCTGAATCCCGATGGTCTTATCGGCGGAACGTTCTCCCCGGATGACGGCCACGCCTCGCCCCTCCTGTCGGCCCATGCCTTTTTCACCCAGGCCAGGCGGGCCGGCGCGGAATTTCATTTTAACGAGACCGCTACCGGATTAATCATCGAAAGCGGTCGTGCCCGCGGCCTGAAAACGAATCAAGGCGAATACGGCGCCGAGGTCGTGATCAACGCCGCCGGAGCGTGGGCCGCGGACGTCGCGAAATACGCCGGCCTCGAAATCCCTGTCCAGCCCGATTCTCACGAAGGAGCCGTGACCGAGCCCGTAGCCCATTTCCTCGACCCGTTGGTTGTGGATATCCATCCGACGGACACTTCGGCCAGCTATTATTTCTTCCAGCACGCTACGGGACAGGTCATCTTCTGTATCACCCCCAACCCGAGCATCTGGGGCTTCGATACGCGCGAGACGAGCTCCTTCCTGCCGATGGTCGCCCGCCGAATGATCCAGATCATGCCCCGGCTCACGAACATCCGCGTCCGACGCACCTGGCGCGGCCTCTACCCCATGACGCCGGATGGCGCCCCCCTCGTCGGCTGGGCAAACGAGTTAAAAGGCCTGCTGCTCGCTGTCGGCATGTGCGGCCAGGGCTATATGATCGGCCCCGGCCTGGGGGAAATGCTCGCCCATCTCATCAAGGGCGATTTATCAGCCAAGGACCGGCAACTCCTCAGTTTCCTCTCGCCCTATCGTAAGTTCGAAAGCATGGAAAAGCTGAAATAATCCTCCTCTTCCCCAAAATTACGCTTGTCAAAAGCTATAGAAAAAAATATTGTATTGAATATCATGATTCTCAAGGAGGTTTCGGTCATGCCCAGAATAAAAACGCGCCCGGCATTCGTTCTTCTTCTCTTATGTCTCGGTTTTCTCTGCTCTTCATTCTTGCCCGCCCAGGATCGCTTAAAGCTCTACCCGGGCTACGAGCAGTATCAAAAGATGAGCAAGGAGATGCAGGGAGCGGCCAAGCTCGGGTCCTTACAGGTAACCTGGAAGGACGGCGGCAAGGCCTTTGAATATTCGAAGGACGGCAAGCTCTACCGCTACGACATCGCCAAAAAGAAGACGATTGAGATCGGTCCGGCCCCGGCCCCGACCAAACCTGAAGGCATGGGCCGCGCGGGAGGCCCAGCCCGCGGCCGCCAGTTCACCGAGGCCATCTCACCAGATAAAAAGCTCAAGGCGTTCTATCGCGACCGCAACCTCTGGCTGAGCGATGCCGACGGCAAGAACGAGGCCGCCGTCACGACGGACGGGAATGTCAAAGACCGCATCAAATACGGCACGGCGAGCTGGGTGTACGGCGAGGAGTTGAACCAGAACACGGCCATGTGGTGGTCCCCGGACAGCACGAAGCTTGCCTTCTATCGGTTCGACGAGAGTAAAGTGTCGGACTACGTCCTGCAGATGGACCAGATCAAGCAGTACAGCAAGGCCGATATCGAGGCCTACCCGAAAGCGGGCGAGCCGAACCCGATCGCTGACCTGTTCATCGACGATCTTGCGACAAAGAAAATCACCCAGATCGACATCCGCGACGGCAAGCCGTTCGACAACGCCGTGGTCGGCCATTACGTCTATCGCGTCGCCTGGTCACCCGACGGGAAGGAGCTGCTCTTCAACCGCACCAACCGGCGCCAGAACATCATGGAGTTCACGGCCGCCGACCCGGCCACGGGCAAGTGCCGGGTCATCGTGGGCGAGGAGTGGCTGCCGAGCTGGACCGAGAATTCGCCGGCCATGCAGTATCTCAAGGACAACAAGCGGTTCATCTGGACCTCGGAGCGGACGGGCTTCAAGAACCTCTACCTCTATGACCTGAGCGGCAAGCTCCTGGCGACGCTCACGAACCACCCGTTCGAGGTCGCCAACGTCGTCAAGGTGGACGAAGACGCCGGTTTCCTGTATTACATGGCCCGCGACGGCGATAATCATATGAAAATGCAACTCCACCGAGTCAAACTCAACGGCAAGAACGATGTCCGCCTGACCGACCCGGCCACCAACCACACCGTTAATATCTCGCCGGACGGCAAATATTTTATCGACGTCGCCCAGACCCACGACAGCCCGCCCTTCACCCGCCTGCTGGACGTCAAGGGCAAGGTCGTGGCCGAACTGGCTAAGAGCGACCTGACCAAGTTCAACCAGCTCGGGCTGAAGAAGACCGAGCTGTTCAAATTCAAGTCCGCCGACGGAAGCCGCGATCTCTACGGCATCCTTAATGTCCCGTCCAACTTTGATCCGAACAAGAAATATCCGCTGCTCGTGAGCGTTTACGCCGGGCCGGGCTGGAATGGCGCCGGGGAAAGATTCTCAACGCCCAGCCCTCTCACCGAATACGGTTTCATCGTGGCGTCGTTCGACACGCGCGGATCTTCCGGCCTGGGCAAGAAAGCGCTCGATGCCATCTACCAGCATTTGGGAGTCGTCGAGATGGACGACCAGGCGGCGGGTGTGAAGTCGCTTTGGGACCGTCCCTATGTGAACAAGGACCGCGTCGGCATCTACGGGACGTCGTACGGCGGATACGCATCCGCGCTGTGCCTGCTCCGCCATCCGGACGTGTTCGCCGCGGCCAGCGCCTCGTCGGCTGTGACTTCCTGGAACCAGTACGACAGCATTTACACCGAGCGCTATATGTGGATCCCACAGGAGAATAAGGAAGGTTATGAAGCCGGAACCGCCATGAAGTACGCCAAAGATATGAAAGGCCGGCTGATGATTTACTACGGGACGGCGGACAACAACGTCCATCCGACCAACGCCATGCAGCTTATTCAGGCGCTGCAGCAGGCCGGCAAAAGCTTCGAAGTGCAGGTCGGACCCGACGCCGGACATTCCGGCCTCCGGCAGGACCGGATGATGGAGTTCTTCATCGAAAACCTGGTGCTGCGCTGAGGATCGTCGGCGGGGAGAGGTTCGGTCGGGGCGATAAACGCGCCCCAATTTGAAGTCGGGTGATATGTTTTCTCAAACAGAAATGGACCGACGACACAATCGATGGCTTTTATTCCTGGGCATTGTTTCGGCCCTCTGTTCTTTAAGCGCCCAGGAACGCCGCAGCATTCTGCCCGGCCGTTCTCCCTCTCCTCTCTTTGACAAGAACGGGCGCTTCATCATCGCTTATCAAAACTCCGACAACGGCCTCGGCCTTGCCGCGGGTGACTCCGCGGCTCAAAGCTACGAAGCTCATGACCTCCCGGTGTCTCCCCCCGCCCTCTCGCCGGTCATTAAAAAAGATAAGTCCGATGAGATCGGGATCGTCTGGGAGGAGCACGGCCGGGGAAATCATGAGATCTATTTCGGCCGTCTTGATGACGGCAGGCTCGTGACCGCCCACTCCGTCGTTCAGTCCGATCATCCTCTTTTTTCCCCCGACCTGGACTTCGATGGCCGGTCAAATCCCTGGATCACGTGGATCCAATGCGCCGATCAGAAATATTCCGTCTGCGTCGCGAGCCTCGGCCTAAACAAAACCTGGGTCGTCAACGCGCCTTATTTCGCTTCGGCCCTGAACCCCAAGCTCCTGGCCGGCGGGAATGGAGAGATCTGGGCTTTTTGGACGGGTCAAAACGGGGGGCGAGATGAGATCTTCGGCCGTGTCTTTCAAGGCAACGCTTGGTCCGAGATCTACAAGCTTAACAGCGACAGCCGTTATCCTCACACCAGTCAATCCGTCGGCCTCGATGCGAACGGCTTTCCTTGGGTCGTCTGGTCCGCCTATGGCGGACGGGATTATGAGATCTTTGTTTCATCCTGGAACGGAAAATCCTGGTCGCCCGAAGAAAAGATCACGGATAACGGTCAGGCCGATTTGTCTCCGGCCATCGCCTTCGTCCACGGGACGATCCCTCTCGTCCTCTGGAGCCGAACATCCGGCCCGGCGAGCGCCCTCTATGCCCGGTACAAACAAGGATACGACTGGAGTCCCGAGATCCAGGTCATTCAGACTCAAAACGAGACTCTCCGCTCTCCGAAGATCGCCGTTCTCGACGACCGTCTCGGCATGGCATGGGAAAGCGGGGAAGCCATCAGATCATTTTCTCTCTTGTTTCGTGATCTGGCCGAAAAGGCCAGTTTGGTCCCCGGGACACCGACTCTTCCCCCGGTTTTGAACGCCGACCGTGATGAAAACCAGTATACCGGCTTCGGCGACAGCATTACGGCAGCTGAAAATCAAGGCTACATACCCCGATTGGAAGCCCTGCTCATTCAAAAATACGGCACGGCGAAAGTCTGGAATGAAGGCGAAGGCGGAGAAACAACGATTGAGGGGCTGGCGAGAATCGATTCGGCCATCGCAGCGCGCCAGTCCAAGTATATGCTGCTCATGGAGGGGACCAACGATATCATCTTCTTGGAAATATCGACGGACACGGCGGCCTTCAACCTGGAAAAAATGGCCAGCCGATGCCTTGTCGCCGGGATGACGCCTCTCGTCGCCACGATCATCCCCCGCAACGACTTGTATTGGAATTATCTCATCTTTCAGAACAGGATATTCAACCTCAATTCTAAGATCCGTCAGTTTTCAAACCGGTTGAACTTTCCTCTCGTGGACCAGTTCAATGCTTTTTATGACTATCCCGCCTCCCAGGGGGGATGGCAATCCCTCCTTCTTGATGATGGCGTTCATCCGAACGCGACGGGATACCAGATCATGGCCGAGACTTGGTTCGAGGGCTTAAGAAATCAAAAGGATACGCTGACCGTAACCTCTCCCAACGGCGGAGAGAACTGGGAAGCCACGTCCGTGCATAACATTGCCTGGACGACGCAGGGGACCGTGGGAAACATCAGGATCGAGTATTCGACGAACGGAGGAACCAGCTATACGGATATCGTAGCTTCCGCTTCCAATAGCGGAACTTATTCATGGACGCTTCCCAACACGCCAAGCTCCAACTGCCTGGTGAGAATCAGCGAAGCCTCAAGCGGGACGCCTTCGGACGTCAGTAATGCCGCCTTCACGATCGCTCCCCCGCCCAAGCCCAAGGCCCCGCTGAACCCGGCCGTTGATACTCGACTGGACAGCACCGAAACCAAAAAGATCAATAAAATCACCTGGCAGGCAAACCCTGAGAATGCCGGCATAACGCTCAAAAATTACAAGCTCTACAAGAAACAGGCGGGACAGGCTGACAGCTCCTTCTCGCTCCTTGCTTCTCTCCTGCCGACGACTCTTCAGTACGAGGACGCGAGCCTCGACATCAAGACGAATTATTCCTACCGGGTAACGGCCCTGTCCGAGTACGATATCGAAAGCGACCCGTCGGGGACCGTAACCGACAGCAAGAAGTTTGAGTTCCCTCCCCTGAATCCCGACGTCTGGACGGTCTTCATCAGGATTCTGTCCGTCAAGGAAAAGTTCAATACGATCTCTTTCGAGAAGAACGCTTTAAACGATGAATCCGAAGTGAGCGGCTACAACGTCTATCGCCGGAAAGCGGAGGAGGGCGACGACAAGTTCGCGCCGCTCGCCGCCTTGAGCGCCTCCAGGCTGCGTTATAGGGACACCCGCCTGCCGAAGGATCAAAAATATGCCTATGCCGTGACGACCGTTTACACGGACGGCCGGGAAAGCCGGAAGTCAGCCGTCGTCACGGACAAGTGACACGACGGCCTTTGAAACAGGGCCCTCTTTCCGGAAATTCAGCGCCATAAAACGCCAACCGCTTTCGTGAGCCCTTAATCGCCGGAGTCTTTCTTCGCCAGCGCGACCTGGGCCGCGGCCAGCCGGGCGATCGGGATCTGGTAGGCCGAGCAGCTCACGTAGTTCAGCCCGATCTTGTGGCAGAAGAAGATCGAGCGCGGGTCGCCGCCGTGGACGCCGCAAATACCGATCTTGAGGTTGGGCCGGGTCGAGCGGCCTTTGTCGACGGCCATCTTCATCAGTTGGCCCACGCCGTTCTGGTCGATCGTCTCGAACGGATCGTCTTTCCAGATGCCTTTGTCCAGGTAATAGTTCAGGAACTTGCCGCCATCGTCGCGCGAAACGCCGAACGTCGTCTGGGTCAGGTCGTTCGTCCCGAAGGAGAAGAATTCAGCCTCCTGGGCGATCTCGTCCGCGGTCAACGCCGCACGCGGGATCTCGATCATCGTCCCGACGAGGTAGTCGATCTTAACGCCGACCTTGGCCATGACTTCATTGGCCACCCGAACGATAATCTCATTCTGGTTGGCAAGCTCGGCGATATGGCCGACGAGCGGGACCATGATCTCGGGAAAGACCTTTCCGCCCTCCTTTTGGAGTTCGCAGGCCGCCTCGAAGATGGCCCGGACCTGCATCTCGGTGATCTCGGGATAGGAGATGCCCAGCCGGCAGCCTCTGTGGCCTAACATCGGGTTGAACTCGGAAAGGGCCTTGACCCGTTCGAGCAGGCTTTCCAATTCCTCGATCTTGGCCTTGTCCGTGCTTCCCGACGCCTTGAGCTCGGCCAATTCGACCATCAGATCCTCTCTCTTCGGCAGAAACTCGTGGAGCGGAGGATCGATCGTCCGGATGGTCACAGGATGGCCGTGCATCTCTTGGAAGAATTCATAGAAGTCCTTCTTCTGGAACGGAAGCAGCTTGTCGAGCGCTTTGCGCCGGTCAGCCTCGTTGTCCGCGAGAATCATTTCTTTGACGATCGGCAGCCGGTCGGGGCCAAAGAACATGTGCTCGGTGCGGGCCAGGCCGATGCCCTCGGCGCCAAAGGCGAAGGCCGTCCGGGCATCCCGGGGCGTGTCGGAATTGGCCCGGACCTTGAGCTTGCGGACTTCGTCCGCCCAGCCCAGGAGCTTCGAGAAATATTGATAGACCTTGGACTGGTCGGGTTTCTTCTCGCCGCGCACGACCTGGATGATCTCCGAAGGCTGGGTCTTGATCTCGCCCGCGAGCACTTCGCCCGTGCTGCCGTCGATCGAAATCCATTCTCCTTCCGCAATCTGCCGCTTGCCGACGGAGAAGACCTTTTTCTCTTCGTTGACCTTGACCGCGCCGCAGCCGACGACAGCCGGCTTGCCCATCTGGCGGCCGACGACCGCGGCATGCGACGTCATGCCGCCCGTGGCCGTCAGGATGCCCTGCCCGGCACTCATGCCGTGGATGTCGTCGGGGGAGGTCTCTTCGCGGACGAGGATGACCTTCTTCCCATCGGCTTTCCAGGCAACGGCTTCGTTGGCCGTAAACACAACCTGGCCGGCCGCCGCGCCGGGTGAAGCCGCGAGCCCCGTGGCCAGGACTTCATGCTGCTGTTTTTCCTCGTTATCGAAGACGGGATGGAGGAGCTGGTTGAGCGCTTCAGGCTCGACCTTGAGGAGGGCCTCTTCCTTCTTGCACAGCCCTTCCTCGACCAGGTCCACGGCGATCTTGACAGCCGCCTGGCCGGTCCGCTTGCCGTTCCGGGTCTGGAGCATGAAGAGCTTGCCTTCCTGGATGGTGAACTCAAAGTCCTGCACGTCGCCGTAGTGCTTCTCCAGCCTATCGGTCGTGTTCTTGAGCTGTTCGAAGACTTCGGGCATCTCGGTTTTCAAGTGGCGCAGAGGGGAAGGCGTCCGGACGCCGGCGACCACATCTTCGCCCTGCGCGTTCAACAGATATTCGCCGTAGACTTCCTTCTCGCCCGTAGCCGGGTTGCGGGTGAAGCCCACGCCCGTGCCGGAGGTCTGGCCGAAGTTGCCGAAGACCATGAGCTGGACGTTGACGGCCGTGCCCAGGTCATCGGGGATATGGTATTCGCGGCGGTAGTGGATGGCCCGGGGGGTGTTCCAGGACTTGAAGACGGCCGACACGGCCATGTCGAGCTGCTGATGAACATCCTGGGGAAAATCATGGCCGGCCTCTTTTTTGATCAGATTGCGGTATTCCGCGATCACGTCTTCGAGAAGCTTTTCCGATATGTCCGAGTCCTTCTCGACCCGGGCCTCTTTTTTCTTTTCTCTCAGAATCTCTTCGAATTTCTTTTTGGGGACATCCATGACGACGACGCCGAACATGTGGATGAGCCGGCGGTAGCAGTCGAGGGCGAAGCGGCGGTTGCCGCTTTTCTTCGCCAGGCCTTCGACGGTCTTGTCCGTGAGGCCCAAGTTGAGGATCGTGTCCATCATGCCGGGCATGCTGAATTTCGCGCCCGACCGGACCGAAACGAGAAGGGGATTCTTATCGTCCCCGAATTTTAATCCCGCGACACGTTCGAGCTTTTTCAGGTTGGCCTGGATCTCGCCCTGAACGTCCCGCGGAACTTTTCCGCCCGCCTTGGAAAACAGGGCGCAGACTTCGGTCGAGACCGTGAATCCTGGCGGAACGGGCAAGCCGATCCCGGCCATCTCCGCCAGGTTGGCCCCCTTTCCGCCGAGGAGGTCTTTCATGTCCTTATTGCCGTCCGCGGAGCCGACGCCGAAAAAGTATACGTACTTCTTACTCATAGAATGACTCCTTAAAGATGAAAACGCTAAAATATACTACATGGGCGGCCAGGAGTTCAAGCAGAACGCGGCTTTTTGCGCCGCATCCAGGCCAAAATAGGACGCAATCGAAGATTCCCAGGAGAATGACGGCACTGATCTCCAGCCCATGCGGCTTGAGGCGCAAGGTCGCCCTGATCTTCGCCCCGGTTCGCTCCGAAATCCTTTCCCCCCGCCCCTTCAAAAAGAAAGGCAAAATGGCGGAGCCGGTGGATGACCTTTTTATGGGCATTTGAAGACTGAATGAATCAGGCTTCTACAGTAGCCTTATATTTTTCAAGTCCGGCCTTGAAGATCACCAGGGCGCGTTTAAGGTCGCTCTCGTTGAGGACGTAGGCGATGCGGATCTCGTCCAGGCCTTTTCCCGGCGTCGAGTAGAATCCCTGGCCCGGAGCGACCATCACGGTCTCCTTGTCGAGGGCGAAATCGGTGAGCATCCAGATGACGAAGCGCTCGGCATCTTTGACGGGCAGGCGGACACTCATGTAAAAAGCGCCCTGGGGCTTGCCGACGACGAGACCGGGGATCGAGCGCAGGCCTTCATACAACACGTCGCGCCGCCGCTCATATTCCTGCCGGACGGGCTCGAAGTAGGCCAGACCCATTTTGTAGGCGGCGATAGCGGCCTTCTGCTCTATCGTTGGCGGGCAGAGCCGGGCCTGGGCGAATTTGAGGGCCGCCTGATAGACCCGATCGTTCCGGGTGATGACCGCGCCGATCCGCGCCCCACAGCAGCTGAAACGCTTGGAGATCGAGTCCACAACGACGACCCGGTTCTTGGCCTCTTCGTATTCCAAAATGCTCTTATGAGTCAGACCGTCATAGATGAACTCTTTATAGACCTCGTCTCCGATGAGGAAGAGGTCATGCTTGACGCCGATCGACACGACGCGGTCGAGCTCCTGGGGCGAATAGACCGTGCCCGTGGGGTTGTTCGGCGAGCAAAGAAGGATAGCCTTTGTGCGCCGCGTGATCTTGGCCTCGATCTCTTCCACCGAGGGAAGCCGGTAGCCGTTTTCAACCTTGAGTGTGAGCGGAACGATCTTGAGATTGGCCAGCGACGCGTAGCCGTTGTAATTCGTGTAGAAAGGCTCCGGGATGATAATCTCGTCTCCCGGATCGCCGACTACGGCGAACGTGAATAGGATGGCCTCGGAACCGCCGCAGGTGATGATGACGTTCTCCGACGTCAGCGGGATCTTATAGCCGTTGAAATAGTCGGCGATGGCCTGCCGCAGTTCGAGAAATCCCTGGGCCGGCCCGTAGGCGAGGATCCTGTCATTAAAGCTGCGGACCGCGTCTAGAATGGGCCGCGGTGTCGGGATGTCCGGATCGCCGATATTCAAAAAATAGATCTTTATGCCTTTCTCAAGAGCCCTATCGGCATAAGGTTTGAGCTTCCGGATCGGGGAAGCTTGGACCGTCTGACCTCTCCGGGAAATTTCCATGGATGACTCCTTGTTGCCGGTATGAATCCACGTTGATTATGGCCTAAAAAAAGGACGAAAGTCAAAGAGGTGGCTCCGGGTATGCCCCTCGAAACCGGGCGAATTTTCCCCGGCGAGAAAAATCCGCTCGACCTCATTCCTTGACCTCCGCTCATCCCTTTCCAAGGCTCTATAATGCTCTGATATTGATAATCCCAGGAAATTTTGTTATTTTGGGGGGAACGGTACCGAGATGCAGTGGGATTCGCGGGCAAAAATTATCTTCAAGCAGAATTGGAACGATTATCATCTTTTCCGCATTGAAACGCCGAAGATAGCGGTTGAAGCGCGGCCGGGACAGTTCCTCATGGTCCGGGTGAGCGATACGCCCTATCCTCTTCTCCGCCGGCCGATCAGCATCCATTCCCGGGAGAGAAATGCCCTTGAGATCTTTTTCCAGGTCGCGGGCCAGGGAACGGCTCTGCTCAGTCGGAAAAAAGAGGGGGAAACGCTCGATATCATCGGCCCCCTGGGCAAGGAGTTTATCCCAGACTGGGAACATCTTGGGATCGCCTATCTCATCGGAGGGGGCAGAGGGATCGCGCCCCTCTATTTTTTGGGAAAAGAGCTTAAAAAGCTGGGGGCTAAAGTCCATGTCCTTTACGGCGGAAAAACCCTTGCCGATCTTCCGGTCAAAGAGAAATTCAAGAAGGCCGGCCTCGGTATGACGTGTTCGACCGACGACGGTTCGTTCGGCTTTCATGGTTTCGTGACGGACCTGCTGGAGAACGAGATCCAAAAGACGACACCCCAAATCCTATTCATCTGCGGTCCGAACTCGATGATGAAAAAGGCGGCTGAGCTCGCCGCCGCCCATAAGATCCCGGCCCGGATCTCACTCGAATCCATGATGGGCTGCGGGTTCGGCGCCTGTTGGGGCTGTGTCAAGCGGATCAAGAAAAGCGACAACGGCAAATGGCGGAAGATCTGCGAGGATGGCCCCGTGTTCTGGGCCGAGGAGATTATCTGGGAGGAGGCGGAATGATGATCGACCTCTCGGTAGACCTGGGTTTTCTGAAGCTCAGGAACCCTGTTCTTGCCGCGAGCGGCACCTTCGGCTACGGGCTCGAATTCGCGCCGTTCATAGACTTCGATAAGATCGGGGGCATCGTCGTCAAGGGCCTTTACTTCGGGCCGCGCGAAGGCAACCCGCCGCCGCGCCTCGTCGAAACCACGGGCGGCCTGATTAACGCCATCGGGCTCCAGGGTGTCGGCGTCGAAAAATTCTCCGAAGAGGTCCTGCCGAAGCTCCGCGAGCTCGACACGGCTGTTATCGTGAACATCTGCGGCGCAAGCGACGAAGAATATATCCAGGTTATTGAATATCTGGACCGGCAGGAGGGTGTTGACGCCTACGAACTCAACATCTCCTGCCCGAACGTCGAAAAGAACGGCTTCTGCCCGGCTCTCGATCCGGATACCACCGGCGCGCTGGTGAAGCAGGCCAAGGCCGCCGGCCGGCGCCCGATCATCGCCAAGCTCTCGCCGAACGTCACGAACATCGTCGAGATCGCCAGGGCGGCCGAGGATGGAGGCGCGGACGGCATTTCCTTGATCAACACGCTTTTGGCCATGGCCGTGGACGTCGAGACGCGGAGGCCGAAGCTGGCCAATATCTTCGGCGGGCTGAGCGGCCCGGCCATCAAGCCCATCGCCCTGCGGATGACCTATCAAGTCGCGACGGCAGTCAATATCCCTGTCATCGGCATGGGCGGGATCATGACGGCGGCTGATGCGATCGAATTCCTCATCGTCGGAGCCAAAGCGGTCCAGGTCGGAACAGCCAATTTCATCGACCCCGCCTCCACCATGCGAATAGCCGGAGAGATGAAAGATTTCTGCGAGCGCAAGGGCATCAAAAAGATCACGGAATTGATCGGAACGATAAAAATATAAGAAAGGCGGGGAGACATCCCTTTTTCAAGCGCCAGGACAAAACCGCGGCTCCAGGGATTGGAAAAAGCGATGTCTCCCCGTATTCTTTGCCGAATTTTTTTCCGGAGGCATTCATATGACCCTTCCCATCGATTACCGCAAACGCATCATTATCGCCCTCGACGTCGAAAACAAGGAACAAGCCCTTGCTCTCGTCCGCGAGCTCAAGGACGCCCGAGTCTTTAAAGTCGGCCTGGAGCTCTTCACAGCGGAAGGCCCGGAGCTTCTCAAAGACATCAAGGCTCTGGGGAAAGACGTTTTCTTGGACCTCAAGCTTCACGACATCCCCAACACCGTGGCCGAATCCGTCCGCATCGGCGTCCGGCACGGGGCCTACATGATGACCATTCATGCCTCTGGCGGCTTAGAAATGATGGCCAAGGCCGCCGAGGCGGCGCGTTCGGAATCGGAAAAACGGCAGACGGCAAAACCTCTTCTCCTCGGCGTAACCATCCTGACCAGCCTCAAAAATGAGGAGCTCGGCGCGATCGGCATGGTTCCCGACACCGCCGCGCAGGTTTTACGGCTTGCGGCGCTCGCTAAGAAAGCGGGAATGGACGGCGTCGTCTGCTCCGCCCAGGAGATCGAAATCGTCCGGAAAGAGGTCGGGCCAGGTCGGCTGATCGTCACGCCGGGGATCCGCCCGGCGTGGGCCGCCGCCCAAGACCAGAAAAGGATCATGTCGCCCGCCGAGGCGATCGAGAAGGGATCGGATTATCTGGTCGTGGGGAGGCCCATCACTCAGGCAGCCTCCCCGCGGGATGCGTTCTCGAAGATCGTCGCCGAATTAGAGACCGGAAACGCTTCCGACGACGAAAAGCGCACTTAAGATCAGGCCGACAACGACCGTTAAAACGATCATGACGATGAAGCTGACGACGAGGTAACCGACAACTTTATCCTTGGCCGTATCCATCATCGGGGTCGCAAACCCTAAATAGAGGATGTAGATTCCATAAAGGCTGGCCAGAGTGGCCAAAATCCAGAGAGCCGGGATGGCATAGAAAATACCGCCGACCCAGGCGGGGGTCATGCTGTAGACTGCCAACTTCATCGCGTTTTCGGCGTTCTGCTTGGAGCCGAAGCTCGGGGCCAGGGCATTAATGACCAGCCCGAACACATAGACAGAAGCCAAGGCGAAAATATAATACAGGACCATCCGCAGCAAAGCTGAACCGATGTTCATTCTTATCACGCCGAACGTGAGCACCCTGGTGCCGATGAGCGCATATCCGATGAACTGGGCAATGGCCGGGATAAGGGCCAGGACCGCGGCATAGGACGTGAAGAGTTGGGTGACAGGGGCGGGTTCACCCTTGATTTTCACCCATTCTTCTTTGGGTTTTAAGATAATAGCCTGAGCTCTCGAGACTAAATCCATGATGAACCTCCTTTCAATTGTAAAAAACTATATATGGTTTTAGGAATCATGT
>JALHTW010000161.1 GCA_022866045.1 Candidatus Aminicenantota bacterium | reverse complement strand
CTCCTGGAAGCATTACTATATGTATGACGAGTGGACAAAAATCATGCGCGACCTTCAGGCCAAGTACCCGAACCTCGCCGACATCCAGAGCATCGGTAAGAGCCGCCAGGGCCGCGATCAATTCCTTTTAACCATCACCGCCAAATCGAGCGGGGCGGCCCTCACCAAGCCGGCCATGTGGGTGGACGGCGCCATCCACGGCAATGAGATCAACGGCATCACCTGCTCGCTCTATGCGGCCTGGTACCTCTTGACGCGCTATGACTATGATCCCACCGTTTATGACCTCGTCAACCGCATCACGTTTTACATCCTGCCCGGGCTGAATGTGGACGCGAACGACTCCTATGCCCGCTTCCCCAACACGGCCAACAATCCCCGCGAGCCGTTCCGTCCGATGGATGACGACGGCGACGGCCTCTTCGACGAAAATCCGACCGAAGACGTGGACGGCGACGGCGAGATCTCGACGATGTACGCCGAAGACCCGGCCGGCCAGTTCAAACTTTCACCCGACAAGCGCCTGTTCGTCCCGGTCGCAGACCCGCGCGAAGAAGTCCAGCGCTTCAGGCGCATCGGGACGGAGGGCTATGACAACGACGGCGACGGCCGGATCAATGAAGACGATCTGGGCGGCCCGGACCCGAACCGGAATTTTCCCTATGATTGGAATCTGAGAAACGGCGCACCCTATCCCCTGAGCGAAAATGAGACGCGCAACGTGATGGAATTCTGGCTCGCCCATCCGAATATCTTCGCCTCATTCCATTTTCACAATACCGGCAAGCTGATCATGTTCTCGGCGCCGCCGGCCGCGCGCGGGGTGACTTTGACGCCGGAACAGCAGCAACAGATGCAGCAGCGGAACGCGCAGCGGCTGGAAGAAATGAGAAAGACCAATCCCTACGCCCAGCTTTTCGACCGCATCGTGGATCCAAATTATCAGGGAGACATGAGCGCCCTGACCGAGATGGTCACCATGGGCGCGCGGATTCTGAAGGATTACCGGCCGACGATCAGCGGCCTGGTCGGACAAGCCCAAGCGGCGTCGTATTATATGCTCGGCGCGTATGCCTGTCTGATCGAGCTGTGGAGCCTGCCGACCTTGGATGCCGACGAAAACAAGGACGGCCGTATTTCCGATGAGGAAATGCTGAAATGGATCGACATTGAGCTCGGCGGCGAAGGCTGGATCACGCCGCACAGGGTCAAGCACCCGGATCTCGGTGAAGTGTGGATCGGCGGAACGGCCAAGAAGCATATCACCCGGACACCGCCGGCGAGATACATGGAAGAGGAAGCACTCCGGAATACCCAGTTTGTCCTGTATAGCGCCAGCCAGTTCCCGAAGGTTGAGATCGAGAAGATCGAAGTGAAGCCCTCGACAGAGAATCTTTTATGGGTCGTAGCGACCGTGAAGAATGGGAGCATTTATCCAACAAGCTCGGATCGGATGGTCCAGTTGAAAAAGGACGTCAAAGACAAGCTGACGATCAACACCTCGAATAACGTGAAGCTCGTTGAAGTCCCGGAAGGCCAGACGGCGCTCGATCCGTTGAATCCCACCGATCGGCCGCAGACGCCAAAGGGCAAAACCGCCGAGTTCCGCCTCCTGAGCAGGCAATCCCAAAAATTCGCCTATTTGGTGAGGACTGACGGAAACGACGGCTGGGTGGAATTTGAAGTGAATTCCAAATTCGGAGGAACGGCAAAGAAGCGGATTACTCTAAAAACAGGAAGCTAGGAGAAGTCTCTCCTGCTGTTCCGGCCAAGCCTTTCCCTGCCTTGACGTCCGCTGAGGTCAAAATATAGAATTCCCCCCATGAACCTCACTGTCCTCGACTGGGGCATTGTCGTCATCGTTTTCGCCTTCATCATCACCGTCGACGGCAAATCCATCAAAGGCAACATCCTGCCCATGGTGGACAAGCCCGAATGCCGCATATATGTTAGAATGGGAAAAAGGTGAAAACCATGGAACGCTGCTCGAGAAATCCCATCCTGACCCGGAAAGACATTCCCTCCATCTCTCCGCTGTTGACCGACGTCACCTCGGTGTTCAACCCGGGGGCTGTCAAGCACCATGGCGGATATCACCTGATACTGCGCGTCCAGGCCCGATCGCGCGAGACGTTCCTGATGCTCGCCGAAAGCGCGGAAGGCGTGAGCTTCGTCATCAGGCCGGAGATCGTGAAGTTCCACGGGATCGAAGAGGTCAAAGACAAGATTTACCATATCTACGACGCCCGGATCACGGAGCTTGAGGGCGCTTTTTACATCATGTTCGCCATGGACATGGACAGCGGCTGCCAGCTCGGACTGGGAAGAACCAAGGATTTCAAAAAGTTCGAATTCCTGGGCATCACCTCAACCGAGGATATCCGCAACGGGGTTATTTTTCCTGAGAAAGTCGGAGGCCGTTATCTGCGGATGGACAGGCCGAATAGGGCCCGGATGGAAGGCGGGCCGACATCCGGCAGCACGATCTGGCTGTCTGAATCCGACGACCTGATCCAGTGGAAGCCTGCCGCACCGCTCATCAACGGAAGATTTCATTATTGGGACGAATTCATTGGCTCAGGTCCGCCGCCCGTCAAAACGGGCGAAGGCTGGCTCCACATTTACCATGGCCTCGCGACGCATTTCGGAAGCGCCAGCATCTATCAGGCAGGGGTTGTGTTGCTCGATCTGAAGGACCCGTCGAAGGTCCTCGGCCGCTGCCGGGGGAACATCCTCGAGCCGCGCGAACCTTATGAACTCGTCGGCCAGGTTCCAAATGTTGTTTTCCCGAGCGGGATGATCGTTGAGCATTATGACAAAGATGGCTATGCCCGGCCCGATTCGGTCGTGAAGATCTATTACGGCGCGGCGGACACGGTCGTCGCCCTGGCCGAGACAACCATAAGGGATTTGCTGGCGGCCGCTAAGGAAGAGGAGATCCCCGCGGGGCGAACGCCTCGCGCTGACAGTAAAGCTAAATGAACAGCAGGGAACGCGTAAAAAGGGCCATCCGCTTCGAGAAGCCTGACCGAGCCCCGATTTCCCATGCCGTCCTGCCTGCGGCTCAGATCAAATACGGCCAAGCGCTCGACGAGATCTTGGCCGAATACCGCGAAGATTTCGGCTGGGATTACATGTCCGACCTGCCCATCGAGAAGTTCTCGCCCCAATATAAGCAAGGCCTCAACTGCGATGACTTCGGCACGGTTTGGCGGGTGGAATGGGCGGGCGTCTGTGGGATTCCCGTCCAATGGCCTATCTCCGACCTCAGCCGTTATGACGAATACCTCTGGCCCAAAGACTTTAGCGCTTGGCCTCCTGCGGGCCGCCAGTACAGCGGTCACATGTGCGGCTACGACGGCCGCTGGTATGCGCGCGGCGCCTGGATTACGACCTTTGAACAGCTCCAGCAGCTCCGTGGTATGGAGAATTTGCTGATGGACATCGCCGCTGAATCCAGGGAATTCATGCGCCTCCTGGACGATCTTCTAGCGTTCAACCTTCGCTGGATCGACAGATGGAACAAGTTTGAGTATGACGGGCTTCACTTCGGCGATGATTGGGGAACACAACGCAGCTTGATCATCCGGCCTGAAACCTGGCGGCGCCTTTTTAAACCGCGTTATGCCGAAATGTTCGCCCGGACAAAGGCCGCCGGCAAGGACGTCTGGTTCCACAGCGACGGCTTTATCAACGATATTTTAGGCGACCTCATCGAAATCGGAGTTGACGTCATCAATTTCCAAATCGCCGTGGTTGAATTCGATTGGACAGCCCGAAACGTTCGCGGCCATATCGCTGTCCGGACCGATATCGACCGGCAGAATGTGCTTCCCTTCGGCTCGCCGAGCCAAGTCAAAGAGGAAGTCCAGAGGACATTCGAAGCCTGCGGCACGCCCCGTGGCGGGATCATCGCCTGCGGCGAAATTGGCCCCGACGTCCCCCTCGCTAATATCCTAGCCATGTATGAAGCCTTCCGGGAATACGGCATCGACAGGCCGTAAGTTGTCTTCTTGACAAACAGCCTCAATTTGGATACAATCCAATTTGTAATGATTACAACGAAGGATGATCTCAAAGACATGCTTGTTTCCAAGGGCGTCAAGCCGACCTTCCAGAGACTATCGATCCTCGGGGCCGTCTTCGAAAAGAGGACCCATCCGACAATTAAATCCCTCCACGGCGAACTCGTTAAATCCGTCCCGACCCTCTCTAAAACCACCCTCTACTCCACCCTCGAGCTCTTCGCCCACAAAGGCATCGTGACCGCCCTCACCATCGATCCAACCAAAGTCCGGTATGACGGCCACACTACCCCCCACCATCATTTCTTCTGCGATCACTGCGCCCGCATCATCGACCTCGACCTCGCCTGCGCCAACAGCCGGCGCGGCGAATTCGAAGGCCATCGCATCAGCGAAGTTCACGGCTATTTCAAAGGCATCTGCAAGGAATGCCTGACGAAAGACCATAAAAAACACAACTTGTCGAGGAGGAATTGACATGCCTAACGTGAGTCAAAGACTTCAGGTCTACAAATGCGGGGTCTGCGGCAACATGGTCGAAGTGATTTTTGTCGGCGGCGGCGAGCTCGTCTGCTGCGGCCAGCCGATGAACCTTTTGACCGAAAATACCGTTGACGCGTCCCGGGAAAAGCACGTTCCGGTGATCGAAAAGACCGCCGACGGCGTCAAGGTCAAGGTCGGCGCCGTCCCCCACCCGATGGAGGACAAGCATTACATCCAATTCGTCGAAGTCATCGACGGAGATATCGTCTACCGGCAGTTCTTAAAACCCGGCCAGGCCCCGGAAGCCATCTTCTGCGTCAAAGGCAAAGTCTCGGCCCGTGAATACTGCAATTTGCACGGGCTGTGGAAAGCTTAAGCCATATTATAAAGGAGTCTCTTATGTCCAAATCCATCAAGAAAACGCGCACGGAAAAGAATCTTTTGGCCTCGTTCGCCGGCGAATCCCAGGCGCGCAACCGCTACACGTATTTCGCCAGCGCCGCGAGAAAAGCGGGCTACGAACAGATCGCCGAGATCTTCCTCGAGACCGCGGAGAACGAAAAAGAGCACGCCAAACGCTTCTTCAAGCTGCTCGAGGGCGGCGAAGTTGAGATCACGGCATCCTATCCGGCCGGCGTGATCGGCGATACGGCGGCCAACCTCGAAGCCGCCGCGGCCGGTGAAAATCTCGAATGGACCAAGCTTTATAAAGAGGCCGAAAAGATGGCCGAGAAAGAAGGATTCCCTGAGATCGCCAAGCAGTTCAAGGAGATCGCCGAGGTCGAGGCCCATCATGAAAAGCGCTACAGGAAGCTCGTGGCAAATATCATAAACGGCAAGGTCTTTAAAAAGGACATCGTGGTGAAATGGAAATGCCGGAACTGCGGCTACCTCCACGAAGGAAAAGACGCTCCCGATAAATGCCCGGCCTGCGATCATCCTCAGGCCTTCTATGAAGTGCTGGCCGAGAATTATTGATTAAAGCGGGATTTAGGGGGGATTATGACTAGGTTATAACCGGCTTAATGATCCTCGCCCCCACCTTGCCCAGTTCTTCGGCCAGCCGGCCATACATATCCTCTCCGCGATACATCCCGAGGATTGACCCGCCCGATCCGGCAAAATGAGCCGAAGCGCCGGACCGCCTCGCCGTATCGATCATCTCCTGATTGGCCGGGTTGATGGTCATGATCGAGCGCCGCAGATCGAAGTTCTCGTTAATAAGCTCGAAAAGTTTTTCGTGGTCCTGCTCGAGAAGCGCGGCCCTCCCTTTCTCGGCAAGCTCGGCGATCTTTTCGAGCGTGCTCACGGTGTGCGGGTCGCCTTTATCGTAGTTCGCCCGAATTTCGTTCAAAACCCGGCCCGAGACTTTTCCCAGAGAATGTTTATAGGCTAAATATAGACTTGGAAGAAGCGAGGCATCGAGGCGCTCGTAAATTCCGTGGCCTTTTTCCTTGATGAGCCCGGCATCCAAATTCATATACATACAGCCCTCATACGCCTGGGTGACCCTGTCCATGAATCCGGCGTTGATGTCGAGCTCGTCCCGTTCGGCGCTGAGGATGAGCGAAGGTTGGATTTCAAGAGGGATCTCGACTCTGTAAAATCTCATGAAGGCCCGCATCGCCGCCGTGATGATGGCGCTTGAGCCGCCGAGGCCGACCTGGCGGGGAATCATGGACTCATAGCGGACGGCGAAATTCTTTTGGTGAAGCCTGATAGCGTTGGCCCGGCAGTAATCGTAGAATATTTTAAGCGCCGCCTTGATCAGCCGGACCCCGCCGTAATAGCCATAGAGCCGGACCCGCCCGGCGAACTCATCGATCATTCTGTAGCGTTCTTCTTCATCGGCGGAAGGGACGATGCGGAGATCTGCGCTCTCTTCTAAATAAACATGCGCCCTGAAATTCTTGACGGAAATGGCGATGACTTTGCCGAAATAGCCATCCGACGGATTGCCGAGCAATCCTGCGCGGGCGGAGGCGATTCCTTCGATCATAGCGCCGCTAATACCCCTTTGACATACCCGATCGATTCGGCAGCGCCGGGCAGAGGATCTTTTTCATCTTTCTCATACTCAAGGCTGACCACCCCCGCGTAATTCAGCTTGATGAGCGTCCCCAAGAACTTGGGGATATCGATCACGCCCCGCCCGATCTCGACAGGGCCGCCTTCCACAGCCGCGGCCGTCATGTCTTTGATGTGCACGTCGAGCAGCCGCTCGAACAGGCGCTCAACCGAATCAGCCGGGTCAATCCCGCATCGGATCGTGTGTCCGATATCGATGCAAAGTCCCACATGCTTATCCAGATTCCTGACTTTCTCAACGACGCTTTCGGGGGTCGGATACAGCTTGTCCGTGGGGCCATGGTTGTGGATGGCGAGCCTGATGTCGAATTCCTGCGCG
>JALHTW010000160.1 GCA_022866045.1 Candidatus Aminicenantota bacterium | reverse complement strand
CAACGGCGACTCCCGCAGCTATGCCAGCGTGGGATTGTCGTTATACCTTTTGCGTTGAAGCCTCTCGACGGGCCAGCCGGGACGAAAGAGAAATGACGTAGATTCATTTTTATAGGGACATTTAAGCCAATGCAGCTGCTTTTTTATTCAACTGGAGATGATCAAAATAAAAAGAGACTTGAGGCATCCGTTCATAAGGTGATCCCAGAAAGTAAAATAGAACTCTTCAAAAGACTGGATGACTTCAGGGAGAGACTCCGGATGCTAATAGAACCGGATTCCATCGCAGTTCTCTCAGCTTCGAACCGAGAAGAGCTTCAGCGGATGCAACTCCTCCGCGGGCTGCTCACGGAGATTTATGTCATCCTTGTTATCCCGGATCGAAAGAAGAGCACGATCGAACTCGCCCATCTCTTGTTGCCCCGATTCTTGAGCCAAAAAGAAAGTGATTACACGGATCTCAAAATAGTCCTAAACAAAATGTATATAAATTCTCAATATTCCCATGATCGGGAATTATTCCAGGAGTTGTAGGATGGATCGACAAATCGTTTCAAAAACCGTAGCCAGAGCCATCGTCGTCGCCCTTATGGTTTGGGCCGTTTCCTGCGTTTTAAATCCCGTCACCGGTAAAAGGGAACTCATGCTCCTGTCCACAGCTGACGAACTCGCGATGGGACAGCAGACGGATCCACAAGTTTTACAAACCTTCGGCAAATATGAGGATGCCGATTTGGCTCGTTACGTAACCGCCCTCGGAAAAAAATTGGGCGCTTTAAGTCACCAGCCGAATCTGGATTATTCCGTCAAGGTGCTGGATAGCCCGGTCGTTAACGCTTTTGCCGTGCCCGGCGGGTTTGTTTATTTGACCCGAGGGATATTAGCCTACCTCAACGACGAAGCCGAATTGGCCGGCGTCGTGGCCCATGAAATCGGCCACATTGCCGCGCGCCACACCGCCCAACAGTATAGCCGGGCCCAGGTTGCCCAATTAGGATTGGGCCTGGGGGCCATGGTTTCAAAAACGTTTAGCAAATACGCCGGCGTAGCCCAATTTGGGGTCGGCATGCTGTTTTTGAGCTTCAGCAGAGATGACGAACGCCAGGCGGATGCCCTGGGAGTCGAATATTCCTCCAAAGCCGGATACGACGCCAATCATATGGCGAATTTATTTGTCTCATTAGAGCGGCTCAATCCGGGAGAGGCTCAAGGCGGACTTCCCGGGTGGTTCTCCACTCACCCTAACCCGCCTGATAGAATCGCCGCCGTCCAACGAGACACTCAGGCATGGCAGGCCAAAATTCAACAAACCCAATTTGCGACAAATCGCGATCAATATTTAAAGCAGATCGATGGAATTGTCTTCGGCGAAGATCCGCGCCAGGGTTATGTCGAAGGCAATATTTTTTATCACCCTCAACTCAGATTTCAGTTTCCGGTCCCTGCCGGCTGGAAGGTCAACAACACATCATCCCAAGTGCAGATGTTCAATCAAGAACAGAATGCGGTCATCCTCTTCTCAATGGCACCCGAAAAATCTCCTTCGGCTGCAGCCGATGCGTTCATCAATGAAAACAAAGCCGTTGTCCTAAAATCAGAAAGCACCCAAGTCAACGGAATGCAGGCTCATCGAATAATCTCTGACATCACAACGGAGCAAGGCCTCATTCGCGTCTTGTCTTATTTCATCCAGAAAGAAAAGACCGTGTATGTTTTTCTTGGATATACGGGACAGGCACGGTTTGACGGCTATTTCCCCGTTTTTGACCAGACCATGGGTCAATTTAAAAACTTAACGGACTCTAATAAAATCAACGTCAAAGCCGATCGACTGGCCGAAAAAAGAACCACAACCCGGGGGAGCTTACGCCAGGCCCTCCAGAAATTCGGCGAGCCGGAGGATAAATGGGAAGCCCTGGCGATTATCAACGGGATGAAGCTTGATGATTCCCTTCCTGGCAATACAATCATAAAGGTCGTCGTGAAATAAAAGAAATAGGAATTTTCTTGGACATCGGCCCTTCGAAATCATAGATCAGACGAATATTCCGCTTCGCGGCTCCCCGTGGCAAGTCACGGGTTTATTGCCGCTCGTGAACTACACCTCCATTTTATTTTATTTTCTTAAGCTCCACTCCCTGCCCTAGGAGATAAAGCCCGGGCAGAGAGACCGGGAGTTTTCCCTTGACGTCCATCTCCCCGAAGATCGCCCTCGCGGCGATGTCCTGGGCTTGCGCCGTGTTCCGATAGAGACAGAGGCAAGCATCGACCTCCGGGAAATTTTTCAGCAGATAAGGGCTCCCGAAGTTCAAGACGACGACAGGCTTCCCGGTCGCGGCGAGAGTTTTGATCAGGTCGACGTGGTTCGGATCAAGCCCGACGCTCCCCTTCCCCGCCCTCAGGCTCGAAAAAACAGCGCAGACGACGAGATCGGATTCCGCCGCCTTGAAAAAAGCATCATCCAGAGCCTCTTTCCCCGTCGTGGCGTCCGCATAAAAAACTTGCGTCCCCGGAGCCCTTTTCTTGACCGCGTTGGCGAAAGTCCGGCCGGCGAAATAATCCCCCTGATCGCTGCTCAAGGAGAGCACGGCGAATTTTTTGCCCGGCGCTGACAACGGAAGCACGCCTCTTTCATTCTTGACCAAGGTCGCCGCGCTTTCGAATGTCAAGAACGCCTGTCTCAGATTCTCTTTGGTCCCGATCTTTTTCGGCAAGGCCTCAACATCGACGATCTTATTGAAATGAAGGCCGAGGCGGGCTTTGACCTCGAGAATTCGCCGCACAGATTCAGCGATGCGCGCCTCCGGCAGCTTGCCCGATTTCACCGCAGCGATCAGGAAATCGGCGACTTTGCCCGGCTCGGGCGGGAGAAGGACCATGTCCACGCCGGCCAGGATCGACTGCAGGGCGGCCTCGGTGCTCGCGTAGGAGTTCGTGACGCCTCCCATCTCCATGGCGTCCGTGACGACCAGCCCTTTGAAGCCCATCTTCTTCCGGAGGAGCTCGGTCATGATCGCCGGCGATAAGGAGCTCGGAAGGTTCGGCGTGGAGTCGAGCGCGGGTACGTTGAGATGAGCGACCATCACCGCTTGAACGCCGGCCTCGAACGCCTTTTTATAGGGATAGAGTTCGACATTTTCCAGCCGCTCGCGATCGGCTCTGATCGTCGGGAGAAGGCTGTGGGAATCCTGGTCGGTGTCGCCGTGGCCGGGGAAATGCTTGGCCGTGGCGATCATGCCGCCCTCCTGGCAGCCCTTAATGAAGGCCGTCGCCAGACGGCTGACCTGCTCCGGGTCCTCGCCGATCGCACGCGTATTGATAATGGGATTATCGGGGTTGATGTTGACGTCCACCACGGGCGCATAGGTCATATGAATCCCGAGCGCCCTCCCCTCTTCGGCCGTGACCTTTCCCATTTTATAGGCCAATTCCTCGGAATTCGCGGCACCGAGGGCCATGAGCGTCGGAAACAGGGTCGCGCCCGTGATCTGGTTTCCGGCTCCCCGTTCGAGGTCGGAAGCGATGAGCAGCGGGATTTTGGCCAGGCCTTGAAGGGCGTTGTTCAAATGGGCGGTCTCATATGCCTCGCCGAGGAAAATGATCAGGCCGCCGATCTTATGGTTTACGATCAGGTCTTTCAGGCCGGCCATATAGTCGCTGTCGTCATTAAAAAAGCCGCCCGTATACCGGCAGGCGATCATCTGCCCGACCTTTTCCTCGAGGCTCATCTGCTTCATCATCTTGTCGACCCATCTCGTTTCGCTCGGGCCTATGGCGAGGTCAGGCTTGACGGTTAGGCGGGCGCAGCTCGCCGCCCAAAAAGCGCAGAATGAGAGAATGATTGCTTTAAATGTAATATTTTTCGTCTTTGACATGAAACGTGTTCTCCTCGGCCGGCGTTTGACAAAACGAAATGGCGCGCGCGGCGCCGATCGGGGCTGATCGGCGACCGGACCCGAGCCATTCTTTGCTTTCAATTATTTTAATATATACCGTAGGATAAACAATACCGAGAACAGATACACGAGCCAGTGGACCCTTTTCCCCTGCTTCGAGACGAGCTTCAGGATCGAGTAGGAGATGAACCCGAAGGCGATGCCTTCGGTGATGCTCACCGTGAGCGGCATGATGGCGATCGTCAGGAACGCCGGAATGGCCTCGGTCAAATCGTCCCAATTGATCTGCGTCACGGACTTCATCATGAGGTAGCCGACAATGATCAAGGGCGGCGCAATGATGGGATGGAGCGTCAAATCCTTAAATTTGATCTCGCCGCTGATCATTTCCGCAAGAGGGCTGAAAAAGAGAGCGGCGATGAACAGCAGCGAAGTGAAGACGTTGGCCAGCCCTGTTCTGGCACCCTGGGCGATTCCGGTGGCGCTCTCGATGTAGCTCGAGACCGTGGATGTCCCAAGGAGCGCGCCTTCGGCCGTCCCGAGGGCATCGGCTAAAATCGCCCGGTTGGCCCTTGGCAGTTTTCCGTCCTTTATAAAGCCAGCCGGGCTGCTCACACCGATTAAGGTTCCGACGCAGTCGAACATATCGAGGAAGAATAAGACGAAAATGACCGTAAAAAAGCCGGATTTAAAAGCGCCGATGATATCCAGCTTTAAAAATGTAGGCGCGAGGCTCGGCGGCGCCGCCAGGAACCCGTGATATTTTACGATGCCGAGCGGAATACCGAGCAAGGCCGTCGCCAGTATGCCGAGCAAGATAGCCCCGGGCACCTTCCGGGTCATGAGAATCGCGATGAGCACCACGCCGAACAAGACGAGAAGCACAGGCCGGCTGGTCAATTCGCCCAGGCCGACATATGTTCCCGGGGAACTGACAACAACGCCGCCGTATTCCAGCCCGATGAGGGCGATCAAAAGGCCGATTCCGACCGCGATGGCATGTTTCAAAGCGTCAGGAACGGCCTCTACAAGTTTCCCATAAAAGCCGACGCACGACAGGATGATCTGGATGATCCCCGAAATGAACACGGCGCCGAGCGCGACCTTCCAAGAATATCCCATGGTCCCGCAGACGATGACGGCGAAAAAAATGTTGTGTCCCATGGCCGGGGCCTGGGCGATCGGATAATTCGCGAGAAGCCCCATCAGCAGGGTTGCTACGGCGCTGGCGATGCAGGTTGCGGCCATGACCGCGCCTTTGTCCATCCCTGCCTGCGAAAGGATTGCCGGCTGGACGAAGATGATGTAAGACATGGTCATGAAGGTCGTAGCGCCGCCCAGGAGTTCGGTCCGGACGGTCGTATGGTTTTCCCGGAGCCGGAAATACCGGTCAAACCCATTGCTCATCGTGGCTCCCTTGGCTGAATTATTCCTTATATTGAATTAGGCTGAAGACATCGACCTCAGGATGCGCTTTTTTGATGGCGGGAACACCATTCAAAAAACAGAGCTCGACCACCGCCGCAAACCCTAAGGGATTGCCTTTTAAGAGCTTCACCAAGTCGATGGCGCTGATCGAAGAGGAGCCCGTGGCGATCAAGTCGTCAATGATGACGACGCGCTGGCCGGGTTTGATGGTATCCTCGTGCATCTCGAAATATTCGACGGCGTATTCATTGGGCGCCTTGACGCAGACTGTTTTGCGCGGCAGCTTGCCCTTTTTCCGGATGATGTCCAGCCCGAGCTTGAGCTCGCGGGCCACCGGCGCGGCGAAGAGATACCCGCGGGATTCGATACCGACGACCACATCCGGCTTCTTTCTCTTCGCCCATGCCGCGAGCTTGTCGATGGCAAAATTATAGCTGGCCGCATCATGGACCAAGGGCGAAATGTCCTTGAACCCGATGCCGGGCTTGGGAAAATCCATGACTTCATAGATCCGCTCTTTGAGTTGTTCGAGCTTCATCCTGGCCTCTCTTCCTTTTTAGATAGGACGAATAAACGGAGACAGGGGCCACATTCTAATCCTCCCTCTTCCCTTTTTTATTAAAACGCGGGAAGGGAGGATTTATCTCAATCCTCCGCCGGTCGCCGTCTTCGATTTTGATCGTAATATAAATCGCTTCGATCGAGAATTTGATCTTCTCCGCCCACTCGATGACGATGACCCCCTCCCCAATATAGTCTTCGAAGCCCAATTCAAAAATTTCGCCGTCTTTGGTCAAACGATAAAGATCGAAGTGATAAATGGGGACCCTGGCCGGGTAGACGTTCATCAGCGTGAACGAGGGGCTGCAGACCTGATGAATATTTTCAAGGCCCAAGCCGGCAGCGATGCCTTTTGTGAAGACCGTCTTGCCCGCGCCGAGCTCGCCCATGAGGAAGACGACTTCGTCTCCTTTGAACTTGCCGGACAGCTTTTTGGCCAGGGCGATAGTCTCGTCGGGAGAATGGGTGAAAAAAGTCGAATGAGGAAATAATTCCCCCGTTCTCCCTTCCGGCAAGGGGCGGAGCGGATGGATTTTTTCTTTCCGTTTAATCGACCGCGATATCATGATTTTTTTTCATGCCTGGCGACGCCATCAGGATTCCATTTCCTTCAGGGCCTGGGGCAGGTATTTAATCAAGTCGCCTGCGATGAGGGGCCTCTCGCCGATTCTCTTGGCTCCGATATCGCCGCTCAAGCCGTGGAGATACACGGCGGCTGCCGTCGCGCCCAACATGTTTTTTTCCTGGATGATGAGCGAGGCGATCATCCCGCTCAGAACGTCTCCCGAACCGCCCGTGGCCATCCCCGGATTTCCAGTCGGATTGATAAAAATTTTCCCCCGGGGCGTCGCGACGAGCGTCCGGTAGCCTTTGAGCACAAGAAAGACCTTATATTTCTCGGCGAATTCGGCGGCGAGTTCGAGCCTGTTGTCCAGGACATCTTTGTTCGAACGGCGGATGAGGCGGGCAAACTCGCCGGGATGGGGCGTGAGCACGGCCGGGCAAGAAAAAGATTTTAGGGCATCGGGATTTTCAGCGAGGATATTCAGGCCGTCGGCATCGATCACGGCCGGCACTTTTATCTTCGGCATCAGCGACACGACGAGTTTCGCCGTCGAAGGATGTGCGGAAATCCCCGGTCCGATAAGGACAGCGTCTTTTCCCTTTAAAAGATCCAAGACCATCGGCAGCGCCGCTTCAGAAATCGTCTTTTGCGGCGTTTCAGGCAAAGCCTCAGTCATGAGCTCCATCATCGAGCGGGCAATGACCGGCCAACAGCTTTGCGGCGTCCCGACCGTTACGAGCCCCGCGCCCATCCTGAGCGCGGCCTTAGCGGCCATGACGGCCGCACCGGTCTTCCCAAGCGAGCCGGCAAGGACAAACAAATGGCCGTAGGTTCCCTTGTGGGAATCCCTCTTCCTTTTTTGAACATAGGGCAGCGCGTCCTTCTTCTCAATGACCTCAAGCTTAAGGCTTTCATCCTCGAATAAAAACGGCGGGATGCTGATATCGGAAATCACAAGTTCCCCGACATATTCTTCCGCGGGCGGAAGAACGTGGCCGATTTTCGGCGCGGCGAGAGCGACCGTCAGGTCAGCCTTGACGGCCGGGCCGATGAGCAGATGCGTATCCGACGACAGACCCGAAGGAATGTCCACGGCGACCTTGAATCCCGGCGCTTTATTGATGTCCTCGATGGCGGTCGCATAGAGTCCCTCGGCAGGCTTCAATAGCCCTGTCCCGAAGATGGCATCGACGATCACCGAGGCATGGAACAATCCGATCCTGTGTTTTTTCCATTCCTCGATCTTCGTCACTTCTGCGATCTCGACGCCGATCTTTTCGGCGATCCCAAGGTTTAGGGCCGCATCGCCTTTCAGCTCCTGTTTCGAGGCCAAGAGAAGAACGTTCGGCCGCGCCCCCAGGTTGAATAAATGCCGGGCCACGACAAATCCGTCTCCTCCATTATTCCCTTTTCCGGCGACGATCACGACGTTCTCTTCGGTGATCCGGGGAAATCTTTTTAGAATGGCTCCCGTAATCCGGATGCCCGCGTTTTCCATGAGCACCGGCCCCGGAATGCCGATCTCTTCGATCGTCTTCCGGTCGATTTCGCGCATTTCTTTCGAGGTCAGGACTTTCATGAGCCGCTCCTTGAGCCGGATTTTAGCATAAAATTGATTTTGAGGGCTATTTTATGCTAATTTATTGACTCGATTTGATTTATATACCAGGAATGTCAGGAGGTCATCATCATGTCCATTAAAGTCGGCATCAACGGATTCGGACGAATCGGCAGAAACCTGTTCCGAGCCTCAGTGAACAACCCCGAGATCGAATACCTGGCGGTCAATGATATCACGGACGCCAAGACTCTGGCCCATCTCCTCAAATACGACTCTGTGCTCGGCGGGTTTAAACAGGACATCCAGTCGACCGAAGACGCCATCATCGTCAACGGCAAAAAGATCAAAGTCCTGGCCGAGAAGGACGTCGGCAAGCTCCCCTGGAAAGACCTCGGCGTGGACATCGTCGTCGAATCCACCGGCAAATACACGAAGAGACCCGACATCATCAAGCATATCGAGCTGGCCGGGGCGAGGAAAGTCATCATTTCCGCCCCCGCCACCGACCCCGATATCACGATCGTCCTCGGCGTCAACGAGGAAGCCTACGACAGCGGCAAACATCACCTCATTTCCAACGCGTCCTGCACGACGAACTGTCTGGCGCCCGTTGTCAAAGTCCTCCATCAAGAATTCGGCATCGAAAAAGCCTTTATGACCACCATCCACTCCTATACCAACGATCAAAAGATCCTCGACGCCCCGCACAAAGATCTGCGCCGCGCCCGGGCCGCTGCTGTTTCTCAAATCCCGACCACGACCGGCGCCGCGAAGGCCGTCGGCCTGGTCCTGCCCGAGCTCAAAGGCAAGATCGACGGCGTCGCCATCCGCATCCCGACACCCAACGTCTCGCTCGTGGACCTGGTCGCGGTTATGAAGAAGGACGTTACCGAAAAAGACGTCAACAGCGCCTTCAAGAAAGCCGCTGACGGCAAGCTCAAAGGCATCCTCCAATACACCGATGAAGAGCTCGTTTCCGTCGATTTTCTGTCCAACCCCCATTCCGCGATCGTGGACGGCCCTTCGACCAAGGTCATCGACAAGAATTTGTTAAAGGTCCTGGCCTGGTACGACAACGAGTGGGGCTACTCCTGCCGGCTCCGCGACCTTATCAAATATATCTTGAGGTGAGGGTGACGACATGCTGTTCGTCGAAGATCTAGACGTCAAGGGAAAAACGGTCTTCGTCCGGGTGGACTTCAACGTCCCCCTGAACGAGAAAGGCGAGATCCGGAACGACATGCGGATCCGGGCCTCGCTGCCGACGATCAACTATTTGCTCGCCAGGGGCGCCAAGCTCATCCTCGCTTCACACCTGGGCCGGCCCAAAGGAAAGCCCGACCCGGCCCTGAGCCTGAAGCCCGTGGCCAAGCGCCTCAGCGACCTCCTCGGCCGCGAGATCGTCATGGCCCCGGATGTGGTCGGCGACGAAGTGAACAAACTCAAGGCCGGCCTCAAAGAGGGCGGCCTGCTTCTGCTCGAGAACGTGCGCTTCCATCCCGGCGAGACGAAGAACGACCCCGAGCTTTCAAAAAAGCTCGCCGAAGGCATTGACTATTTCGTCAACGACGCTTTCGGCTCGAGCCACCGGGCGCACGCTTCGGTCGTCGGAATTGCCGATTTTGTCCCCAAGTGCGCGGCCGGCTATCTCATGAAAAAGGAAGTGGAGTATCTTCGCAAAGCCCTCCACTCTCCGGCAAAACCCTATGTCGCGATCCTCGGAGGGGCCAAGACCGAGGACAAAATCCCGGTCATTGAAAACTTGCTCAACAAAGCCGACGACATCCTGATCGGCGGCGCGATGGCTTATACGTTCTTCACCGCTCAGGGTTTTTCGGTCGGAAAATCGCTCGTCGAACCGGACAAGATCGAGATCGCAAAAAAAATCTTGAACAAGGCCAAGGAAAAGAACGTCAATTTCCTGCTGCCTCTCGACCATGTCCTGACCTCGTCGATCGAGTCCGGCACGGTCGTAAAGATCACCGACGCCTTCCCCTTCCCCGAAGACCTGATGGGCGTTGATATCGGACCGAAGACCATCGCCAAATATTCCGAGATCATCGCCAAGGCAAAAACGATCGTCTGGAACGGCCCGCTCGGCGTGTTTGAAACCCCCGCGTTCGCCCGGGGAACGATGAAGATCGCCGAGGCAGTCGCCCATTCCGGAGCGATCTCGATTATCGGCGGCGGCGACTCGATCGCGGCTGTCGAAAAGGCCGGCGTCGGCCAGAAGATCACCCATATCTCGACAGGAGGCGGGGCCAGTCTGGAATTTCTTTCCTACGAGACCCTGCCCGGGATCGAAGCGCTCGAGAAAAAATAGCATGCGCCATAAAAAGCCCCCCTTTATTGCCGGAAATTGGAAGATGCATATGACGATCCCCGAGACAAGGTCTTTGCTGTCCGCCCTGGTTAAAGCCGGCCCGGACCTCCCTGAAGCGCAGCTCGTCGTCATCCCGCCGTTCACGGCCCTGAGCGAGGCCGCCAAGCTTCTTTTAGATACGCTCATTCAGCTTGGGGCCCAAAACCTTTTCTGGGAGGAAAAGGGCGCTTATACCGGCGAAATTTCGGGGCCAATGCTTTCCGATACCGGCTGCCGCTATGTGGTCATCGGCCATTCGGAACGGCGCCAATATTTCGATGAAACGGACGGTTCGGTCAATAAAAAGATCTTCGCCGCGCTTAAATCGGGGCTCATTCCGATCGTCTGCATCGGAGAAACGCTCGAAGAGCGGGAAGCCAAGCAGACCATTCCGAAAGTCGAATCCCAGCTCCGCCAGGGCTTATCCGGACTCAGTGCTGCTCAATTCAGCGAGATCATTCTCGCCTATGAGCCGATCTGGGCGATCGGAACCGGAAGGACGGCGACCCCTGCTCAGGCCGAGGAGGTCCAGGCCTTCATCCGGGCCAAACTAGCGGAAAAACATGGAAATGAGGCTGCCTCTTGTGCTATAATTATCTACGGCGGGTCGGTGAAGCCGGCCAATTCTTATTCCCTGTTCAAGGAAAAGAATATCGACGGGTTTCTCGTCGGTGGCGCTTCCCTGGAAGCGGAATCCTTCATCCAAATTACGAAAGAAGCCATTAGGGCGTATAAGGAAGAACAGTGAGTGCGTTAATTACAATCATCCATGTGGTCATTTGTGGGGTATTGATCCTCGCCGTCCTCATGCAGTCCGGCAAGGCCGCGGACCTCGCCGGCGCGTTTGGCGGCGTCGGCAGCCAGACGGCGTTCGGCGCCCGCGGCACGGCGAACATTTTGTCCAAGTTGACGACGATCTGCGCGATCCTCTTCATGTTCACATCATTAGGACTCTGGATCCTGTCCGGCCGCGAAGCCAAGTCCGCCGTGAGCAGAGAGAAAGCGGTTCCGGTGAAAGAAGCCCCAGCGAAGACAGAAACTAAGAAAGAGCCGACACCGGCACAACCGGCCCCGGCCGCCATGGCTGAGAAAGATAAAAAACAGCCCGAGACGAAACCGGCTGAAGCCAAGCCTCAGCCGCCGGCCGAACAGAAAAAGACGGGTCAAGAGACCAAGAAATAAATTACCCTCACCCTCCAAGCTTACAATGCCGAAGTGGTGGAATTGGCAGACACGCTAGCTTGAGGGGCTAGTGAGCTTAACCCGCTCGTAGGGGTTCAAGTCCCCTCTTCGGCATTTTATTTATTTTGACGAGCGGTTCCCCGTGGCTTGCCACGGAGCATATCAACCGCTCGTCAAACCGCACTCAAAATGTGACAGTTTACCGATACGGAAATCGACATCAGACGAGGCTATTCCCGCAAAGCATCGAAGAGTACATTCCCGTAATTTATTGATGTTTAACAAGAAAATGCTTCATTAAACATCCATCAAACAGGAGGGGCAAACGATGAAGGCTATGAATGTTGATTTGAAAAAATGGGCTGGGCTTTTTTCGATCTGTCTTATCCTCGCAACAATTTCCTGCACCCAAAATTCTCGGGGGAAATTATTGGACATGACATATGCTTATGACGAGAACACGATTTATTGGCCGACGGCGAAACCTTTTACACTAATCAAGCTCAACTGGGGAATCACCGAGGGAGGCTATTGGTATGCTTCAAATGAGTATGCCGCCTCAGAGCACGGCGGGACTCATGCGGATGCGCCGATTCATTTTGCCCAAGGGGGACGGACGATTGACCAGATTCCCGTTGAGGAATGGATTGGTGCGGCGGTCAAGATCGATGTTACGGCTTCCTGCGCAAAAGATCGCGATTACCTCCTTTCTGTCGCTGACATCGAAGGCTGGGAGAAAAAATATGGAAAAATTCCGGATGGCGCCTGGGTGATCATGGATACGGGAATCGGGACTCAATTTTATCCTGATAAGAAAAAAGTCCTGGGAACTGATAAAAAAGGCGCTGAGGCTCTTCTTGAATTCAGCTTTCCCGGTTTCTCGGTTGAAGCAGCCGAATTTCTTGTGACAAAGAGAAATATCGCCGGAATCGCCATCGATACGCCGAGCATCGATTTTGGAAAATCAAAAGATTTCAAAGTCCATCGAATTCTTTGCGCGGCCAATAAGCTCGCTCTCGAAAATATCGCTCAACTGGACAAACTGCCAAGCGCTGGAGCCAGGCTCTATGTCATCCCGATGCTTATAAAAGACGGAACTGGCGCGCCGGCTCGGGTCTTCGCCATTTTGCCCTGATTTCCATGTCTGCCTTTCTCAACATCTTCTTTTTCGTCTTCCATTCCCTGTTGATTGCGTTCATCCTTTTTGGTTGGATCTGGAAAAAATCGAGGCGGATTCATCTTATTGTTGTTCTGTTAACGGCCTTTTCCTGGTTTATTCTCGGGATCTGGTACGGATTCGGCTACTGCCCTTTCACGGATTGGCATTACCGGGTGAGAATGGAATTAGGGTATTACGACATGCCGGAATCCTACCTAAAATTTCTCATTCAGTCTTTGACCGGCTTGGACATGAATCAAAGATTGGTGGACATTTTTGCCGTTTTCTTTCTCACTCTGGCATTTGCTGCATCGGCGATAACGAATTTGAAAGACTCGATGAACAGAGGGAAATAATTATCGCCTAGAAATGACTGATGACTCCTAAGATATCTTTCAATCCCGGACAATCACTTCATAGGCTTCGCGAATAGGGGGAGTTTTGAAGAAGTTTATGAACTTGACAACCTGTTCCTGGAAAAAGAGGCTCTTTTCATTAGCCAGCATATCCTCTTCTGTCTTCCATAAAGTCATTGGCATGCACTCGCCCGTAGCGCGGTCAGCAAGGAAGAAAGCACCTTTATAACCTTTCTGAGTTTTACACATAGGAATAACCGTATCGTGAAAGAGCTTTGAGGCTTTGTCGATCCGGTCTATATTCGTTTGATATTTAAGAAGACGAGCAAACATGACTATCCCTCCTCTTTGCCAAAACGACACTTCGGAAATTTCATGGCCCGAATTCCCCATTTCCTTTTTGACTATAAGATATTCCTTGCAAAAAAAATAGTCAAATCAAGTTAAAAGTTTTTCGAAGCCAGGCATCTAAAGAGCTAGAAAAAAATATGTATAGCTCCTGAGGATTTCGCTTTTCTACTTTGGCTCCTTCTTTTTTCCTTGCTCTGCCGCCCATTTTAATTATCTCTGCCAGACTCTGAACCAAACTCGGGAAATTGAATCAATCGCATCTGACAGAATTGCCCGGCTGACTTCATCAAAACGATCAGAGAGAGAAAATGGGGACGCTTCTCAGAACTGTCCCCTTTTTACAGGCTAAGACAATCTGCAAGGGAATATTCTATTTCCATATTACTTTATACCGTTTCAGGCTCTGGTATCCTGTGTCCTGATCTGTGTCCATCCTGTACATCTTTCCCTTTTTAAAGATGTAAGGAATAATTGCCGTCCAAACCTTTGCAAAATAATATCCATCTGAATCGAAAATATCAAAAGCCGTCAGGATTTTATCCTCTTCTTCTTTTATCTCATTCGTTCGAATCCACAAGTTGCCTTTATCATCGACGTACATCCTTTCCACAACACTTTTCACTTTTGGCATCTCCATTTCCTCTATGGCTTTTCTGAGGAAGTCATTTGTGAGGTCGCCAAATCTCGCCCGGTACGCCTTTGCATCTTTATCGGTAAAAGGAACTGGCTCATAGGGCCGATCGATTTTCCTGAGGAGTTTTCCGGAAGTGTCATAAACGTCAATAATATATTTATTATTCACACAATGATAAAACAAACCCCTGTCCGGGTCCCCGGCAAATATAGAATCCGTCGAAACAGGTAAACTAAAATATGTTGTATATTTACCCTGGCGAATTATTTTAGGCTCTGACGTTGTAAATTCCCCATAGGATCGGATTTCTTTTCCATTAAAATCGACTTCTTTTACAAATAAATTCCGGAATTGTCTATCTCCGCTATAGATGAATTCACTAGTGATATATGATGAACTCTTGATCATAATAAAACCGGAATAATACGTCTGCCAATGAAAGCTTTTTAAAAATCGGCCTGAAGAATCAAAAAGGCTTGTCCGTCTGGATGTTTGATCCATGACTACGAGTTTCCCATCTTTTGTAACAGCTAAATATGTCATCGTCTGAAATTCACCTGGACCGCTCCCTTTTGCTCCGATTGTCTTGATGTACTTTCCATCAGGTCCAAAAACTTTTATGACTTGATCCTTGATTTCAATGATGTAGATATTTTCATTGTCATCGACAAAGGACAGCATTGGCTCATAAAGAATGATATTCCCATCCTTGTCTTCTCCGCTTATAGAAAGATCTTCCACAAAGGTTACTGTTTTATCCGGATGAAGTGCAGTCCCGGTGTTATGGATACATTCTACGCCATCAATAAATTCAACACTGGCATTTGATTTCGATTTCTGACCTTTGTTGCAAGCTGGCCAAAATAAAACAAGAAGGACAAACATTAGAGAAGACGTTCTTTTCATCAATAAGGGATAGGACTTTCCTTTTTTTCGGCGAAGCATTTTCTCTCCCGTTAAGCTCGGAATCGATGCCCCCCATCACGAAAAAATGATATTCCCGCTCGCGGATCGGTGTCAAGAACAAAAAAATGGCAGCGAAGCCTGCTTGCGGGCTACAACATCGTTCCGGACAACCAAGAAATCGTCCGAAAAGCAATAGACTGCCATCCCCTCTCGCCATCACCTGTCCTTAAAAATACTCCAACCTCTTACCCTCCCGGGCCATTTCTTTCTTTTCAAATTTGAAGTATATTTTTCACCATGATAAAAAATCTTCTTTATTTTAAATACTGCTTAAGAACGATTGGCTACATTATTT
>JALHTW010000159.1 GCA_022866045.1 Candidatus Aminicenantota bacterium | reverse complement strand
ATCGGCGATCGGGGAGATCCGAAAAGATCCGCAAATCGGGAAAAAGCTGAAAGGCGAGCTGGAACATCTTAGATCATATGCCTATGCCGCGAGAGGCCAAGCCAGACGCCTCGTCTATCATTGGGAAAAAGACTCTCTCATTCTTTTTTCTTTCGGCCCGCGCCCAAGAATATACAAATGAGCATATTCTCGGAATATCTCGACTCTGAGACATTAGTTAGCTGACGAACAACCGCAAGCTATTCCACGCTCTAGCCGCCAAAGGCGCCGAGCTGGCCGCGCTCCACCTTCTCGAATCCCCCAAGGTCCAAGATTTCATCACCGAGTTCCCTGAAAAAAGCGATAACATCGTCGAGAAAGTCCAGTTTGTCTCCTCACCCGTACCTTCTCCCGGTAAACGAAGCGCGGGCGGAAATTTCGGGCGCGTCTATATTAACAAATCCCAATTCTTCGGGGGCGTGCCCGAAGCGGTCTGGGAATTTCACATCGGCGGCTATCAAGTCTCCTAGAAATGGCTCAAAGACCGCAAGGGCCGGAAGCTTTCTTACGACGATATCCAGCACTACCAGAAGATCGTCGTCGCCCTCAACGAGACCACCCGCCTCATGGCCGAGATCGACAAGCTGATCCCCTCCCGGCCGCTCACTTGAGCGCTAGTTTTCTAAATTGTGTATTATTTTTGATTTAATAGTATCAGTTTGGGCAAAAAGGGGACGGTCCTATTTTCAGGCTGCCTTTTCTATCTTTTGGTTAAAAAATTAGGACCGTCCCCGAATTTTCCCTTGACATTAGTAGTGCATAGCAATACTATTGCTATGTGATAGTATCCTTCAAGGACAAGGAAACCGAAAGGATATGGAATGGGTATTATTCCAAGCGTTTTCCTCCCGACATTCAACGGGCAGCCAAGCGCAAATTGGTTATGCTCCATGCGGCCATCAGCCTGATGGATTTAAAGATTCCTCCTGGAAATAGATTGCACGCCCTCGCGGGCAACCGGAAGGGTCAATACAGCATCTCGATCAATGACCAATGGAGAATTTGCTTTGAATGGAGTGAAAGAAACGCTTTTAACGTGGAAATGACTGATTATCACTCATGATAAGGGGCAAAACATGATTAATAGAATTCCGAACATTCATCCCGGCGAAATTCTTTTGGAAGAGTTCTTAAAGCCGATGGGGATTACGGCTTACCGGCTGTCGAAAGAGACGAAAATCGACCAAACGCGGATCAGTGGAATCATTAAGGGCAAAAGGAGCATTTCGGTGGATACGGCGCTCCGCTTCTCCAAATTCTTCGGCAATTCGCCCGAATTCTGGATCAACCTCCAAAGCCACTTCGAAATCGAAGAGAAAAAACGAGAGATGGATAGGGAGCTAAAAAAGATCAAGCCGTTTATCCCTCAAATGCAAAATATTTGACAATCATTCTGCGGGATATAAATGAAAGACCGCAAAGGCCGGAAGCTTTTTTACGACGATATCCAGCATTATCAGAAAATAGTCGTCGCTCTGAACGAGACTGTCAACAAAAGGCCGTCTGCTGGTCGTTATCGGGAGAGGTAAACGGGGACGGTCCTATTTTCAGGCTGCCTTTTCTATCTTTTGGTTAAAAAATTAGGACCGTCCCCGCTTTTTTCCTCTATCAGAAGATCGTCGTCGCCCTCAACGAAACTTTCCGCCTGATGGCCGAGATTGACAAGCTGATTCCCTCCTGGCCGATTATCTGAAAGATATTGATTGCAATTAATTAACAAATATGTTAAGTTAACGCCGTGAAGTGGGAAGAATTTCTAAATCGGTTCGCAGCGATGCCGTTCTTCCATTCTTCCATGCTCGCCATCTTCAACGAAGACCGGCCCTTAATCTGGGTCCAGCTTTCCCGCTGGGTCATGGCGGGAAAAATCGCGCGCATCCGCCGCGGGTGGTATATGATCGAAAAACCCTGGCGCGCCAAAGAAGTTCCCGTCCCCTACATCGCGACGCAAATCGTCCAACCGTCGTACCTCTCGCTGGACTGGGCGCTTCAATATTATGGATTGATTCCCGAGGGGGTCCCCAACCCGACCTGTGTCACGACGGACCGGCCTCAGCGCCTTCAAGCTCTGGACAGGTTGTTCCTCTACCATCATATCCAGCCGGCCCTGCTGACCGGTTTTATGCAGGTCTCCATCGACGGCCAGAATGTCCCCGTCGCCTTGGCAGAAAAAGCCCTCTTTGACAAAATCTATATCCACATTCAACGCAACAAGTTCTCTCTAGAATGGCTCCGGGAGCTCCGGCTCCAGAATCTTGAGCTGTTGGAGCTCGAGCGCTTCGCGTCATTCGCCGACAAAACCGTCAAATGGGGCTTAGAAGCCGCCATTCGGGTGACGACGGAATACATTCGAAAGGAACGACGATGAAAGAAATCTCTCTGCAAGTCGCGGCGGAGGCGGGAGCCCAAAAGCTGAACATCCTTCGGGAATATCTGCAGAACGAGGTTCTTTTTCTGATGCAAAAGACCGGATTCAGCGATTCTCTGTATTTCGTCGGAGGAACGGCTCTTCGCTTTCTCTACAAAATCAGGCGTTTTTCGGAATACCTGGACTTTTCGGCCGGAGATAAATGGCAGAGCAAGGACTTGGAAGCCCACGCCGCCAAACTCCAAAAGGAGTTGATAAAAGCCGGTTACGAGGTCGATCTTCCGGTCAAAGACGAAAAGACCGGGCAGCGGGTCTTCCTGCGGTTCAAAGGCCTGCCTTATGAAGCGGGATTGAGCGGCCGAAAAGGACAAAACCTGTCGGTTCATATCGAGATCGACGCGAATCCGCCCGCCGGCTGGCATGAAGAAAGAACGATCGTCAATATTCACATGCCCGTTCTGATCCGCCACTACGACAAGCCGTCGGCATTCGCTTCGAAGCTTGCGGCATTTCTGACGCGGCCCTATACAAAAGGGAGAGATCTCTACGACCTGTTCTGGCTACGCTCCAAGTGGAAGGAATTGCGGCCGAACTTCGAGCTCTTGAACAACGCCCTTGCCCAAAAAATGAAGACCCTCCGACCCGTCGATGAAACGAATTGGCTGGAGACCATCGCTACGATGGCTGCCAAATTGAATTGGGAGGCCGTCGTCGGCGATGCCCGGCCTTTCCTTGAGGATCCAAGGGAAGTAGCAACTTTGACGAAAGAGAATTTTTCACTGCTTTATAACGCATAAAATATATCATATCCAGGAGGCGTTACATGAAAACAATAAGAAAAACATTATTGGCGTTTGCTGTTGTCACAATCTTTTCCGCTTTTTCTTTAAATGAACAGCCAACGGTGGATTGGGACATGGTCGCCAAGATCCGGGAAGAAGGCTTCCAGCGCTCCCAGGTCATGGATATCGTCGGGTATATAACCGATGTCCTAGGTGCCCGGTTGACCCTTTCCGAGGACATGAAGCGCGCCCAAGCCTGGGCCAAGGACAAGATGGAAAAGATCGGCCTGGTCAACGCGGTCATCGAGCCGTTCATGGATTACGGCGCCGCTTGGGATAACGAATATTTCTCGCTGCACATGCTCGAGCCCGATTACCAATACATGATGGGCTTCCCCCTGGCCTACACGCCGGGCACGAAAGGGAAGGTCGTCTGTCCGGCGGTCATCGCCGAGATCCAGACGAAAAAGGACCTCGAGAAATACCGGGGCAAGCTGAAAAACGCCGCGGTCCTGGCCACGCCGCCCTATACCGTCGACCTAGCCGCTTTGCCGCAGGGTTTTTCGCGCCGCACGGACGAAGAATTGAAAAAGCTCGAAGAGGCTGTCGTTCCGCCGGCTCCGCGCGTCGCTCCGCCCGCCCCGCCGAACGCGGACCTTCTCAAGCCGGAGGAGAAGATCGAGTTCTTCAAGGCCGAAGGCGTCGTCGTGGTGCTCCAATGCGACAGTGGGACATTCGGGTCGGTCCGGGGTTTCGGCCGGCCCGGGTCGAATAACGACAAGTGGTCCCGGGAAAAAGACCTGGCATCGCTCCCCATTATCGAAGTAACCCCGGAGCATTACAATCGGATGTACCGGATCCTGAAACGCAACATCCCGGTCAAGATCGAAGTCGAGGTCCGGAACCGCATCGGCGACTCGGTCGAGAAGGCCTGCAATGTCATCGGCGAGATCCCGGGGACCGACCTCAAGGACGAGATCGTGATGATCGGCGCCCACTTCGATAGCTGGCATGCCAGCCCCGGCGCCAGCGACGACGCCGGCGGCTGCGCGGTCGCGCTCGAAGCCGCCCGCATCCTCAAAACGATCGGCGCCAAGCCGCGGCGGACGATCCGGGTGGCCTTCTGGGGCGGCGAGGAGCAGGGCCTCCACGGATCGCGCGAATACGTGGTGAAGCACTTCGGCGATCCCAAGGACCCCAAGAAAGGTGTCACGCCGGAATATGAAAAATTCTCAGTGTATTTCAATCAGGATTACGGCGCCGGCCGGTTCCGGGGGATTAATCTGCAGGGCAACGAATATGTCCGCCGGATCCTCGCCGAGTGGATGACGCCGTTCCATGACCTGGGCCTGACGGCCATCACCATCCAGAGCGTGGGCAGCACCGACCATGTCTCGTTCGACCGCGCCGGACTTCCCGGCTTCCAGTTCCTTCAAGACCGCGTCGGCATCGGCGGCCACGCCAACATGGATTTCTACGACACTCTCGTGGCCGAGGACCTGATGAAGAACGCCGTCATCATGGCCTCCTTCGCCTATCATGCCGCCATGAGCGACGAGCGGATCCCGCGGAAGACGATGAAATAGGATTATCGGTTTCCATTAAAAGGGGACGGTCCTATTTTCAGCCTGCCCTCTCTATCTTTTGGTTAAAAAATTAGGACCGTCCCCATTTTTCTGTGTCCGTCACCGAATTCTTGCCGAATTCTCGGGATTTCCGGATTCTTGACTTCTCCGGACCAAAGCTATATATTTCGAGCATGAAAAAATTCCTAACCCTGTCTCTCGTGCTTGTCCTCGCCTCCCTGGCCTCGGCCCAGAGCTGGTTCAAGGGAACCTTGGACGAAGCCGTGGCCAAGGCCAAGAGCGATCACAAGCTGGTCCTCGTTGATTTTTATTCTTACACCTGAGGGGGCTGCAAACTGCTGGGTCAGCAGTTCTATGAAAATCCCAAGTTTCAAGACTTCCTGAACGCCAATTTCGTCCTGTTCCGGGCTATTTCTCAAGAACCGGCGGGCGACGCGGTCTTCAAGAAATTTGGCATCCGCGCCACGCCGACGACCATCGTCCTCGACGGGGACGGCGCCGAAGTCGATTGGTCCGTCGGCTACAGTCCGCCGGCCGAGAAATTCCAGGACGCGCTCGGACAGATGGTGGCCGGGAACGGCACCTTCAAAGCCCTGTCCGCCGCCTACACCAAGAATCCCAAGGATGTCGCGACCGTCTTCAAGCTGGCCCGGAAATGGAGCGATCGCTATAACGAGGCGAAGGCCGCGGAGAAGTACAAAGAGGTCATCGCCCTCGATCCGCAGGGCAAAACCGGCACCTATACCCAGGAATATTACAAGATCACCGTTCCTTATACCGAGTTCGCCGAGTTTTCGCTCGCTACGGGATCCCTGAGCGGCCAAAAACCGGATATTGCGCCGTCCAAGGCTTTTATCGCCAAATACCCGAAAAGCAAGCTGGTCAAACAGGCCTACGGCCGCCTGTCCGGCTACTACGGCTACACGGCGGCCAAAGAGGAAGCGGCGAAGTTCTTCCCCGAATATGCCGCGTTATACCCGAACGACCCGATGGTCCTCTTCAGCTGGCTGTCCCGCATCGTCCGGGATAAAGAGCCCCTCGACAAGGGGATCGAGCTGGCCGCGAAAATCGAGGAGATGACGGATTTCAATCCCGATCCGGGCATCAATCAGCTTCTCGCCCAGATCTACACGCTCAAAGGCGACAAGGCCAAGGCCGAAGAGCTCTACGGCAAGGACTTCATGGAGAACCAAGTCTCGAGCCTCGCTTACAGTCTCGTCGCTTATTCCAACTACTGGCTGGGACAGAATGCCAACCAGGACAGCGCCGTAGCCATGGCCGAGGCGGCCCTCAAGCTCGAGCCCGATAATTCCTACATCTTGCAGCAGACGGCCAATGCCTACGTCAAAACGGGCAAGGACGACAAAGCGCTGGCCCTTTTCGGTCCGGCTTACGCCAATAAGAAGGCAACCGATGCCAGCGCCCTCTACAGCTACGCCGGATTCTGGTCCCGGCAGGGCAAGAACCTGAACGACGCTCTTGCCGCGGCCAAAAAAGCGGCCGAGCTCATGCCCCGGACGTATTACATCTGGTCCACGCTCGCCGACGTCTATCAGAAGATGAACAACTACCCCGAGGCCATCAAGGCTGCGGAAAAGGCCGTCGAGCTCGCCGAAGGTTCGGCCAAGGAGGCCATGAAGAAAAAGGTCGATCAGATCAAAGCCGCGGAAAAAGAAAAGAAGTAAGCGAACAAAATCCCCCTCTTCTCCCCCTTTGAAAAAGCGGAGGGAGGGGGATTTTTTTATGGTTAATCCGGTTACCCGCAGGTGCGAGTCACCGGATCATAGGTCTGACTAGCGGGTCAGCGTTATCGAGCCGTTGGTCGTCCGGAGATCGATCTCCGGCCCCCCGTTCCCGAGCGTCCCCTCCAGTGTCCGTCTCGAATTGACCACGCCCTTGATCGTGATCGGAAAATCCGTCCGGATGCGGCCGTTCGTCGTGTGGGCCTTGAAATTGGCGTTCACATCGCCCACCATTTTCAGGGTGATCGAACCGTTGGTCGTGTGGGCCGTGATCCCGGCTTCAACGGTCCGGACGTCGAGGTGAATGCTCCCGTTGGTCGTGCCGGCCTCGAGGGGGCCCTTGAAATTCGCGACATGGATGTCGCCGTTGGTCGTGTGGGCCAGGCACTTCCCGGACGCGCTTTCCAGTTTGACATCGCCGTTGGTCGTTCCCACGTCGGAATCGCCGAAGCGTCCCGTAATCTCGACGTCGCCGTTGGTCGTCCGGACTCTCTCCAGCAGGACGCCCTCAGGGACCTTGACCTCGTATTTGACCTCGACCCGGATGTTCCGCAGGAACGTTTTTTCATAGATCGTGTCCACCTTGACCGAGTCGCCGACGGCGCTGACCTCGATCTTGACCCGGTTCAGGTCGTCTTTGTCCCGCTTGGCGGTCTTGACGGCATTGATCTCGACCTCATTTTTCGTCCACGTGGAGACGATGACGTCTCCGTTCGTGTTCTTCAGGCTGAAGCTTCCGCCGGCCGAAAGAGGCAGCGTCTTTTCGAATTTTTCCTGGTAGTCAGCGACAAAAAGACCGGCCGCGTTGAGAGAAAGGACGGCCGCTCCTGTCAGGAGGACCAGAAAAAAAATCAACACAGAAATGGTTTTTTTCATTCTCATAGTCTCCTCCATCTTGGGCATTCAATCCTAAAGACGTAAAAGAGACCAAAAAGGTTGCCTAGATGATGAATTCAAAGCGTCCAGGTCATGCCGACTCCCAGGCTTCCTCCGAAAGCGGACCACCCATAGTCTATCGTGAAGGTGACAAAATAAGCGTTCTCGTCGAAGAAGAAGCCGATGGCCAGCGGACCGCCGAAATTCCATAAGATTTCCTTGCTCATGACGTTCTCCATGGTCTTCAGCGAAAGAGTGTTCTTAGGAGACTGGTTCTTATAGACCTCGAGCCGGAATTTGAAGATATTCGCCTTATGGTCGATCTCGACCGGGACGACGAAGATTGAATATTCCTGCCCGTTCATCATAGCCGTGTGGGAGGCCTTCGGCTGCGTTTTCTTCATCTCGCTCCAGGATTCCGCGGAGATCTCGAGCTCTCCGGATTCATTTTCGGCCGAAAGGTCTTTGATCCCGAAGAATTTCTTGAGGTTCTCGAGCTGTCGGGCGGCATTCAGGCCCAGACCGTTATCACCGTTTCGAGAGAACAAGACGATCTCGGGTCTTGTTTGTTTTCCAGGGGCCGCATTGTTTTGACCCGGGGTCATGAAGAAATTAGATTTGAACCGAAGTCTGATCTGACGCTGGGCATCGGATGGCTTGCTTTGCCCGCATAGGAAACCGGCCCCTATGCCGAAGACGATCAGGACAGCCAGAATTGGGATTCTTTTGCTCGCTCTCATGGTCATTCTCCTCACTTATAATACAAGCTGAGAGCGAGGATTATTCCCCGGGGCCGGATTCTCTTACTTTATTTCTTCTTTGATGACCTCTCCGTAAGGCGCGACCTGGTCCTTGATCTTGGCGAAATCGCCGACGATATAGATCGCCATGTCCTGGCCGCGGAGGTACTCGCCGGCGATCCTCCGGACTTCGGCCGGCGTGACCTTATACACCTTCTGGACGTAGGTATTCAGGTAGTCCCGGCCCAGGCCGTGCAATCTGACATAGTTCACGATGGCAATGATGCCTCCCGGCGTCGAGTTCTGCAGGACGAACGTCCCGGCGAAGGAGTTCTGGATCTTTTTCAGCTCGTCTTCGGGCGGCGCCTCTTTTTTCAGACGATCCACCTCATAGAAGATCTCCTTCAGCGTGGCGCCCGTGTCCTTCGTCGAGACGTCGGCCTGCTCAAACCAGCAGGCGTCCTTGTAGTGCGCGGAAAGAGCGCTGCCCGGCGAGTAGGTATATCCTTTGTTCTCCCGGATATTGCTGGTGATCCGTGAAGAGAACGCCCCGCCGAGCAAAGAGTCCGTCACCTCGAGGGCGATGTAGTCCTTGTGAGACGGATTGACGACCGGCAGGCCGAGAAAGATGGTCGACTGGACCGACTCCGGCCTGTCGAGGACATAGACCTTCCGGCCGGATTTGGGCACCGGGACGTTCGTCACGATCTCTTTTCCCGCCTTCCAGTCCTTCAAGCTCTCCCGGACGGCCTGTTCCACTTTCTTTTCGTCAAAGACCCCGGCGACGTAGAGATGCGTCCGTTTGGCGCCGAGGTTGTCTTCGTAGAACTTCTTGATCGCCGCGATGGTGTAGCCTTTGATCATGGTCTCGGTCGGGAACACCCGGCCGTAGGGATGATCGCCGTAGAGGACATGAAAGAATCCGGTCGAGGCCAGCGACGAGGGCTGGGACTTCAAGACCGCGATCTGGCGGAGATAGTTCGCCTGGATCCGGCCGAGCTCGGATTCCGGGAACTTCGGGTTCCGCAGAACATCCGTCAGCAGCTTCACGAAATCAGGGGCGAATTCCGAGAGACACGTCCCGCCAAGGCCGGACGTGTCGTTGCCCGTGCCGGCGGAGATCTCCCCGCCCATGGAGGCGGCTGCCTCGGCGATCTGCTTGGCCGTCCGAGTCGATGTTCCTTCCTTCAGAAAATCGGCCATCATGCTGGATATCCAGACCTGATCCGCCGCTTCATTGATGCTTCCGGTCCGGACCGAGAACCGGACGGTCGTCTTGGGTAAATTCCCGTAAGGGATCAGGGACACGCCCATCCCGTTCTCCAAGGTGAATGTCGTGACCGCGGGAATCTTGAAATCCTTGGGCTTTCCGCCCTCGGGAGGGGTCTGCTTCTGGCCGGACGCGAACGCCGCCAGGATTATCAAAATTATGAACCATAGGCTGATGCGTTGGAATTTCATGGGTGCCTCCCTCACTTTCCCGCTGGTTTCGTTTTCAGGACAAAGGTCGTCCTGTTCGTCGGCCGCAGATATTCCCGGGCCGCCTTCTGGATGAGCTCCGGCGTAATTTTCCTGAACTGGTCCTCGATCGTATTGATCATATCCGGCTTGTCATTGAACAGGGCGAAGTTGGCCAGCAGGTTCGCCCGGCCGAAACCGAAGATGCCTCCCAGCATGTCATAGAAGCCGGACCTGAATTTGATCAGGGCCCTGTCTAATACAGCCTTTTCCACCGGCTTGGAGCGGAGGGCCTCGATCTCGCCGTCGATGAGAGCGAGGATCGTTTCGGGAGCGACGTTCGCGTCATGGATCAGGGACGCCGACCAGAGCATGGGCCCGTTGTAATCGAACATGTTCCCGAGGTCGGCGTTGATTCCGCCCGAAATACTGTCTGTGATCCCCTTCTCCTGGACGAGCTTCTGGTAGAGCCGGCTGTCCTGCCCCTGGAGCAGGAT
>JALHTW010000158.1 GCA_022866045.1 Candidatus Aminicenantota bacterium | reverse complement strand
GTCCGCTAGAGAATTCGGTGTGCGTCACCGAATTCTTCCGGATTCTGGTATAATGAGTGTTGAAAAATCGTCCATTGCCTCCGAGGAATGTGAATCATGGAAGAACGGCAGGGCCGCAGCCATGAATAGAACGATCCGGGCCCTCAAAGAAAAGCTGGGAAAAAGAAAAAAATCCGACATCTATCCTCTCCGTATTTTCAAGGAGTTTGAAGACAGTCTCAACCTCATCGAGGATTTCGACCAAATCGCCGGCAATTTCCTTGGCAAAATCAAAGAGGTCTGCCCCGTCCAAAGGGTGATCCTTTTCATCTATGACTCGGACACCGGAAAATTCAGGCCCTCTGCGTCTTCCGGCGTCGAGGATCGTCAAAAAGAACAGATATCATTTTCACGGGCTTCGCGCCTGGTCAAATGGCTCAAAGTCAACCAGACTTTTCTCGATATTCCGCAGCGGGCCGGTGTCTTGGAATATCTGACCCAGAAGGAAACGGAAACGCTCAAAGCTCTGGGCATCGAGGTCTGTTTTCCGCTGATGTCCATGAACCGGCTTATCGGCATCCTGCTTGTCGGGACAAAGGAAAGCGGAAAGCCTTTTTCGCGGCAGGAAATCTCGTTTATTTCAAGCTTCCTTCCCCAGACAGGAATCGCCCTCGAAAATGCCCTCCTCTTTAAAGAACACCGAGAGCGGTTCCGGCGGATGTCCAGGGCGGATAAACTGGCGACCATCGGAGAACTCGCCGCCGGTGCCGCCCATGAGATCCGCAATCCTCTGACGGCCATCAAATCGTCCCTCCAATATCTGGAAGCCAAGGGCGGCGATCCGACATCACGGAAGCTCTTGGCCTCCGCCCTTCAAGAGACGGGCCGAATCGAAGAAATCGTCTCGGCGCTCCTCTCCTTTTCCCGGCCTTCGGAAATTCGCAAGGTCAAGCACGACCTTCGAGAGACCCTCGAAGAAAGCCTGGAGCTCATCTCGTTTCAGGCTAAAACCCAGAACGTTAATATCATCAAAGATTTTTGGCCTACCCCATTGTCCGTGCAGGGAGACAAGTCTCAGCTCAAACAGCTCTTTCTCAACATCTTCCTCAATTCCATCCAGGCTATGCCGTCCGGCGGCGAGATGAAAGTGGAGGCGCTCCTCAAAGACGCCCGGAAAGCCGTGGTCGCCGTTTCCGACACGGGCGTGGGGATCCCCGAAGAGAACTTGGACCGGATCTTTGATCCATTTTTCACGACGAAAAAAGGCGGCACAGGCCTCGGCCTTTCGATCTGCTACAACATCGCAAAATCCCATCAGGGCGACATCGAAGTGAAAAGCAGGGTGGGGCAGGGGACCACAACCCTGATCAGCCTCCCCTCGCTTTAAGGATAAAGATCAGCCATGAAAAATAAGGTCCTTGTTCTCGACGACGAAAGAAACATCCGGGACATTTTCACTCTCCTGCTCCAGGAGAACAACTACCTCGTGGAAACCGCGGCCAGCGGCAGCGAAGCCCTGGAGAAAGCCAAGACCTTCGCTCCGGATGTCCTGCTTCTAGACATGAACCTGCCCGACATGGCGGGCATGGAAGTGCTGTCCCGCATCCAACGCTATCTTCCCAAGTGCCGGATCCTCATCATCACGGCCTTCGGAACAATCCGGAACGCCGTCGAGGCGACCAAGTTGGGCGCCTATGCCTACCTGGAAAAACCCGTCGACAACGACGAACTCCTGCTCATGATCTCCCGGGCCCTTGAAGTCAAAAAACTGGAAGCCGAGGTCGAGGTCCTCAAGACCGAATTGACCTCCCGCTACAGCTTCGCCAACATCGTCGGCACGAGCGCGAAAATGAATTCCGTCTTCCAGATGATGCACCGGGTCGCCCGGGTAGACGGCACCATCCTGATCACGGGGGAAAGCGGAACGGGCAAGGAGCTCGTCGCCCGCGCCATCCATTTCAACGGCCCCCGGAAGGACGGCCCGTTCGTCGTAGTGAACTGCGGGGCGATCCCGCGCGACCTGATCGAATCCGAGTTCTTCGGGCACAGCAAAGGGGCATTCACGGATGCCAAGTCGGAAAAAACAGGGAAGTTCGAGCTCGCCCATAAGGGGACGATCTTCCTGGACGAGGTCGCCGAGCTGTCCCTCGCCGCCCAGGTCAAGCTGTTGCGTGCCCTTGGCGAAAGGGAGATCGTCAAGGTGGGAGGGACAAAGACGGTCCCTGTGGATGTCCGGGTCATTGCAGCGACAAACAAAAAGCTCGAAGAAGAGGTGAAAAGAGGGAATTTCCGGGAGGATCTCTTTTTCCGGCTCGCCGTGCTGTCCCTCCATCTTCCGCCGCTCAGGGAGCGACCGGAAGACATCCCTCTTCTCTCCGAGCATTTTCTGAAAAAGTACCGCGGCGAATTGAAGAAGGAGATTGAAGGCATATCGGAAAAGGCCTTGGAGCATCTCCGCCGCTACGCCTGGCCCGGAAATGTCCGGGAGCTTGAGAACGTGCTTTATGAGTCGATGGTCTTGTCCGACGACCTGCGTTTGGACGAAAAAAACCTCCCGCCAAGGATCAGAGCCCGATGTTCTGAGGGAGAACCGGACAGCGGTCTGAGCTACGAGCCAGAAACTTCAGCCGCCGGGGGGGCGCTCAAGCGAGCTGCCCAACAGGCCGCGGAACAGGCCGAAAAGTCCTTGATCGAAAAAGTCCTGATGGAAGCGAACGGCAACAAGACTTTAGCCGCGAAGGTTTTGGGCGTCAGCCGCAAGACCCTTTTCAATAAAATGAAAACGCTGCGAATCCGGGACTGAGTAGAATAAAGCGCAAGGGCGGGAATTCAGTTCGCTCGGAAAAAACAAATCCTTATATTTAAGAATGCTTGACGGTCATGCAAATTTCGCTGATAATAATATTTTGAGATATCTCAAAGGGAGGGAAAAAATGAATAGCTTGAAAAAGGCGATCGTCATTTTTGGAATGAGCGTTTTTACCTTGTTTTTCCTTTGTTCCGCCGGCCGGGGACAGGGGCTCAAATTCGGATTCAAATTCACGGGAGGGATAAATTATCAATTGCTTGGAGACGGCAATGCCTTTCTAAAGGGTCTCAAAGCGCGAGCCGATGATTATGTAGAAAAATATAGCGGTGATAAGCTCGAACAGTCAATATTTCCGCTGGCGTCCAATTTCGGGTATGAGTTCGATGCCGATGCTGTCCTTTATCTCACGCCTCAATTCGGCATAAGCCTTGGAACCGGATATATCCGGGGCGGGACCAAATTCGGTTCCGGCAATCAAATCCTCCTCGTCGGTTCGGATAAAGAGACGTGGTCTAATGATGTAGCTGCCAGCGCCGTCCCAATCAAGGTTGGAATTTACTACACCTTCTCCTCTGTTTTTGCTCCCCAAGGGAAAAGCAGTTCTTATTTGTTTGGCGGGATCGGCTTATACTCGGCCAAATTCTCCTTTTCTGAAAAATACACTTATCAAACTACTTGGTCCAACTATTCCTTTGAAGCCAAGGCCAGTGGAATCGGTTTTTATGCGGGATTTGGGGGGGAAAAATGGATCAACCCGAAGTTCGCGTTCATTTATGAAATTTCCGGCAGATATGCCAATATAGGAGGATTCACGGGAACTTTTCAAACTGATGACAACGGGAGAATGGCTTCAGGTTCCGGAACGGTTTATTATTATGAACTCCTAGATTCTAATACCGGAAATTGGTATCCGGGTGCGTGGATGTTTGAGGTTGCCCCTTCCGGGTCTACTCGCAAGAATGTGAGAGAAGCGAAGATCGACTTCTCAGGAGTCGGTTTCAGGTTTGGAATAAAAGTAAATTTTTAGTTTGGATCATTCGCAAAAAAGCTATTCTGCTCCTGTTATTGGCTGGACAGGAGAGCGATCAATCGATTGGTCAGGTATTGGGTGTATGACCGTTTTCCCCCCTCGTCCTCGATCGTGGCGCGCAGAACCGGGAACATACCCGATGCTTCTCGACCCACCCAGGCCATCTTCTGGCGGAATCCGTCGACGTAGAACCTCGCTTCTTCTGCTTGTATGTCGCACGGCGAGGTTCGCAGGGTGAACAGCCCGCCCAACTGGCCGCGGTTGACGATAGTCACCCGGCATTCGAGGGTGGCTATGCCGCATTCGATGTAAGTCAGCGCCGTGGCGAACGGCTCTTCTTTCTGCGTCGTCTTGTTGTAGAATGTGTGGGCCTGGGTCGAGTTGTCGAAATTCAAGGCCAGGATATCGATGATCAGGTCAGTATCGATCTTGTCCTTGATGCCCTTGTAATCGATGTTTCCACCCCGCATGAGGTTCTCCAGGAGGGCCCGGTCGCGGACAGTGTAGCCTTTTTGAAGGAACACTTTCTCGATCTCGTTGATATAGGAGTTGAACCTGTCCGCCTCGGTCACGTTGGTCGAAGGATTGGCGACGCGGATGACGATCTTCGGCTTGGGGACGGCCCGAAGCAGAGCTTTCAGCTCCGGGGTAATTATGGTTTCGTTGTTTGCTTCGACGTTGGTCTTGGCGTTGCCGATAAAGAGCTGGGCGCAGGACGAAAGAACGGCGATGAGCAGGGCCACGGCCGCAATCTTAATGAATCTCATGATGTCTCCCTCCGGCTCCGGGTTTCTTCGCCCCGTTTTCCCTTCTAGGGAGACAAAGAATGCGAATCGCCTGGAGCGCTATGAATAAATTCTATGTCGGGGAGACGGTACTGTCAAGCATTTTGTGTGAATTCTGCTAAAGGGACTTTTTGGAAGATCGGCAGATCGGGGGAATTCTCGGCAGTGCGGACCGGTCATCCAGGGCGAAGGCCCTATTCCGGCTGTTTTGTTGGTTCTTGACTACGCCCCGCAGCCGGCGATATCATCATTTGGTGATGGGAGGCAGCAGATCCAACCCTTATGGCCGGCGGATGCGCGCGGCGCGAAAAAGGAGATTCCTATCCTTAAATTGAGAATAAGAATTTGGTTTTTGGATGCGCTGGCCGAGTGGGCGTCTTTGACTCAACTTTCCCCTCAATCATCGAGGGGACGGGTATGATGTCCTCGTAATGAGAATTCTGCGGACAGCCGGCGTCCATCCAAGAGAGATCCGTCGGGGAATGATTTCGCCTGCGCGGATTGACAAAAGCTCAAGGCATGGTTATACTAAAAGAAGAATCGTTCAACAAAATGGATAGGAGTTCAACCATGCCGATTGTCGTGACGTCGGCGAAAGGCCAAGTCGTCATCCCCAAGAAAGAACGGGATAGGGTCGGCATCAGGGCCGGCACGCGGGTTGTCGTCGAAGCCGTCGACGACCATATCGAGATCCGTCCCTTGCCGGAGAAGCCAGCCGAGTCCTTTTGCGGCCTGTTCAAAGGCGGCCCATCGCTGACCAGGGCTCTGCTCAAGGAACGCCGGAAGGAATCCCGCCGTGAAGAAAAAAAAGGTTCTTGATTCCTACGCTCTTCTCGCGTTTCTCGAGAAAGAGGGCGCTTACGCAAGAATCCAAGACTTGCTCGCGACCGAAGATGCCCCGGTTTTCATGAACGCTGTAAACGTCGGGGAGGTCTTTTACATTCTGTCCCGCCAACGCGGAGACCGCGCCGCCGAGTATTTCCTGAGCGTCGTCTTGCCCGGCCTTCCGATCTCCGTGCTCGATAATTCATTCGATAACGTCATCGCGGCAGCCCGCCTCAAGGCAAAGCATGCCCTATCGTTTGCGGATTGCTTCGCGGCCGCTACCGCCATCCGGGAAAACGCGGTCCTCGTCACCGGCGACCCGGAATTCAGGAAGCTGGGCAAAGCCGTGACCATTGAATGGATTGATTGAGATCCAGCATCCGGATGTTCTGTCCGTTGAACTTCGGTAACAGTAAACGCATTGCCGAAATTCGGTGAGCGGAAATCGGGGATATGGCTACCGGAACGAGTCTTGCGCCATTTTTTCCAAATATCCAAACCTTTTCGGCCGCCAATTCGTCTATAATGGTAGGATTGATTGAGTCGAGGTATGCCATGAAAAAGTGGATTCTGCGCGGCATCGCCGCCCTTTTTATCCTGATGTTCTTCTATTTCCTCCTGGCCTGCGGCAAGAAAAAAGAGACGACGAAGCTCGTCGCCGTCACCCGGGGCGACATCCAGGAAAAGGCCTTAGCCGTCGGGACGATCGAGCCCGAGCGGGAGACCAAGGTCAAATCGACCATCCCCGGGATCGTGTCCGAGGTGCTCTTCAAGGTGGGCGACGCAGTGAGGGTGGGCGCGCCCCTCTTCAAAATCTCCCCAAACCCCACGCCGCTCGAATACGTCGAGGCCCGCCGGAGCATGGAATTGACCGAAGTGACCATGAAAAAGCTGAAGGCCGACTGGGAGCGGCAGTTGGAGATGTTCAAAAAGTCTTTGATCTCCCAGTCCGACATGGAAGCCGTCGAAAGCTCCTACCAAGAAGCGAATCTCCGGTACAAGATCGCCGCGGATCGGCTCGAGCTCCTCGAGAAGGGTCGGATCAGCATGTCCAACGTGGAGATCAACTCCATCATCAAGGCCCCGGCCACCGGCATCATCCTGTCGCAGAGCGTATTCCAGGGAGACCCCGTCGTGCCGCTGACCAACTATCAGCCCGGGACCGAGCTCTGTTCCCTGGCCGACATGCAGAGCCTCCGGTTCAAGGGCACCGTGGACGAGATCGATGTGGGCAAGATCGTTTCCGGAATGGAGGCCGAGATCCAGATCGGGGCCTTGCCCGATGCGAAGATCTCCGGACAGGTCGCCCGGATCTATCCGAAGGCAAAGAAGGAAGGGAACGCCACCCTCTTCGACATCGAGATCTCCATCAGCAATCCCGCCGGGGCGACCTTAAGGGCCGGTTTTTCGGCCACGGCGAGCATCCGCATCCGCGACCGCAAACAGGTCCTCATGCTCCCCGAGCGGCTGGTCATCTTCGAGAACGGCAAGCGGTTCGTGGAGGTTCCCGAAGGTCAGGGCGAGAAGACTAAGAAAGTCGAAATCCAGACCGGCCTGTCCGACGGGCTGAACATCGAGATCCTGTCCGGCGTCAAGGAAGGCGATAAGGTCGTCGAGCGGCCCCCCCGCGAGATCAAATAAGCCGGGCCCATGATCGGCATCTTCTTTCGCAACTTGGTCCGGGACCTCATCCGCCAGCCCCTTCGGACCAGCCTGACCCTGTCCGGCGTCGTCTGGGGCACGTTTTCCGTCGTTCTGCTCATCGCCTTCGGCGATTCCGTCGGCAAGGCCCAGATCAAGCGGTTTCACGGCATGGGGCAGGGCATCGTTCTCATGTTCCCCTCGCGGACGACCCTTCCCTGGCAGGGATTTCTCAAGGGCAAGCCTGTGCGAGTCACACCCGAGATGGTAGAAGAGATCCCGGACAAGGTCCCCGGCATCGAAGTGATCAGTCCCGAGTTCGTCGGCAGCCGCCTCATCAGCTACGGGAGGAAGGAGTTCCGGAACACCGTCCGCGGCGTCAATCCCGGGTTCGAGCGGATGCGCAACACGATCGCCGAGAAGGGGCGATTCATCAACCCCGAGGACATGGCCGGCCGCAAGCGGGTCTGCATGATCGGCGACGTCCTGGCGGCGGACCTCTTCGGGAGCGGGGAGGTCATAGGCCAAACGATCTTCATCGACAGCGTTCCCTTCACCATCGTCGGCGTGATGCTGAAAAAGTCGCAGAATTCCAACTACAACGGTCAGCGCGACGAGCGCTGCGCCTTCATCCCCTGGACGACGTTCTCGACGCTCTACGGATACAAATACGTTTCGAACTTCATTTTCCGTCCGCTCGACCTCGGCCGGAGCAAAGCGGTCACCGAGGACATCAAGAAGCACCTCTCGAAGCTCCTCGGCTTCAACCCCGCCGACCCAGACGCTATCTTCACCTGGGACACCATGGATTTTGAGAAGCAGTTCACGACCTTTTTCCTGGCCTTCACCGTCTTCCTGGGAGTCATTGGCTCGTTCACGCTCCTCGTCGGCGGCGTCGGCGTCGCATCCATCATGCGCGTGGTCGTCGAGGAACGGACCCGCGAGATCGGCATCAAGCTGGCCGTGGGCGCCCGCCGGAGGACGATCCTGTGGCAGTTTTTCAGCGAGTCGCTTATGATCATGCTCCTCGGCGGGCTTGTCGGATTCGGTCTTTCGGCCGGCGCGCTCCAGGCGGTCAAAGCGTTCCCCACGGGCAGCTTCGTCGAGTTCATCGGAATGCCGGTCCTGAATCCACTCGTCATCGTTTCGACGGTCCTTATCCTGCTCGTGATCGGCGTCGTCGCCGGGATGCTCCCCGCCCGGACGGCCGCTTCGACCGACCCGATCGCGGCGTTGAGAAAATAGGTTGAGGAAATAGGATGAACCTGACGCTGCCCCGCTTTTTCTGGAACGAGTTCCGCAAGCGCCGGAAGAAGGCCGCGCTCATCACCTTCGCCCTTTTCTGGGGCACGCTCTCCATCCTCCTCCTGCTGGCCTTCGGTCAGGGCATGTCCACCCAGTTCAGGGTCAGCTTCAGCGGGCTCGGCGAGACGCTGATCATGATCACCGGCGGCCAGGCCTCGCTGACCTTCGAAGGGCTTCCCAAAGGCCGGCCGATCCGCCTCTACCGGGAGGATATCGCTTATCTCCGGGAAAGGATCCCGGAAGCCCTGCGCATTGTCCCGGAATCGTACAACAACTGGCAAGTTTCCGCGGGCGGTAAGGAAGTCAACCGCAGCGTTCACGGCACGACGGCCGAATTCGCCCTGATGCGCACCCAGGTGCCCCAGATGGGCGGCCGCTTCATCAACGCCGACGACAACGCGCTGGGGAGGAAGATCGCCTTCATCGGCTGGAACGTCGCGAAGGACCTGTTCGGGACCGAAGATCCCGTCGGGAAGGAGATCGTCATCAACCGCGTCCCCTTCACCGTTATCGGCGTGTTGATGAAAAAGCTCCAGGATTCGATGTACCAGGGGCCCGACGCCGACCAGATCTACCTCCCCTTCTCATCGTTTTCGATGATCGACAGCCAGCGGGAGATCGATCGCATCCACATTCAACCGCGGGGGCCCGAGCAGTCCAAGCTGGTCGCGGAACGGGTCCGCGTCCTGCTCGGCCGGAAATATCGCTTCGACGCCGCCGACCGCTACGCCCTCGGCGTCTGGAACACGATCGAGGACTCTAAGGAGGGCCTGGCCATTTTCAAGGGCATCGAGATCTTCCTCGGCATCATCGGCGGGCTGACGCTGCTCATCGGGGCCGTGGGTGTCACCAACCTGATGTATGCCGTCGTCAAGGAGCGAACCAAGGAGATCGGCATCAAGCTGGCGATCGGGGCGCGGCGGCGGATCATCATCCAGCAGTTCATTCTGGAGACGATGTTCATTTTCGCCAAAGGGACGTTCTGGGGATTCATCGCCGCCTTCAATATCGTCCACCTCATCCGGCTCATCCCGGTCAATTATGAGTCGTTCGGGATCGAAGCCTATCTCTTGCGCCCGATTTTTTCCCTGCGGATCTTCGTCGCCTACGTGATCATCCTGGGCGTCCTCGTCTTCCTCTCCGGGATCTTCCCGGCGCTGCGCGCGTCGCGGTCGAATCCCATCGAGTCACTCCGCTATGAATAGGGGGTCACCATGATCGAACTCGAAGGCATCAAGAAAGTCTTCCGGATGGGCAGCCAATCCCTGGAGGCGCTCAAGGGCGTTTCTCTGAAGATCGAGAGGGGGGAATTCATCTCCATCATGGGGCCTTCGGGTTCGGGAAAGTCGACGCTCATGAACATCATCGGCTGCCTGGACACGCCGACGGAGGGGGAGTACGTGCTCGACAGCGACCGCGTGGCGGGCCTGTCGTTCGATCAGCTGGCGGCCGTGCGCAACCGCAAGATCGGCTTCGTCTTCCAGAACTTCAACCTTCTACCATACGCTACCGCCTGGGAGAACGTCGAGCTCCCACTGCTCTTCGATGGAAAAAACGCCCGGAAGCGCAAGGAACGGGTCACTGAACTCCTGAAAGCTATCGGGCTCTACGACTGGCGCGAACATCGGCCCTCGGAGCTCTCCGGAGGGCAGCAGCAGAGGATCGCCCTGGCCCGGGCTCTGGCCAACGACCCGCCCATCCTGCTCGCCGACGAGCCGACGGGGAACCTCGACTCTCGGAGCGGAGAGGAGATCATGGACATCCTGACCGAGCTTTGGAAGGAGGGCCGGACCATCGTCATGGTCACGCACAACGACCGCATTTCCGCCCACTCCCAGAGGATCGTCCGCCTTTTCGACGGTCTGGTCCTGCCCTGAATAGGAATCCCTGCATTATTATGACTCGAGATTTTTTCCCATCTCATCCAGCTTTGGAATCGTCATAAATGATCCTAATGAAATCCGAACCCTCTAGGATTCTCATTGTCCAGGTAGTACAATGAGCGGGAGAGGGTCAGATGCCCCACAATAAGGTGATATGTTTCTGGCTTCATCAATACCCGGACTTTATCTTCTGAAATTGGCCCTTGAAGCCCGGATCGTTTTCATGTATATTTTCCGAAGGAGGTGAGAATGAAAAAAATCTCAGCTTTTTCGATGATTATTCTTCTCGCTTCGACGGCCTTTGCCCAGAGCAATTTCTTCAAGGGTACTCTCGACGAAGCCCTGGCTAAGGCTAGAACCGAAAACAAAAAAGTCCTCCTCGACTTCACGTCCTACACCTGAGGGGGCTGCAAACTGCTCGGTGAGCAGTTCCTCGAAAACTCCAAATTTCAGGATTATCTGACCAAGAATTTCGTCCTGTTCCAGGCCGTCATCCAAGAGGCCGACGGAAAAGCCATGTTCGACAAGTTCGGCATCCGGGGCACGCCGACCGTGCTTTTCCTCGATCCGGACGGTTCCGAGGTCGATTGGATCGTTGGCTATGGGCCGCCGGCCGAGAAATACCAGGATCAGGTTAATAAGGTGCTCGCGGGAGTCGATACGATCAAGAGTCTGAGCGAACAATACGCCAAAGATCCCAAAAGCATCGAAGTCATCTTCAAAATGGCCGGAAAATACGATCGCCGCGGCAACACGGAGAAGGCCACTGAATTCTACAAGCAGGTCATCGCTCTTGACCCCGAAGGGAAAAAGGGAATGACCGAGGTCCAGAACGAGAAAGTCTCTTATACGCAGAGCGCCGAATTCAACCTGGCCGCCATGGCGATATCAAAGCGGCCGCCCGACGCCTCCCTGTTCCAGGCGTTTATCAAAAAATACCCTGACAGCCCGATCGTCAAGCAGGCCTACACGCGGTTGAGCTCTTATTACACACGGACCGCCCCGAAAGAAGAGGCGACTAAGTTTTTTGAAGAGTACCTGGCAAGATTCCCGGAGGACGCGAATTCCTACAGCGCTTATGTGAGCCGCATCATCTTAGACAAAGATCCTCTCGATAAAGGGATCGACCTGGCCCAGAAGGCTATCAGT
>JALHTW010000157.1 GCA_022866045.1 Candidatus Aminicenantota bacterium | reverse complement strand
CTTTTGGCACGAGGACAATAGGCTGCTATTTCCGCAGGCGCTCGACCATCCGGACATATTGGTCGGCGTCGAACTTGCGACGAAGGCCGCGGTCGTTCATGTATCGGACGCCGCCAAAGACCGGCCTTGGCTGCCAAGGCCGGTCGTGTTTGCCGAAGCACCAAGCGACGCCCGTGTAGCCGTTCGGGTCCCGCCCGTCGAGCTCATACTTGTTATTGAGATAAAGGGCTGTCCGGAACGCTTCTTCCGGCGTGCGGCTCCACTCGATGATCTTCTTGCCCCAGTACATCCGCATATAGCCGTGCATCTTGCCGGTGATGATCATTTCGAGCTGGGCCGCGTTCCAATATGGGTCGTGGGTCTGGCCGGATTCAAGCTCTGCGCGGGAATAGATGCGGGGCCGGGGATCATCCTGATGCGCGGCGAGCGCCTTTTGGGCCCAGGCCGGTATCCCCCCATAAACATCATAGAGCTCGTTATAATGGACGAAATTCAGGCTTAGCTCGCGGCGGACGATGAGCTCTTCGAGGAACGCCTCTTTGCCCGGGCTCTCCGTTTCCATGGTCTTGAGGGCGACAGATAACGGCGAGATCTGGCCGAAATGCAAATACGGGCTCAAGTGCGACAGATAATCCAAGGTCGGATTATTTCGGAGGTCACGGAAATGATCGAGCTTTTCCCCGAGGAAGCTTTGAAGGTGTCTTTTGGCCTGGTCCGCGCCTCCCTTATAGAAGTTCGTTTTTTCGACGCTCGCGTCGACGCGGAGAAGGCCGAGGACACGCTGAACATCATCGAGGTCCAAAGACCGGTCAAAATCCAGGGACAAAGAATCTTTAATGGGCTTGCCCTCTTTCAAGGCGACAAGGTAATCCGGAAGCTTTTTCCGGATCTTCGGCCTGAGCGTTGCGGCCGCATATTCCTCTTTGGGGGAAGCCTCTTCCACGGGCACGATGGCATCGCTTTCGACCTGGATGAGAGGGCAGTCCATATCGGCGGCCGCTTTGGCCCGCCAGGCTTTTTGGACCTTCAGATACCCCCTATCCGTCACAACGAGCGAGGCCCTTTGAGACATTTCATTGGCCCCGACCTCCGGAGAGACGCATCGGACGACGAAACGGATGCCTTTTTTCTCGAGCTTTAACTTCACCTCGGCCAGGCCTTCGAGCATGAACGTGTAATGCCGTTCGTTGGCTTCGGGATATCCCTCGGTGAGCCCAAAAAAGACGACCAGGGGCTGGCCAAGCTCGTTGGCCTTATGAACGGCATATTCCAGGGCATGATTGCTTTCGGTCCGCTGCGACGCCTGCATCCAGTAGAGGACGAAGTCGGCCTTTTTGATCTCTCTGGCGTTGAGCCGCCTGATCCGTGTCGGCTGAATCATTTTCGCGCTCCATAGAATTTTATCGAATCCGGGCTGGAGAGCAGGCTCGCCGTGATTTCTTATCAGTTCAACAGTGACCCGGTAATCTCTTCAAGCTGGCCCGGTCGAAGCGGCAGCGAATATTTTTTGAGCATCTGTCTTTCTTCATCGAACAGAAGGACCACAACAGCCGCGGTCAAGATTCCTTGAAAAAAATGACCGCTGTCCACAACCGCGGAAAACCGGAGGCCATTGGCGCTTTTGAAACCCTGCCATTTTTTCCGGACGATGAGCATCCGGCGTTCGGAACGCTCTCTCCCCTCCGGAGCGCCGTAGGCGAGAATGCCTTTGACCCGCTCCTCTTGGACACGGGCGGGCAGGGCGCGGCAAAAGTCCAGGAGCGGCTGGAGGCACGGAGCGCAGAAGAAGCTCTCGATGTCCATGAGAATCCAGCAGGCGCTCCGGCCGCGTTCAGGCGCTGCGGACGACGCGCCCCGGCCTGCTTCAGGCGAGAGAAAATTCGCCATCATAACCGCTGTCATCGTCATGGCCAGGGCGGTCCGAAGAATCATCCGTGAAATTCCTCGTTTTCCGCGGCTCAATTCAATCATAGAGGATCCTGTATTTCTTCAAGGTGATGCCGTCGTTGGCCCGGGCATAGAGAAAATTGTCCCGGTCGATGTAAAGACAGTGGCTGGTATCGGGCAGGGTGAATGTCGTGAGGTGCTCCCCTCCCGGGCTCAAAACATAGACATCGCGGCTCGGCGACTTGGAGAGCCGCCCGCCCAGGACAAAGACTTGGCCGCGCCCGTCCAGGGCGATGTCCTTGAAGCATGTTTCTCCCGGCAGAGTCAACGACGAGATCTTCTTCTTTTCGACTTTTTTCACGCCCAGCAATTTCTTCGACCACAGGCGCTTTCCATCCAACGTCCATTTCTCGACGCGGTCCTGGAACAGATAGGCAAGGTAGAGCTGGCCCCGGCCGTCGGGAACGAAGCTGACCGAATCCATCAGGAGGCCCGGGGCCTTGTCAGCGAAGGCGAGTTCGGAGAGGATCCTTCCTTCGCCGTTCAAGACAAGGATCTTCCCGGGCTCCTGAAATCCCATGGTCAAGACGGCCACGGCGTCGTCGCCGAGGGCTTTGAGATAGGCGACGAGCGATGGACAGGGGATCGTCCTTTTGAAATTCAATTCCCGGTCGAAGACAAAAACGCCGGCGACATTCTGGTCTGTGGCATAGAGAAAATTCGGCGACGCGTCCAAAAGCCGGGGGGCTATGAATTCCCCGGGGCCCTGCCCTTTTCGTCCCGTCTTTTTGACGAGCTTTCCGTGAGGGTCGAACTTCTTGAGCGAATAGTCCATGGCATCCAGGACATAAATGAACCCTTCGGCGTCCGAAGCCACTCCGGTCCATTGGAAAAGCGTCTCGTCATCCAGGCCCCCGATGGAAAGCACTTCTTCGAGCGCGACTTTTTTGATCGCAGCCCCGGCCTGACCCAAAAAGGCCGTCCCCAAAAAGACCGCCGGGAGGACCGCTGAAATCCACAGTGTTCGGATCTTCATGTTCCACTCTCCCTTTTAATAGACGTCCGGGACGCCGTTTTTTCCCAAGGCCGAAGCCGGCTAAGCCGGATCGATGTATTTCTTGCAAAAACCGTAGCCAATCCCGCAATACATCATCCCGAGATAGCCCATGGCCTGATTCAGGGGATCGTTGAGGCATTCGAAAAAGGCCCTCTCGCATACGCCGGCTCCTGGCTCTGCGGCGATAAGGCCGAGGAAGGACCCGGATGCGACGAGAAGGCAGACTAAGAGAGCGATGGTTCGGCGATGATGATAAGTCATGGCATTCTCCTTACATATATCTTTCGATATACCTTTCGCAAAAGTCATACCCGATCAAACAAAAGCTCAGGAATATGGCGAACGACGCTCCCAAAGAAAAAAGCCCGGCGACGATGGCTTCGGCCACGCACGTGAGCAAGACTCTTTCGCAAAAATCCCCGTCCGAAGCGCTCGCGGCCGTCAAATGAACCGCGGACAAGACCCAGACAAAAGAAACAATGAGGACCCACCCAACGGCGCGTCCCGTCCAAGATTTAATGAATTTGTTCATTGAAAAACTCCTTTCGGCCGGACTAAAAAGCAATTCCCGTGCCAAATAGAAAGGAAATAAGAAGATCGCAATAGGCTGAATATAAAGGAGTTAAAGAGTGTCTGGGAAAAGACAACGAAGAAGCGTCAACTCCGGGTTGACGTTTTTCCGGCGGGACGTTATTCTTTGTTGACGATCCCGAAGCTATCCTTTTTTAAGCCCGGGGATCTTGATCTTCGTCCGCTTCGCGAATTCGATCGCGTCTTCATAGCCCGCGTCTGCGTGGCGGGCCACGCCCAGCCCGGGATCGACCGTCAGCACGCGCTCCAACCGCTTCGCGGTCGTGCTCAGACCATCGGCAACAATGACCATCCCGGCATGAATGGAAAGCCCGATCCCGACGCCGCCGCCGTGATGGACAGACACCCACGACGCGCCGCTCACCGCGTTCAACAAGGCGTTGAGAATGGGCCAATCCGCGATGGCGTCCGAGCCGTCCTTCATGCCCTCAGTCTCCCGGTTGGGCGAGGCCACTGAGCCGGCGTCGAGATGATCCCGTCCGATGACGATCGGCGCGCTGATCTTGCCTTTCTTGACCAACTGATTGATGATGGCTCCGAACCTCGCCCGGTCGCCGTATCCCAGCCAGCAAATGCGCGACGGAAGACCTTGAAACTTGACCTGCTTCTGCGCCTTCCGGATCCAGCGTTCAAGCGCCTCGTCTTCGGGAAATTCCTTGAGCACGGCTTCGTCCGTAATAAAGATATCCCGGGGCCTTCCCGAAAGCGCGGCCCAGCGGAACGGCCCTTTCCCCAAACAGAAAAGGGGCCGGATGTATTCCTGGACGAACCCTGGGATCTCGAAAGCGTCCGCCACGCCGGCCTTCTGGGCCTGACCGCGGATGTTGTTTCCATAGTCGAAGGCCCTGGCTCCCCTTTTTTGGAGTTCGAGCATGGCCCGGACATGGACGGCCATAGATTCATAGGAGCGCTTCATATATTCGGCGGGGTTCTTCGCCCGCAGCCGGAGCGCATCTGCATAAGGCATGCCGTGGGGCACGTAACCGTTAAGCTCATCATGGGCGGATGTCTGGTCGGTCAGGACATCGGGCGTGATGCCGCGCCTGACGAACTCGGGCAGGACATCGGCCGCGTTGCCGAGGAGGGCGATCGACAGCGGCAGGCCTTTTTTCGCGGCATCATAGGCCAGCTTGAGCGCCTCATCCAGATGCTCGACCATCGTATCCACATATTTCGTATCGAGCCGGCGCTTGATCCTCTGCGGGTCGACCTCGACCACGATCGCCACGCCATCGTTCATCGTGACCGCCAGAGGCTGGGCGCCGCCCATGCCGCCGAGGCCCGCCGAAAGTGTCATCCGTCCCTTCAGGCTGCCGCCGAAGTGTTTTTTGGCCACGGCCGCCAGCGTTTCATATGTGCCCTGGAGAATGCCCTGCGTCCCGATGTAGATCCAGCTTCCGGCCGTCATCTGGCCGTACATCGTCAACCCCATAGCCTCCAGACGCCGGAACTCATCCCAGGTGGCCCATTTGGGGACGATAAGAGCGTTGGCGATGAGGACGCGCGGTGCCTCGGTATGCGTTTTAAAAACGGCCACCGGCTTTCCGGACTGGACGACGAGGGTCTCGTCGTTTTCGAGCTTTTTCAGGCTTTCGACGATGGCCCAGAAACATTCCCAGTTCCGCGCGGCTTTGCCCGTTCCGCCATAAACGATGAGTTCTTGGGGTTTTTCACCGACTTCGGGGTCCAGGTTGTTCATCAACATCCGGAGCGCGCCCTCCTGGGACCAGCCTTTCGTCTGAAGCTTGGTCCCTCTCGGCGCCCGCAAGGGTTTATAGGATTTCGGATGCGCGGCCATGGCTGCCTCCTCGTTTTGCTTGCAATTTTTGCGGAGTGAATATACCATATCCCCTCAGAAGATAGCAAAAATTCGGGCCGCGTCAGACGATAAAAAGTTGACTTGGGGAAAAGAAATCGCTATTATGATTGGTGAGGCTAAGGTTTGACCCCAAAAGGAAAAGGAACTGTGGGTAAAGTTCTGATTTTCAATTCTCATCCTGAAGAACGCGAATTTTTATTCAAATTCAGCCAGCAGATCGGGCCTGTCTATGTCTCGCCTTCCCTGGAAAAAAGCCTTTCCCTTCTGAATTCCATGTCTTTTAGCCTCATCCTAGTCGATGCCGAACTGGCCGATGATCCCGCCTTAAGAGCCAACCTCCTAGCTTCTCCCTGCCTCATCCTGACCGGGCGCTCCGAAGACAAGCTCAAAGAGGCCATCCGGCGCTGGCCGCTGGACCGGTTCGTCGATTACATCCTCATTTCCGGAAAGCCCGCCGACCTCACCCGGTGTCAGAGGATTCTGATGACCGCTCAAGAATACGCCCGGCTCAAGTCCGATGTGGAAAGCCTGGCGAATTCCAAGGAATCTGCGGAAGATAAGCTCCGGAAGGCTTCTGCGGCAATCAAGGAAATCAGCAACACGCTTTCCGGAAGCCTCGTGAAAGAGCTCGAAAAACGGATCGCCCTGAAAGCCCAGTATATCCGCTTCCAGAAGCTCAAACAAAATTTCGAGAACACGCTCCGCAAGCTTTACGCGGCCAACGACGTCCATAATCTCCTGGATATCGTCTACGACATCAAAGAACTCGTCCGGGCCGGCGGCATTTCGCTTTATATCCGCGAGGAAAATGAGACCCTGGGAAAATACCTCAAGCCGCTTGTTTGGGACGACACCTTTCCCTCCCACGCCGATTTCACAAAGCATGTAGCCTTATTCCAGGCCCCGGACTTCGCTTCGTTCGTCATCAGGACGGGACAGGAGCTCAATATCTCCGACGTAGCGCAGGACGAAAGATTTTCGAGCCGCTATCGGAACCATCTCAGGGTCCCCCTTCAAAACATCCTTTGCTCACCCATCAAAGACGATGAAGAAGTCATCGGCCTCCTCGAAGTCTATAATAAATCGGAGAACGAAAAGGTCCTGAAGTCCGGGTTCAATCCGGAAGACCAGCAGATCCTGCGCGGACTCTCCGAACATATCTCTCTCGCCATCACCAAGCTGAACCTCATCCAGTATGATGCGCTGACCGGGCTGCTCCGTCCGGACCCGTTCTTTGAAAAGGTCATCCAAAAGATCGAATCCCAGCGCAAGCGCCGCCAAGAGACAGACTGTTGGGCGATGGTTATGGGCGACGTGGACTGGTTCAAGAATTACAACGACCGCAACGGCCACGAAGCCGGCAACCGGCTCCTCCGCGAGTTGGCGGGCGTGCTCAAATCCGCGATCCGTGAGGAGGACATCCTCTGCCGCTACGGCGGGGAAGAGTTCCTTTTTTCCCTGACCGGCGTCAAAAACATCGAGGAGGCGACGCTCCTCACCGAGCGCATCCGGAAGAACGTCGAGGACCATTACTTCGAGTTCGAAGAGTTCCAGCCCCGCCAGAATCTCACGATGAGCTTCGGCGTGACGCTCTTCCCACCCCAAAATATGGAGGATGGGGAGATCATGACGAAAGCCGCGCTCAAAAAGATCGCCAACGAAGCGGACATCGCCCTGGCCGAAGCAAAGGAGAAGAGATTATCCGCGCTCAAATACAATGAGTCGATGATCACCAAGAACAAGGTCTGCGCCTTCGTCCGGGATAAATCCGCGGTGATGAGCAAGACCACCCTCCTCGAGGGGGCCGAGGAAAAGGCCTTTCAAGAAAAAAGAATGTTCGATCGCCATTTCACGTCGACGCTCTGCATCTACAGGGAGAACGGAAGCCACTGCGTGGCAAATACCATCGATCTGAGTTTGAGCGGGGCGAAGATTTCGTCCAAGATGCAGTTCCCGCTGGCCACGATCCTCGACATCTTCCTGATCCTGGGCAACCGAGCCAATACCTTGAAGGGCGAGGTAATGTATTCCAAGAAGGCTTCCCCAAACTCCGCCTATTTCTACACGGGGCTGAAGTTCCGGGACCTCTCGGAAGAGGATAAACAACTCCTCCAGAGTTACTTGCTTTCCTTGGAAAAACGGGACGTTGCGCCCAACTGAAAGAAAGATCAGCCCTCGATCTCTTCGATGAGGGATTTGAGGTAAGACGCGGGGGGCGTGATTTTTTTATAAAGGGCGTCTTTCAGCTGGCCGACAAAGCTTTCAAAAGAACGGACATCGTCCGGGTTGTTCCAGTTGTCCATGTTGAGCTTTTCGAGGATGTCCTTGAGGACCGTCACGTTCAAGATCTCAGACGTGTACTGAGGCAGAAAGCAGGATTCTTTTTCGCACATCTTCAGGCAGCGAAGGATGACCTCCCTCATAGCTTCCTGATAATTGATCAGTTCCTGTTTGAGGAAGAACTGGTATTTCGTGGATTCCATCTGCGCCGGCTTTTGTTGAGAAAGCTTTTTGACATTCTCCAGGACCCTGGTCATGATCCGGATTATAAACTCCCCGTCGAGAGCGATCCGCTCCCCGTTCTGGAAGAAGCTGATCTCGATGCTATCGTCTACCAGCTCGAATCTGCGGTACTTCTCAAGCTTTTTGAATACGCCCTGGACG
>JALHTW010000020.1 GCA_022866045.1 Candidatus Aminicenantota bacterium | reverse complement strand
CCCTATTCCAAAAGATGAGTGAAGGGGGATGATCTCTTCCGGCCAATGGATAAACCTTCTCTCCTAAAATCCGGCGAAACATCAAGCTTACCTGCCCAAGATGGAAGAGAACCTCATTTATTCAAGCAGTCTGGCCGAACCTCGATCTCGGCCTGCTGACGGAGATTCTTGATCCAGTGCGCGACCTGGGTTTCGACCTTATTTTTTTTGATCTCTGCCTCAATGGTCTTGAGGACCTCAATCAGGGGTTTCGGATCCTGTCCCAGCTTTTTTTGGCCTGGCGCATATGTCTCGGCATAATAGGTTTCGATCTCCCGGAGGGTGACGCCGGTGCTTCGGCCGAACCGGCTGGCGATGATCATCTCGCCGAGAACTTTTTCTTCTAAAAAAGGCTTGAGGTCCGCCGCCTCCAGGCCGAATTCTTCGATCCGGCGTTTCGCCTCATCTCTTCCGAGCCTGGCCAGGAGCTGGTTCAATTCGTCCTCGACCTTGGCCTGGTCCACTGGCGCTTTCTCCCAGGCGATGTCGATCACGACTTTTTGGTCGATGAGCTTGTCGAGGAGAAAACGGCGGCGTTCCCGGGCATCCGGGATCGCCTTCGTCTCGAAAAAGCCGAAGGCCTCGACAAGCTTGACGTCGGTCAGCGTGATTATCTTTTTATTCACGACAGCGACGATGCAATTCACGGTTTCGGTTTGGCTCGGGACCGCGGACGCCATCGTCGCGGCCAACATAACGGCGGCCGTCAAAATTACTGCCCTCTCGTATCTTTTCATTCTAAAAAACGTTTCCGATGGTAATGAACATGATGGGTTGTTTCCTCTGCTCGGGAGAATGGAGATTCCACCCCAAGTCGATCCGCACGGGCCCCAGCGGAGTGCGATAGCGGATTCCCAATCCTACGGCCCCCTGGAGGTCGGCGATACGCACATCGCTCCGTGCAGCGAACACATTGCCCATGTCGCAGAACGTGGCGCCGGCGAGGTTCGGCACGGACGGAAACAGCGGAAACCGGAGCTCGAAGTTGAAGAGGAGCAGGGCTTTTCCGCCGGCCGGCTTTTGTGAAGACGGATCTTTAGGCCCGAGCTGGTCGAAATGCTCGCCGCGGAACGAATTACTTCCGCCGCCGAAGAACCGTTCATGGATCGGTATCCATCCCGTGCCGAGTCCCGCCCGGGCGGTCGCGCTGAAATTCAGGCTCCTGGACAACGGGACGAACCTCTGGTATTTCACGAAGCTCTTCAGGAAATCCGACTCGGCCTTGAACAACGGATAAGCCCATTCCACAACGGCACTGAAAAAAGAACCTCGTTCGGGGTTGAACGAGTCGTCGCGGCGGTCCCGGATCAAGCTTTCGGAGATCGACGTCGAAGAGAAAGGAAAATGCTGCCGGTCCACCTGGGATTCAGCCACGTCCAAGAAATACAGTGTCGTGCTCGCCCAGCGGAGCATCGTGAACGAGACCCAGTCCTTGGCGGTCGGCTTGATCACAGAGAAGCTGATGCCCCTCTGATCATAGCCGTAGCTCACCCGCTCTTCCCGCTCCAGCCAGGCAATGACGGCCGTCTGGAGCGGAAGGCCGAAGAGGTACCGGTCTTCCCAGGAAATGACGCCCCGCGTTTCCTTCAGGCTGGACTGCGTGACGAAGCTAAGCTGGGAGGCCCGGCCGAACATATTGCCCAGGATGAGCTCCGCGGTTACACGAGGCCGGAGGCCGTTTTCCCAGATCTCGAAGCTCTGCGTCTCGTTCTTCGTTTCGAGACCCGCGCCTAAGCTGATATAATTGCGCTCGCCTTCGCGGAGGTTGATGACCACGTCTTCGGCCTCGGCGGAGATCGGGATCTCCTCAATCTTCACCTCGGCGAAAATGCCGAGCTTTTCCAGCCCCCTCTTCGTCTCCAGGATCCTCTCCGCGGAGGCCGGATCTCCTTCCTTGATCTTGAGCTCCCGATCGATCGTGCTCCGCCGCGTCGCTTTGTTGCCCGTGACGACGATCCGTTCGATTTTCACCCGGCGGCCTTCCGAGATGTCGAAGGCGACCGCGAAAAGGTTCTCACCGATCCTTTCCACCGCGGCCGTGATGCTCGTTTCCCGGACGCCCTGGTTGAGATAGAATGTTTCCAGGCGCCCGATGTCTTTTTGGACGTTAGGCTGATAAAACGGCCCGCCTTCGGCGCTCCCGATTTGCGCCTGGAGCGCGCCAGCGCTGAACAAGGAAGCGCCGTTGAAAGTCAGGCGGCCGATTGTCTGCTGCGGGCCTTCTTCGATCTGATAGATGGCCCGCATCGCGGCTCCGACAATCCTGAAGTTCAGGTCCACTTGAGTCTCGCTAAAGCCTTTCGTCTTGTACAACCGCTCGATGTGCGCCGGCAGCTCGAAGAGTTTCTCTCCATCGATCCCCCCCAGAAACGCGAAGCTGAGACCAAGGCCCAGCTCTTTTTTGAGCTCCAGGGGAGTGAAGGAATGGTAGCCTTCGAAGTCGACCTCGTTGATCGTATACTTCCGGCCCAAGTTCACTTCGTGGACGATGCGGAGCTCGCCGGCGGATTTCTCGATGGAAGACTTGGCCGTGGCGAAAACATATCCCTGGTTTCGCAGGTAAGAAAGGACCCGGGCTTCGGACTGGACGAGCCCCCATTCCTCGAAGATGCGCTCCTCCCAGATCGGCCGGACCAGGCTTTCAGGGACTTTAGCCCCCTGGATCGAAATGCGAATCCGCTCATGGGGGATGACCTTGAGGACCAGCGAAACGGTACCCTCAGCCTCATAAAATTCCGGGCTCTCGAGAACGATCTCAGCCCTCGGGTATCCGAGCGTGCCGTAATAGTCCTTGATCCGGCCGGTGTCAGCATCCAGGACCGCCGGAATGTAAGGCCGACCCGCGCGGCTTTCCATCCTTCTTTTCAAAGCCGCAACCCGCTCGGCATCATCTCCGGCGACCTCAACGCTTCTGATGGCAAACTGGCGGCCAGCCGTCACCTCGAAGACAACATCGACCAGGGGCTGAGCCGGTTTTTTTTCGCGGCTGGCCTTGATGGCGCAGTTGAGATAGCCTTCTTTTCTTAAAGCTTCCTTCAACTCTTCGGCCGCCCGCTGGAGCTTCTCTTCGGTATAGACGCTGTCCCGCCTCAGCGAATACAAGCTCTCTTGGAGCTTTTTCCGGGAGAGCCCCTTATCTCCGATGATCGTGATGTTCTGGACGAGGAGCTGCCGCGTCAAGAGGAACGTCAGGCGGACGTCATTCCTCCCTTCTTTGAGGATGTGGATGTCCGAAAACAAGCCTGTTTGATAGACCTGCTTGAGAATGGCGTCGATTTTCTTCTCTGAATATGGATCACCCGCGGCAATCGTGATGAGGTTCTCGATGTCCGTCCCGGCTGGGCCGCCGTCCACCATGACTGAAATGCCGGCGATCGTGGGGACGACCGTCATCTCCGGCTTCACGGCAGAGATCGCCGGTGCAGCCCCAAGGATCAGGGCCAACAGGACGGCCTTAAAACCTTCTCCGGACTTTCGCATCAAAGCTGATCCGTCCTCTCTCATCGCGCATGCCGACGAGAGAGAAGTTCCCGCTGAATTCCCATTCCAGCCTGACGATCTCCTCCCGCTGGCTCGTCAGATTGGTCGAATATAAAAGAATAATATTCCGGGATATCTTTTTACCCACCGTCAGGCGGGCCGTCATTTCGGTCGAGGCTCCCAGAACGAAAGGATCAATGCGGAAGCGGTCGAGGCTGAAGAGCCTCTCGGCCCGCTTCTTGGCTTCCTCTGCGAACTGGGAGGACAAAAGCGACCCGGTCCCGAGCTGCGAGCTCGTGTCATAAGAATAAGTGCGTTTAAAAGACTCTCCGAGCGCCAGGAGGGCTAGAACGTCCTCGGGGGGAAGAGGTGGAGACGAAACGAATTCCGGCTTCAGGCGGTCGACAAGGCCGCTCAGGGAAAACGTAACCCGGTAGTCCTTGAGAAACGTCTCCCCCTGGAAATCGAGATAGGGTTCGATGGAGATGGGATTGAAAAAGCTCAGCCGCGCCTTGAGCACTCTGAACTGCCGGTCTTGAAAATAGACATCACCTCGCAGCCCTTCGATGTCGCCCAGGATGATCGGTGAACCGATGTTTCCCGCGATCGTCAGGTCGAACCGGGCCTGGATCTTTCCCAAGGAATTTTCGATGAGAGCATTATCATCCGCCCTGAGCCGGATATCGAGTGACATGTCGTCGAAAAATCCTTTCTCCTTTTTTGCTTCGAAATAGGATTTTGACGAGAATATGAACTTCTCCGAGAGCTCCCGTTTCCAGGAGAGGTTCCTGATGAGAAAATCTCCGGTGAGAGAAAAACGGGTCTCATCCTTGACCAGCCGGAGCGTTCCGTCGGCCAGGGCCCGCGTCCGTTCCAAGAGGGCAAGGACCATGTCCTTGCCGTCAACCCGGACATCCAGGAATTCGAGGCCGCCCTTTCCGAAGCGGATCTCGCCCGTGCCAAAAACGTCCCCTCCGCCGAACTTTCCCTGGAGCGACCGGATTGAGGCCGTGTCGTTCTGGATGAAGACAAGGCCTTTATAATCGGTCAGGGCATGGGCAAATCCCGGAAAAGGAAAGACGGCCCCCTTGAAATCGACAACACCGCTGATTTGAGGAGAGCCGTCCGTGCCTTTGATCTCGGCCAGATAATTCACTTCGCCCTGAATCCCTTTCCAAGGAAGGAGAAGATCGAAGTTGAAGAGATGGCCTTTGAGATTGACCAGGTAGGCCTTCTCAGCCTGCGGATAGCTGAAGGAAATCGTGAAATCGTTGGGGCCCGGCTCCAGCACGCCGCTAAGCTTGACGTTGAGCTTGCCGTCGAGATAATTCAGCTCCACATCCCCCCGTGCTTCGGCTGGCTCAAAGGCCGCAATCTGGATATCCTTGACGGCGAATTTTCCCGCCGCCGAATCTTTATCCAGCGAACCTTTGCCTTTTAGGCCAAAACTCAACCGGCCGTTGACCTTGGCCGAAAAAGAAGAGAGGTCGATATTCGAAGTTTGAATGTCGATGTCGAACTCCCGGCTTTTCAGGCCGACCGAGGCCGAGCCATTGACCTTCCCGCCATAAAGGCCGGCTTGGAGGCCGGAAAAGGCGAGCACGCCGGCTCCTTCCGTCCACTCCAATCTTCCTTGGACGTCTTTAAGCTCCTGCTTTGCGAGTTTCACCCGGGCGCTCGAAAAATTCCCGTTCACGATCAGGGCTTGGTCCTTTTTCGAAATGGAGAAATCGCCGGCCGCCCGGCCTTCGAGCGGGACATTGATCTTGAGGACGGGCAGGATCTCTTCCAGTCTCGCCTCGTCGGCTTGGATCCGAACGTCGAGAGCGCCGGGCCTGGAAAGAAGACGGATGTTTCCCCGCATGTCCGGATCCTGGACCTTGAAGATTCCGCTGACCTCTTTCTTCACGATCTCCAGCGAGCCACTGGCGGCTTCGGCATCGAACCGATCGTATCCCCCAGGGGCCAGGGAGAAATCGGCCTTGATCTGAGGAGCGCGAAAATCCCCTAGGATTTTGATCTCGGCCCGGCCTCTTCCCCGGATTTCCGGGATCGGGAGTTCTTGTTTCAAGATCAGGGACGTGAATTGGCGTCCCTGCTTAACATCAGAGATATTTCCCTTGATCGTGATCTGGAGGGAGCGGCCGATATCGATGTCGCCCTCGACATCGAGTACCCCGAAACTCGATTCCAGTCCCTCCGATGTGAAACGAACGTTCTTTTTGCCGTCCCAGGTCAGGCCGAACGGACCGCGAAAGGGGAACCTGTCAGAGGCCGGAATCAGCAGGTCATCCCTGAATTCGGCCCGGACTTCGAAGCGTTTATTTTCGATGGAAAAATCGCCCCAGGCCGGCGATTTGACCGGCCAGGGAAGCTTGAGATATCGAATGATCGGGTCGAGATGGAATCCTCGCACAGCGCCCGCCACTTTGCCCTTGCCGAAGGTGATGTCCACGAACTCCTTGGGAAAGGGCCGCTTTTGCATGGCCAGTTCCACCCGGCCTCCGCCATCCCCGGCCGTGACCTTGCCCTCGACCCGCCCCATGGCGACCGAGTTCAAGAGCATGTCATCGCTCACGAATTCGGTTTGAAAAGCGAGGCGTCCCTGGCGGCGGACGAGGCGTCCCTTTCCCTGCGCTTTTCCGGCCCACTCGAACGGAAGGTCAAAAAGGTCGACGATCAACTTTGACGGGACATGGAGATCGGCCTGGAGCTCAAATTGAGGATCATCCGGATTCGTTAAAAGGCCCTGGGCTTTGATGATGAACCCGGCTCCTTCGACATTCACTTTCCGAAAAACAAGGCTCTGGCCTTTGCCCTCGAGATAGGCCGAGACCTTCGCCGTAAGCGGCGATTCGAGGGTCTTCAACAAGAAAGAGCCGTCCGCGGACTCGACGCGCAAAGTGAACGCATCTTTCCTTTGGCGGAAGACAGCCTTGATCCCTTTGGCCGAATAGCTCGCGCCTTTTCCCCAATAATAGATCTCTCCACCGCTCACAATCGCGTTCTCTATCGAGAACGGCAGAGGAAAGCCGAGTTTGAATTTCCCTTTAGCTCCGGCCGGCGCGGACTCGTAAATCCTCAACACCGGCTGCTCGATGAGGACCCTCAGGGGCTTGTCCCTTTTGAACAGCGTCAGGTAGGAGAACCGGACCTCGATCCTGCTGGCAGAAAAGAACGGCGAGGACGAGATCGTACGGACATCTTCGATCACAACGGCTGGAGGGACGGCCGAGAGATGGATCTTGGAGTAATTCAATGAAGCTTGGATGGCGGACTTGATCCGATGGAGGATGAAATTCCTCAAACCGAGTCCGGCGCCGAGAAGGAGGGCCAACAGAAGCAGAAAGAGGATGAGGGATCGAAGCCGTTTATTTCTTTTCATCGTCTAACGGCCCCCTGGGGGCGATCGTTTATTTCTTGACCTTGCCCCAGTCCTTCAAGAACCGATCCATGCCGATGTCGGTCAGCGGATGCTTAACGAGCTTGTCCATGACCGAGAACGGAATCGTTGCAATATCGGCGCCGATGAGCGCCGCGTCCACGACATGGCGCGGATGGCGGATGCTGGCCACGATGACCTCGGTGTCGACGCGGTAATTCTCAAAGATGGTGACGATTTCCTCGACGAGCTCCATCCCCTCCTGGGAGACATCGTCCAGCCGGCCGATGAAAGGGCTCACAAATTTTGCCCCGGCCTTGGCCGCGAGGATCGCCTGGCTGGCCGAGAAGATGAGCGTCGTATTGACCATGATCCCTTCGCCGGAAAGCACTTTGATCGCTTTGAGGCCTTCGATGGCGATCGGAATCTTAACCGCGATATTGGAGGCCAGCTTGGCCAGCTCGCGCGCCTCCTTGACGATCTCCGGGGCGGTCCCGGAGATGCATTCGACGCTGATCGGGCCGGAAACGACCTCGCCGATGGCCTTGATCAGATCTTTGAATGGCATATTCTCCTTGGCCACGAGCGAGGGGTTGGTCGTGACCCCGTCCAGGATGCCCCAGCTGGCCACTTCGCGGATCTCGTTCAGGTTCGCGGTATCAAGAAAGAATTTCATGTCTGCCTCCCTAAGAATCCCCCTCGATCCCCATTCTCTAGAAGGGGATCGAAAGAGATTATTTTCCTTCCTTCATCTTAATAAATTTTTAAGACTTGGTTCGAAAGCGTCCCGATGCCTTCGATCTGGACATCGACCCGGTCGCCAGGCTGCATCGGTCCGACGCCGGCCGGTGTGCCCGTGCTGATGATGTCGCCGGGCAGGAGCGTCATGACGTTGGAGATGAACCGGACGAGAAACGGGACGGAGAAGATCAAATGACGGGTGTTGGACGACTGCCGCAGCTTGCCGTTGAGAAACGTTTTGATCTCGAGGCGCGACGGGTCGAGGCCGGTGACGACGCAGGGCCCGACCGCGGCGAACGTGTCGAAGGATTTGGCCCGTGTGAACTGCTTGTCTTTATCCTGAAGGTCGCGCGCCGTGATGTCGTTTAAACACGTATAGCCCAGGATGTAGTCCTCGACCGGCGCCTCGTTGTCGAGCATGTAAGCCTTCTTTTTCATGACGACGGCGAGCTCGCCTTCATAATCCACGCGGCTCGACATCTTGGGATAAATGATCATGTCCTGGGGACCGATAACCGCCGTGGACGGCTTGAGGAATAGCAGCGGTTCCGCGGGCAAAATGTTTCCCATCTCTGCGGCATGGTCCTTGTAGTTCCGGCCGACGGCCACGATCTTGGACGGTTCGACCGGCGGAAGGAGCATCACCTCACCGATCGGAACGGGCGTGTCCTCGACGGTGAAGCCTTCGAAGATCGAGCCTCGCACGGAGAAAAGATTCTCTTCCTTTAAAATGCCGTGCCGGATGATCCCGTCGTGCTTGAACCTGTAGATTTTCATCTTCATGATTCCTTGATGATATCCGAGACGACGGCCGATTTGGGGCTTTCGTTCCCGAGCCCATCGACCGCGGTTATAGCATATTCATACCGCTTGCCCTTTTCAACGGTTCGGTCGGTGTAGGTATTCCCGATGAGCGGCGGCTTGGTCAGACAGGCAAAACTAGCCCCGCCTTCCTCCCTCCGCCAGACGTTATAGCCGGCGAGGTCCTTCTCTTTGTTCGCGTCCCAAACGAGAGTGATGAAATCGGAGCCCTTCGCGATGGTCAATCCCTTAGGCACCGCGGGAGAGAAAATGTCCTCCGGGAGGACGTCGACGGCGGTAGAATCTTCGCTTTCGAGGGGCTGTTCCGCAGCCGAGGCAGCGGCCCGGACGAAATAACGGTAAGCCTGCCCGAAGAGGAAATCCCGGTCGGCGAACGCGGTCTCGGCGATCGGCGCCGGGGTCAGGCACAGAAGTTTACCGCTTTTATCGATTCTATAAACGTTATAGCCTTTTATCCGGGCCGGCGCCGACCCGTCGAAATTCGCCGCGGGCACATCCCAGCGGACATCGATCCGGTCAGCGGACACCTCGGCCCAAACCCGGGAGGGGGGCGAGGGCAGGGGCTGCGGCTTTACAGCAACCTCATCGGAGAAGTCGGATAGGCGCTTTTTGCCGGCCTCCCGGGCCCGGACGGCAAAGACGAATGTCTTGTCCGCCCAGCCGCGGGAAGAATCCAGCGGATAGAAAAACGACAGGCTCGGGATTTTCCCCTCCGGCTTGATGACGGCCGCGCGTTTGGCCCGGACACCGAAATCCCCTCCCCGGGGAGCAGCCGCGGCCGGGGACGGTTTGTCGGGTCTTTCTTCGAGCCACACTTCGACCTCGGATATCCCGGCGAGGGGACGGCCGTCGATATAAGACTCAGGGTTGGTCCATTCGAGAATGATCCGGCTCCCGCGCTGGAAGGCTTTCAGCGTTTCCACCCGCTGCGGAACAAGCACGAGCGGCGGCTGGATCGACCCTTTTTTCCCGCAGGCCGGGACCAAGAGGAGGGGCAGCCAAAGAACAGCGGGCCAACCGACTCTTTTCATCAAAGAATGAAGCGCCTCAGATCCTGGTCCTTGATGATGTCCTTGAGCTGGTCCTGGACGTAGGCGCGGTCGATGTGGATATGTTTCGCCTTGACGTTCGGCGCCTTGAATGAGATTTCCTCCATCACCTTTTCCATGATCGTGTACAGGCGGCGCGCTCCGATGTCCTCCGCGTCGCGGTTGACGTCTTCGCCAACCTGGGCAATCTCATCGATCGCATCCGAGGTGAACTCGACGCGGACGTCCTCGGTGGCGAGGAGCGCCATGTATTGCTTGATCAGGGCGTTTTCCGGCTCAGTCAGGATCCGGACGAAATCCTCCTTGTTGAGCGATGTCAACTCGACGCGGATCGGGAACCGTCCCTGGAGCTCGGGGATGAGGTCCGCCGGTTTGGCCACGTTGAAGGCGCCCGCCCCGATGAAGAGGACATGGTCGGTCTTGACGAGCCCGTAGCGCGTATTCACGGTCGTGCCCTCGACGATCGGCAGCAGGTCTCGCTGCACGCCTTCGCGGCTCACTTCGGGACCGTGCCCCGATTCCCGGCCGGCGATCTTATCCATCTCATCCAGAAAAACGATGCCCGAATGTTCCACGCGCTCGATGGCCAGGCGCGCAACCTGGTCCATGTCGATCAGCCGGCGCTGCTCTTCGTCGAGAATGTACTCGCGGGCCTCGAAGACCTTGACCTTCCGCTTTTTGGGCTTCCCTCCCAAAAAGCCGGGGAGCATCTCCTGGATCTGGATGCCGATCTCTTCGACCCCCGCACTGGAAAAGATCTCGAATGGAGCGGCGGCCTTTTCCTTGACTTCGATCTCGACCAGACGGTCTTCAAGGAGTCCGTCGCGGAGCTGTTTGCGCATCTTCTCCCGCGTTTCCTGGAACCGCTGGAATTCGTCTTCGGTCACGCTATTGTCCCGCCGGCGCAAGGGGGGAAGGAGAACATCGAGGAGCCTCTCTTCGACGTTCGTCTCCGCTTTCTCTTTGACCTCTTCGATCTTCTCCTGTCTGACCATGTCGACGCCCATGCGGACCAGGTCCCGGACGATGGATTCGACGTCGCGGCCGACATAGCCCACTTCGGTGAACTTGCTGGCCTCGATCTTGAGGAACGGCGAGGAAGTGAGCTTGGCCAGGCGGCGCGAGATCTCAGTCTTGCCGACGCCCGTCGGGCCGATCATGAGGATATTTTTGGGGGCAATCTCGTCGGCCAGCTCGGGAGGCACCCGGCGCCTCCGGTACCTGTTGCGGAGGGCGATGGCCACGGCCTTCTTCGCTGCTTTCTGGCCGATGATGTATTTATCGAGCTCGGCGACGATCTCCTGCGGCGTCAGCTCGCTGTCCTTATCCTTCGACTTTTCGTCGGACTTCTGGAAGCTTCGGGGCAGTTGGATGGGCATTCACAACTCCTCGATGACGATCTCGTCGTTCGTGTAGACGCAGATTCCGGCGCTGATCTTCATCGCTTCCAGGACGACGTCCCGGGCCGAAAGGTCCGTGTGTCGGATGAGCGCCCGCGCCGCGGCCAGGGCATAAGGCCCGCCCGAACCGATGGCGATGATGCCGTCGTCCGGCTCGATAACATCGCCCGTGCCCGAGATCAGGAAAGAGTTTTCCTTGTCGGCGACGATCATCACTGCTTCCAGGCGGCGAAGGGCTCTGTCCAAACGCCAGTCCTTGGCCAGCTCGATCGCCGCCCGAGAGAGATTCCCCTTGAATTCTTCGAGCTTGCCCTCGAACCGGGCGAACAGGGCGAACGCATCCGACGTGGCGCCGGCAAAACCCGCCAGGACCTCCCCTTTATAGAGGCGGCGGATCTTTTTTGCCGTCTGCTTCAAGATGGTCTGACCCAAGGTCACCTGGCCGTCGCCGGCGATGGCGAGCCGGCCCTTGTGCCGGACGGAAATGATGGTTGTGGATTGGATCATGAAAACTCCGAAAAATGACCCTATAATAATATAGGAAGGCCCGGGATAAGTAAAGAGAAGGGCTCGTGGGCTCGGGGCATGCCGTTCGAGCGGCGCCCCATGGCAGGCCACGGGGCATCATCTCCGCTCGTGAGCTTCTTGGCCTGGCAATCGAAGCAATTCTTTTTCCGGGGCGCCGGAAAGTCGAGCAGGGGTGGCGCGGCGAAGGGGCTCCCCGCCCGCGCGCAGCGGTCAGGCCGCGAGCACGGCCGGGGAAGAGCCGCGACAGGACCCGGCCCAAAACTGGCCTGACACCGGAAAAAGAATTGCTTACCCCGGCGATCCCACGGCATCCTAAAAAACGAAAATATGATAAACTTAATAAATCGACCCTATTAAAGGAGGGCAAATGGCATCGAAGTTCGGAAGACGCGAATTCATTTCCAAGAGCGCCAAGATCGGCGTATCGGCCGTCCTGGGCAAGCATTTGATATCCGGGTTGGCCGACAGCCCTTTGGCCGCGCTGGCCAAGGACGGCGCTGACATTGCAGTTATCACCGGTACGGACTACGCCGCCATGACGGCCAAAGCAGTGGAACTTCTGGGCGGGATCGGGAGATTCGTCCCTAAGAACGCCAGAGTGGTCCTCCTGCCCAACGTCCAGAGCAAAAATCCGGGAACGTTCACGAAACCAGAGATCCTGCGCGCCGTCATCAAAATGTGCAAAAATGCCGGGGCCAAAGAAATTGCCTGTCTGAGCTTGCTGACGCAGCAGCACTGGGACGGCACAGGACTAGCCCAAGTCGTTCAGGAAGAAGGAATTGTGCTGAAGCTCATCTCATCGGAAGCGGCGAATTTTAGAACCGTTCCTATCGCCGGCGGTTCTGTCCTCACCGAAGCCAAAATCACGAACGAACTTTACAATTACGATCTCTTCATCAACATGCCCATCACCAAGGACCACGCCGGAAACAAGTTCACGGGAACGATGAAAAACCTTATGGGCTTAAACTCTCGAGACCACAACCGGGCTAATTTTCACAAGCCCAACTGGACAACGGACCCGGCGGCCATCGAGCATCTTGACAAATGCATCGCCGACCTGAACACGGCGGTCAAGCCGACGCTGAACATCGTGGACGCGACGGAGATCATCCGGACGAACGGCCCCATGGGTCCCGGCGAGCTGATCAAGCCGCTCAAGGTCATCGCCGGCGTGGACAGGGTTGCCATCGACACCACTTGCGCCTCCATTCTCGGACTCAAAGGAGAAGAACTCACCCAGATCAAGAAAGCTTATGAAAAGAAGCTCGGCGAGATCGATCTGACGAAGGTCAAGATCCAGGAGGTCAAGGTCTAGCTTGAAAGGGCGGCTTTTTTTAGGGGGCGCCATTTTCGCTCTGGGCTTGTCTGCTTATTTTGCGGCCGAGGAGGCCCAGAAGCCCGCGGGAATCGTCCCCTCTCCTCCCCAGCTTAATCTTCTTCAATTTCTGCCGACCGCCCCGGATCTCCGGGGCTGGCAGCCCAAAGGTCCGCCTCAGCATTACAAAGGTGAAGATCTTTTTCTGTATATCGACGGCGGCGCCGAAATCTATCGAGAATACGGGTTTAAACAGGTCATTGTCCAGGATTACCGGGATACGAAAAATCGCTCGATCACGCTTGAAATCTTCGAAATGGCGAATGCCGAAACCGCCTACGGCATGTTCAGCTTCAAATCAGGTGCCAAGGGCATATCGTATTCGATCGGCCACGATGCTCGTCTCGAAGATTATTATTTAAACTTCTGGAAAGGGCCTTTGCTCATCACGCTCATTGGATTCGACGCGTCCGCCGAATGCCGCGAAGGGATTCTCCGCCTCGCCCGGGCAGCGGAGGCGAGAATTCCTTTGACCGGGACCCGACCCTCGCTCATCAGCGTCCTGCCCAAAGAATGGGCGGATTCGGCGCGGATTATTTACCTCAAAGGCGTTCTGGGCCTGAACAATATCCATTCGTTTTTCCCGTATGACCTTTTTCGCTTTAAGGAAGGGCTGGCCGCTGAACGGAACTCTTCGACGCTCTTCATTTTTCGCTATGCGAATACGGAGGAAGCCGCAGCGCGATTCTCAGAAGTCAAAAAAGCTTTTGCCAAAAGCCCGTCCTATAAAAACCTGAAAAGCCTCAAAACGAATGATTTCGAATCGACCGATGCCCAAAGAAATATCCTCCGCGTCGAGCTTCAGGGAGATTCGATCCGCATCACTCTGACCAAATCCACCATGCTCAAGAAATAACTAATACAAACGCCATAAATAAAGTGACATGGTATGGGCGGCGCCTAGGCCGCCCTTAAGCCCCCGTAGCGGAGGGGGGTCCCGTCGGCTTTTCCGACGGGGGGAACCGACGGGACTGGTTCCCCGGGGCTGCGGGCGGCCTAAGCGCCGCCCGAACGGGAATGTCATTTTAATTAATGCGTTGATATTAGTAGAATTGACCCCGGCTTAGCCGTTTATGTGATGCGGGGCTTGACTGCCGCGATCTTAATGCTAGCCACAGCGGTGGCCAGGTCTCGCAGCTTGTCCGCCGTCAAATTCATATTCCGAATGATCTCCTTGACGGCTGGATTATCCGCTACGAATTCCACCGGAAAGTTCACCTCATCGAGAACCTTGATATCGGCAAACCCCGCTGCTTCGATCTCGCCGAGGTATTCGTCTTTCAAAGACGCTCCGGCGACGCAGCCGACATACGCTTCGATCGATTGCCGGATCGGTTCCGGGAGGTCCTTCAGCAAAACGATATCCGAGACCATGAGCCGTCCGCCGGGCTTCAACACGCGAAAAGCCTCCCGGAAAACTTTGTCCTTCTCCGGCGAGAGGTTGATGACGCAATTGGAGATGATGATATCCGCGGAATTGTCAGCGACCGGGAGATGCTCGATCTCGCCCAGCCGGAACTCGGTGTTATCATAACCGCCTTTACGAGCGTTGTCCCTGGCCTTCTCCAGCATTTCCGGCGTCATGTCCACGCCGATGACCCGACCCGACGGACCGACTCTCTGGGCGGCCAGGAAACAGTCGAAGCCCGCTCCCGAACCGAGGTCCAAGACGACATCTCCCTCCTTCAAGGATGCCAGCGCCACCGGATTTCCGCAGCCCAATCCCAGATTCGCGCCCTCGGGAACGGAGCTCATCTCGGCATCGTTGTACCCGATCTTACGGCTCAAATCTTCCGGCGAATTTCCTTCGCCTGAACAGCAGGGCAAGTCCGGCGCCGTTTGGGGGCCGCCGCAGCAGGCCATCTGGCCGTATCTTTTCCTCACTTCCTTTTTAATGTCTTTCTCGTGCTGAATGCCTTTTTTGCCTGTTTTTGTTTTCATGACTCGATCCTCCTTCGATTTATGTTCAATCCGAAACCATGTCCTTCAGTATGGGCCCGAGAATATCCCTGACCTGGCCGCCAAGGTCTTCTGCCTTGATCAAGGCCAGACAACAGACGGCTTCGGTTTTGCCGAAACTGACCACAGCCAGTTTGTCCCCCGGATGGATCCCCACTTTTTTCCTTAATTCCTTAGGAAGAACCATCTGGCCCCGCTCATCGATGCTGATGATCGATTCGACGCGGCAGCAGCCCGAATCCTTTTTCGATGTAGGGCACCCGACACCCGGCTTGTGTTTCTCTGCCATGGCTTTTACTCCTTTCCAAATATTCTGAATTATCTGATTAATCTGATTTTACAGGACAACTTTGCATTTGTCAAGAAATTTTTTGGAATATTTCCTTCCCTGGATCGTCTTTACTAACGAATAAAAATGAGCCATGATGGACGCTGAAGCACCCGATTTCCAGGCAGACATGGGAACTTGGTCAAAAGAGATGACCGGCGCCCGGGCCGCAGCCAGCCGGACATCCCTGTTCGATGAACTCATGTCCCATCGGGAATCCGTTTTCCGTATCTGCTTGGGATTTTCGCGCAATTACGCCGAGGCCGAGGACCTGGTTCAGGACGTCTATCTAAAAGCTTATGCGAACATCGGCGCGCTGAAAAATCCCGCCGTCTCGAAAGAATGGCTTTTCCGCATCGCCAAGAACACATGCCTCGACCATCAGAAGAAGGGCCGGCTGACGAAGACCTTGCTGCAGACATGGGCGACCGAGCATCAAGGTCAGAATTCTCCGGAATGGAGTGCCGACCTCGGCCAGCAGCTAAAAAAACTCAAATGGGCTGTCCGCCGTCTTCCCGGAAAGCTTCGAGAAGCGTTCGTTTTTCGCGAATACGCCCATTTGTCTTACGAAGAAATCGCGACGACGCTCGGGATCAAAGAAGGCACGGTCATGTCCCGGCTCAACCGCGCCCGTTCGGCCGTCATCCGCCGGCTCAAGGAGACCATCCATGGAAAAGAATGAGAAAAAACCCGCTCCCGATCTTATAAAAAAATTGATCAGCGCCGAAGAAGAGGACGCGCTCCGGAAATTCCGAGCCGGCGATTTTCAAGCCCGGCTCGAGAAGTGCATTCAGAAGAAAGAAGGCGAGAAGCATCGTCTTTCCTTTTTCAGGCAAAACCCTAAACTTGTCTGGGGAGCCGCGGGCCTGTTGCTGGCCGCAGGAGTGATCGTCTTCCTGGTCATTCCCGGCCATGCTCCCTCAGAAGTCACGGTCAAAACCCTGGAAGACGTTCTCTCCCAAATGCCCGGCTTTCAAGCCATCGAACGCCAGCCATCGGTGAATTTGAACAGCCAGACGATACCGCCAGCCCCGCTCGAAGCATTCTTCGCCTTCGTGCTCTCCCAGCTTGAAAAAGAAAAAGCCTCCCTAGAATTCGCCGAGACAGCCTCTCCGAATCCTTATGAAGGCCGTAAAACGCCGCCTCTGGATCTTCAAAAGAAATACGAAATTTTGATCATCGAAAAATCCGTCGAGCGGGTCTTATCGCTCATTTCTCAAAGATTTAAGGAGGCATGACATGTTGAGAAAAATTCTGTGTGTGGGGATCTTATGCATACTGGTCCTTCCGGTCCTGGCCGAAGACCCCGCCGCCACGCCAGTGGACAAAAAAGCCGGATATGCCCTTTTGGATTCCATCGGACAGATGTTCCATGAGATGGCGATGACGGGTGTAGGCGGTCAGGAAAAGCTTGAAAAAGGGATTCTGCAGTTCATGGCCGACGCTAAGAAAGCCAAAGAACAAAAACGGATCGATCCTATCTTTTTTCAGCGCTATGCCCATCTGCTCGCGATCATAAAGCTCATCGTGGCTCCCGACCCAGGCGGAATTCTGGGTTCGATCATCGACCGGGAGCTCAACCAGTTCGTTGGAGAAGTGCTGGGGGAAGACTGGAAGGGCTCCGGCGCGGGAGCCATTGGTCAAGTCGCGGATGCCATAGCCTACGAGATCATTGACCTCCAGATGTATCTTGACAACTTGGAGATGCGAGAAAAGTTAAGAAAAGATTGGGATAAAAAATACTCTGACGCCCTCCCTAAAAAGAAAGAGGCCGGAGCAGCGATCAAGTAGAACGGCCTATTTTTTCTTGACCTGATAGCGGATGATCGTCTGGTACTCGGCGGCATTGGGGCCGGATTCCGGCCCCTTCAGATATTCCTCTTCATGGGGACCCGCGACCTCGTAGCCCTTGTCTTTGATGAATTTCATCAGCTTTTCGATCGTCGGCGTCTCTTTGTCGTAGCCGCCGAAGTGAAGAATCTCGGCGACCTCTCCATATTGCCAGACTTCGATTTTCGCCCCGCTGGACCCCGGCGGCAGATTCGTGACCTGGTCGGGAAGAGGCAGAGCGTAGAGCCCTGCCCATTCATTCTTAGGCGCGGTGGCTAAATTCAGCCAGCGGGCGCGGGGCGCCGCCATCCGCGCACCGGGAATGCCGAAAAAGACCTTATACAGGAGCGAAAAAGCGTCCTTCGCGGCGACATTCGGGTCGCCCGTCGATTCGACGATGAGCATTTTCTGCGCGGGGATGGTCCTGATTCGAGGTTCTTTCAGGGATGCGTACTGGCTGAGGTCTTGAGCCGAAAGAAACGAGACACCGCAGAAAAATATTACCCAAGCTAATATTTTCTTTTTCATCCGAGCCCTCCTTTCCAATTTGGGTCCACAGACCGTCTGTGGACCGGAATTTTACTCCATTTGTCCTCAATTTTAGTCCAAGCGGTTCTGACTAGGCAAGGTCTCAGCCGCCAAGCATTTTCTGTTTTATCTGTCTAATTTATCTTAGACAGATAAAATCGAAGAAAAGGATTTGTACGGCGACGGTTACATTACGAAGGAAAAAGCAAAGGCCGTTTTAAAACGCCGGCCATAATCCCCTCCTTATTCTTTCTATCAGCGGGGGACACAAACGGTATGTGTCCCCCCATTTCGCTTCAAAAAATCTGAGACCCGGCCCGAACTCACGAACCTATCATCAACCTAAGAATGGCAAATTTGTGAATTCGATACATCTCCTCCTAGGGCTTGATGAAAACGCCTGTCCGCGCCGGGATTTCCTGATCATCCAATTTCTTCGGCCCATCCGACAGGTTCGCGGCGAAGCGGAAGATCCCTGCCGGCCCGCCCCACGAATCGATGAGATAGAGGTCGTCGCTCATCAGCCGGCGGACGCGGACATGCCCGCCTTTGAGGCGAATGGCTTCTTGAAGCAGCCCCCTCCCCCACTCATCCACAAGCTCCAGGTCGTCGCTTTCGATGATCATATTGTCAAGCGCGCCGGCCGCCCGGGCGTAGAGCTCGATCTCATTGGCCGCAAGCTCCGTGTCCCGGCGCCTGAGCAAAAGGCAGTCCGGGTCGTTGAGCCACCATTTTTTGTGCATGAATGCCCGCAGGATGGAATTTTTGAGCGCGTAATAAGCGTTCACGCCCTGAAGCGGGGCCTTCCGGGAATCCCAGAACGGGGCCGTGTCCTCGCCGATGCGCATCCCGTCCACATAGCCGATCGAGGGCAGGAGCGGAGCGCCGCAGCCGAGGATGAAGCTTGAGCCGACCGCCTGCCGAATGACATCCAGCCCTTCGCGGTAAGCCTGGATCGGGCTTACGCGCCGCGTCCGCACGCCCTCCATGGCAGCCGAGAACACAAAATCGATCTTAAAATAGTCGAACCCCATTTTTTTCAGGGAGGCAAAGGTCTCATACAGCCAGCCCTTGACCTGCGGGTTGGTCGTATCCAGGGCAAAGATGTTCTTCTTCCATCCTCTGAAACAGAACTTGGGCAGGCCGATGTCCGAGACCATCCAGTCCGAATGCCGTCGAAAAAGGTTTGATGTTTCCGCTGCGCTGAACGGCGCCGTCCAGATCCCGGCCTGGTAGCCGTGATCGCGGATCAGCCGGGCCAGATCGGGAAGAGAGCAAAATCCGGCTTTGGCCTCGAGCCAGTCGCCGATGTCCGCCTCATAGCCGTCATCGATCTGGAAGACTTCGAACGGGAATCTCTCCCGGGCGATCCGGAGGTTTTTCTCGACATCCGCGAACCGAAGATTCGTGAAATAATGATACCAGCTCGACCAGCCCACGGGATTCCAGGGATTCACCCGGACGTCGTTCTGGGCCGCGGCCCGGACGCCGTATTCTTCGAGGAGCTGCTCAACGGGATTTCCTTCGAGAACGATCAGCGGCTCCAATAGAACGGGATCTTCCAAAGGCGTGCCAAAATATTCGAGATAGCCGACGAGCTCGCCGGATTCGACGGCGAAATACGGATGGGCGATCTTCGACGTCAGGAAACCGGCCAGGCCTCTGTCCCAGGCGATGAAATAGTCGCTGACGAGGCGCTTCTCCGCGACATCGGGAACGGGCGTGAAGACATAGCGGCCTTGATTCGCCATCCGCTCTTCAAGGCCTTCGAGCTTTTGTCCGGCCGCCATCTTCTGCATCGGCCCCCAGGACTGCCAGTTGTTCATCAGGAATTCATTCGGCGCGGGGGCGCGGAAGATCTCGACCGTTCCCGGCCGTCCTCTCAAAGTTCCCCCCACTTTAAAACCGGCTTTGATCTTCTCAATGACGCCCTCAACCCGGACTTTTCCGTCATCATAAACCGCCGGCCCGGCGGCGGCATTTTTACCAAATATTTTCATGGCCCGCGTTCTCGATTCTTGCCCGTCAGCCTTTGATCTTTTTGACTCTTCGGCTTATCTTCTTTCGAATTTTTTCAAAGGAAGGCGGCGGCCCGGTCCGGACCTGTTTCCCGTCGATGAACAGTGCATCCGCGATCCCCCACTCCATGAAAACGTCGCGGTCGAACGTGGGGATATCCCAGAATTCAACCTTATCCCCGAACTCCGAAGCCGCCCGCTTGGCCCGTTCAAAGGTCATATTCATCGCCGGACACCAGCCGTTTAAAAAAGCTGAAACCGTGACTTTTCCTTCTTTTCGTTGCGGACGCTTTCTTTCTCTGATCCATTTCGGCCGAAGCGCATCGTCGGCGAACGGTTTCCACATTAAAATCTGAATTCCGGCCTTGTCGACCTTGACATAGCCCTGTTTTTTAAACCAAGAGGCCTTCAAGAAAAACGGCAGGGAGATTCCCCAGGCCGCCATGCCCTTGGCGCCCCGTGCGGCCGCGTCCTCTTCCGCCGCCCGGAGCAAAGCTTTGCCTATCCCTCTTTTCTGACAATTGCCGACGCCTTTTTTATGGCCATGGACCCAGATGCAGTGGATGAAATAAGCGTCTTTTCCTTCGGCGAAGGAGTGCTCGATCGGCACGTATTGAATCATGCCGCAGGCTTTTTCACCGTCGACGGCCAATTTGACCCGCAGGCCTTTATCTTTCATGCGCCGATGCCAAAGCTCTTTATGATTCCCGGCTTCCTTGATCTCCACGGACCAGTCTTCAAGACAAACAAAATATCTGTCGAAATATTTCTCCGTGAGGTCAATGATTTCCATGCCTGCCCTCCTTTTCAAGATTACGAAAGCCGCTCGCCGCTCAAAAGGTGATCAAATTTTATATGAAATCGGGGGCGAAGTCGATTTTCGCTTTTTCGGATTTCCTTTGAAAAGGAAGCATCTCCGTTTCCATGATTATCGATAATTCAGGAAGTGGGTGGCGCCGACCAGGGCGCCCGGATGCCCGAAGCGTATGGAACCCTCGGTGATTATTTTTCCGGAGACACGATTCCAGACTCTGAATAGGGATTTTGAGACAGCATGAGAAAAGAGATGCCACCTTTGTTCGTGGAAACCTTGCAGTTTCACGGCGGATAAGATATTCTTCGCCTCATCAATCCGCGGCTCAAGACGAGTAATGCATCCGCTTCAAAACGAGACACCCGATGGGGCATTGAAAGTGGCCGGGCAATTCTTCGAATTCATCAAGGTCGAAGCCGGCCATAATTACTACTGGGCAAAGCCTTACGGCAACGTCGTCGTCGGGACAGAGACGGCCACCCGGCCGGACATCGATTTCACTCCGCTCAGGGAGCTGAAATAGGACGAGGAAGACGACAATGACGAGAAAAGACTCTCTCAAAGAATTGCGGACGATCCCGGGCGTCGGGAAAAGCATCGCCCAGGACCTGTGGCAATTGGGATTCCGCTCGGCCGAAGATCTCGCCGGCCGGGACCCGGAAGAGCTGTACAAGAAATTTGGCGCGAGAAAGGGCGAGGATATCGACCGCTGCCTGCTTTACGTCATGCGCTGCGCCGTCTATTACGCCTCACACAAGCGGCATGATCCGGAAAAATTGAAGTGGTGGAACTGGAAAGACAAAAGGTCAATTGCCTAAATCACGGCGTATTCTTTGAAAAGCCGGCCGCGCTTGAAGCGGTTGAGGTGCAGGCACGAAATATCAAGCGTCCGGGCTCTCCCGTCCATGATTTCCTCGGCTAACAGAAGACCGGCGCCGGGCCCATGCATGAAGCCGTGTCCCGAAAAACCCGCAATGCAAAAAAAGCCGGCAACCTCCTCCACTCCCCCAAGAATCGGATGTGAATCCGGAGTGATTTCATAGAGCCCAGCCCAGTGGTTTGCGATCCCGGCGTTTTCGAGAAGAGGCATCCGGTCCGCGGCCGCCTCGAGGTGCGTCAGCTCCCAATCCTCGTCGATGCTCTGGTCGAAGCCCGGCGGCTGGGAAGGATTCGACATGCCGGACAATAAACCCCGGCCTTCGCGGTGGAAGTAGAGGCTTTTCGAAAAATCCGCGACGAACGGAAAATCCGCCGGGAGCTCCGGAATGGGCGTCGTGACCAGGACCTGTCGTCGGGAAGGGACGACGGGGATCTCGATGCCGGCCATCCGCCCGATCTCGGCCGCCCAAGCGCCAGCAGCGTTGACCACGGCCTCGCACGAGATGTCTCCGGCGCTCGTCTGAACACCTTCTACCCTGCCCTTTGTTAGGCGAATGCTTTTCACTTCGACATCGGTCAGACAGACCGCCCCTGACCTCTTCGCCCCGCGGATATATCCTTGGACGACGCCGTTCGGGTCAGCCAGCCCGTCATCCGGCCCCCAAAGCCCGCCAAGCGCGTCGGGAAAACTCATGAGCGGAAGCCTTTCCCGGACATCATCTCCAGCCAGCCACTCTGTCTTTACGCCGAGGCTTTTCTGAAGCTCCATCTGTTTTCGGAACTCATGAACATCTTTTTCCTGCGTTAGGACAAAAAGATAGCCGCATTTCCGGAGGTCGATGGGCTGGCCCAACTCTTCTTCGAACCGGTCCAACATGGCCAGGCTGAGAAGCGAGAGCCGGATATTGATCTCTGTTTCGAAGTGATAGCGGATGCCGCCGGCGCACTTGGCCGTGGATTCCATGCCGAAGAAGGCGTCGCGCTCCAAGAGCACAACGTTCTTAGAGCCTTTTTGGGCAAGATGGTAAGCGACAGAAGCGCCCATGACGCCCCCGCCGATGATGACGACGCCGGCTGTTTTCGGAAAGCTCATGCGATTAAAGCGGAAGCCAGGTTCCGATACCCCGTTCTTTGGCCCGGCGGTAGATCTCGGGAGCAACGGCCATATCATCGAGCGCCAATCCCAGGTTCATAGCCATGGTCCGCTCGTCCTCCCGCTCCCGGCCCGGCTTTTTTCCTGCGACGATTTCGCCCAGATCAGCATAAGGCTCGGGCGTCCGCTGAAAATACCCGGTGCTGCGGACATATCGGAACTGGGGAAGGTCGTCGGTCGCGAGCTTGTCCATTTCGGCCAGGGCCTCGGGCTTCCAGTAGCTGTCGTAATCGACGGCGCTCCCGAAAGCGCCCGGCTTGAGCCAGCCTTTTTCGATCGTCGGCCGGGGATGTTTGAGGATAGGCCCGGAAGTGACGACGATATCGCTGTCCGCGACAGCCTTTTTCGGATGATCGACGCCGATGATCTCAAGGCCGGTCTTGGCGGACATCTCCTCGATATAGCGCCGCTCAACGTCGGGCAGGATATCGTAGGCATAGATGCGCTTGAGGGGAAAAAGAGCGGCCATCGCCAGCAAATGCGTCCGGCCTTGAACGCCGCAGGCCAGGATGCCAAGGACTTCGCTTCGCGGCCGGGCCAAATATTTGGCCGCCAGCGCCGAGGCCGCGCCCGTGCGATAGGCCGTAATCCAGGTGCAATCCATGACCGCATATGGCAGCCCGGTCTCGACGTCATTCAAGACGAGTAGGCCTGAAATATAAGGCAGTCCGATCTTCGCGTTCTCGGGGAATCCGCTCACCCATTTCAGCCCCGCGGATTTGAGTCCGGGAATATAGGCCGGCATGGCATGGATGAAAGCGTCGCCCTTTGGATGAATGCCCGGCTTGGGCGGCATCTCGACCCGTCCCTCCCCCTTTTCGCGGAAGGCGGCCCCAAGAAGGTGGATAATTGCGGCCATGTCGAGCGCCACTCGTTCCACATCGGCCCGGGAAAGATACAAAAGTTTCATGGAATTATTATGGTTCTCTTCCGTCCTGTGCGTAAACTTGATCGCAGGAAAAGATCAGAAAACGGCCGCGCTCCGGATCCGGGTTTTAAACCCTCCATGGTCCCTCTGGCCTTTCCTGATCTTTTCCTTATAGCCCACACGAAATGGAAATTATCCATTTTTATTATAACAGAATTCTCTAACCTTTTGGGGCGATCCGGTATATAAATAGTGTGAAGATCGATTCGAACTGCGCGGAAATCCCGGGACCGCTCGTCCTTGCCGGTGCAGAAAGGCGAGGATTTGATATCTCTGATATGAGAAGAAGAGGCGAAGAGACCATATCCGAAACCCTCTTTTGGGACTATCTGGCGCCCATCAAGCATAAGCTCTACAATTATATCCATAAATCTCTGAATTTTTCAGTCGACACCGATGACGTCTTCCAGGAGACGATCCTCCGCGCCTTTCAATATTTCCGCTCGTTCCAGAAAGACAAGAATTTCAGCGCTTGGCTCTTCTCGATCGCCCACAACGAGGTCAAGAGATCCTTCAAAAAAAGCCGTCGCCAGTCTCTTGTTCTGAATTCCGACGCGCTCCCAAGCACCGTCGCAAATCCCTCGGACGAATTGGTCCGGGAGGTTTACCGGTTCGCCGGCCGGCTGAGACCCCGCGAGCGGGAAATTTTCTTTCTGTTTTATGAAAGCGGCTTTTCGATCGCCGAAATATCGGACATCTCAGGATTAAAAGAGGGCCACATCAAGCTTCTTTTATTTCAAGCGCGAAACCACCTTAAAAAGATCATAGGAGCCCAAAATGAGTGACGAAAAAATCCTCGACGAAAAAATCGCCCGGCTCGTCCGGAGCATAGACAAAAACGTTCCGCCGGCCGTTGAAGAAAAGATCAAAGCGGCCGCGGCTTTGCTTCACCCGCGCCCCCGCTTTTTTAAACTGCGCCGGCCTCTCATGATAACTCTTATTCCGAGCGCGGCGGCCGTTCTCCTGGCCGTATTCGTTCTCCTTCCCCTATTTCAAAAACCACAGCAACCGATCTCCGAGATCCGCACGGAATTCGAGATCGCGGATAAAAATATCAAGATCATTTTTTTCCAAAAACCCGACTTCAACCTTTTTAAGGAGGATTGACATGATAAAAGCGAAAAGAATTTTTTGCGTCCTGGTTCTGATGACGGCGATCGCCCTATGGGCTGGATCATTTCCGTCCCTCTTCGCCCAGACGGCCAAGGAGGCTCCGGCGGCACAGGAAGCTTCGACAGCCGCCGCCCAGACCCAGGCCGTCGAGCAAAAAGAGCCTCAAAAGAAACCCGCGGCCGATGACCGCAACTATATGATGGTGAAGACGTACGAGCTGAAATACATCAGCGCCACGGAGTTCATGCGCTCGGCCAGATTCTACGTTGTGGATTCCACGGGGACGGAAAGTTCCCTGACCGTTCGAATCTACGGGAACAACATCCCGGAGTTCGAGGCCCTTCTCAAGAAACTCGACGTGGAAAAGCGCAATATCCAATTCCAGGTCTACACGATCATCGCCTCGAAGGACCAGCCTCCCGAGCGCTTCAAAAACAATTTCGTCAGCGAAACGCAGGGCATTGCCGACAAGGACCTCAAAAGAGTCCTCGACGAGATGAAAGGCCTCTGGAATTTCAAGTATTACTGGGTGGACAGTCCATCCTTCCTCGTGGTCAAGGACGGAGCGGCCGGGAGCATGTTCAAATTAGTCTCCTCGTACGACTTCGATATGAACATCCTGCGTGTCCAGCTCAGAGGCGATGAGCCAGGCAAAAGAATCATTTCCGTCGGCCAGATTAAGCTCATCCAAACCATCAACCTTCAACTAAAGTCTGCGTTGATCGACACGAGCGACGTCACCTTCAAGGAAAAAGGCTATCTGGTGGTTGGGGTGACCGGAATGATTGGGAGCGGCGAGGCCCTCATCCTGGTCATCAGCGCCGAGATCAAATAGATGAGATGGTCTTCTTCCCTTTTTTGTGGCTAAAAATGAGGGAGTGAACCGATAAGATTAATTCAGCGCTTCTGCTGCGGCTGGGGCGGACGCTGCCAGACGATCTTCATGTTGTGCTTGCCGCGCGTCGTGATCTCGGGATTGATGTCGAGCTTGCAGAGGCCGGGCTTGTTGCCGAGGTTCATGGCCACGGCGTAAGCCAGCTTCGTGACCTTGACCATCTTACCGTAATCGCATTTTCCCTCGACGTCGGTCTCCCGGTGATAATCTTCGGTCGTGCCGCTAAAGAACCACACACCCGGGATGCCGTACCGGATGTACGGGTACTGGTCGCTTCGGAAGAAGAAACGGCTCGGCTCGCCCGGGTCCTCGTATTTATAGTCCAGCTTCAGGCCGACGTAGCGGCTGTTCATGTCGTGGATGCTCTTGTCAAACTCCGTGCTCAGCTTGTTCGAGCCAATGAGGTAGATGCCGTTCGGGTCGTTACGGGAGACCATATCGAGATTCAAATTGGCGCTGATCTTCTCCACGGGCACGGGCGAGTGTTGGACGAAATAATACGCGCCGACGAGTCCCCGCTCCTCAGCCGTGTGCCAGACGAAGATGACAGACCGCTTCGGCCTCTCGATCATCAGGGCTTTGGCTATCTCGAGCATGGCCGCGCCCCCCGATATATTGTCGTCGGCTCCCGGGAAAATCCGTCCCTCGCGCGGGGGATTATGATCGTGGTGCGAGCCGATGACGATATATTCGTTTTTAAGCTGGCTGTCGCTTCCGGGAAGATAGGCCACGATGTTCGGCGTCGCGTCTTTACGCTGCTGGAAGACCACGGCGATATCGACTAGCTTCCCTTCTAAAGCTTTGGCCGGGACCGGCTGTCCCTGCCCCATGGCATTGAACATCTGGTCGAGCTCGGCCCGGGAAACGCCCAAGATGGCGGCGCCCGCTTCGTGCCGGACCTCAGCGGTGTAGAACGGCGCCGCAGGAGCGGCCTGGATTGTGGCTTGCGGCTGCGCCCCAGTGGGTTGAGGGGTAGCTGGAGGCATCGGATTCACCGTATCGACATCGAGAAATCTTAAGCGTTCGGACACGTCGAATACGAGGCCTTTCTGGATGAGGTTGTTCTCGCGCTCGCGGCCGATGATCGTGATAAGCCCGATAGCGCCTTTCTCCCGGAGGACCCTGGTCCGGGCGAACAAAGCGCCCGCCGCGCCCGTTCTTTGAGCAGTCTCGCTCGCCGGAAGCGGAACTTCCAAGACGACGGCAAATTTTCCGCGCAAATCAATCCCCAGCGAATCATCCCACTTCGGCTCGGCGCCGCTCAATACAGAGCCGATGAAGACCAAACCGCCGGCCGCGGCCCACTCTCCGCCCGTCCGGACATTGGTCGTGAAGGACTGAGGAAAATAGAATTTCTGCTCGCCGCCCCCGCTCAACAAACGCAAATAGGATTTGGCCGGCGACATCGTCGTGACTTCGACGGGAACGTCCTGAAAATAAGAGCCGTTCGGCATGAGCGGCTTGAGGCCGATCCTTTCGGCCTGGAGAGCGATATATTTTGAGGCGATCGTCAGGTCCGCCGACGGCGCACTCCGGCCGCGGAATTCCTTCGCGGAGAGGAACTTCATAGGCGGCTTCATGGCCTCGGCCGTGATGGACTTCAGCCCTTTGGACTGGGCGCTCGCGGAAACGGCCATTCCAAAGACGAAGACAATCCCCAACAAAAATGCCGTAAGTTTAGGATTTCTCATGATCCCTCCAATGTTTATTCAATCCTCTTGATGATGTGCCAGCCGTATTTGGACTTCTGTGGGTCATAGACGGCGAGGCCGACTCCACCCGCCGGCAGGCTGAAGCTCACGTCGCCGAAGCTCCGGACCATGCCGGCCCGCGAATATTCTTTCTTCTCCTTGTTGGGCTCGACGCCGAAGTTCGACATTCGATAAATGCCGGGGTATTCGTCGTCGGTATATTTCTTTACGAGAGCGTCGAAGTCCTCCCCTTTTTTGGCCCGTTCAAAAAGCTTCACGGCAAGGACCCGGGCCTCCTCTGAAGTCCGGACGACTTTTTCCTCCGGGATCGACCCTTTGAACGCGATCAGGATATGCTGGACCGCGACCCTGTCGGGCCCTTTGATCCTCTCGACAAAAAGGACCCCGATCGGCGGCTTGAGGTTCTGGCCTTCGGCCGGCGACTTATGGATCTTTTTCACGACATTCATACCGGCAATGACTTTGCCAAGAGCGGCAAATCCCTGCCCATCGCTGTTCCGTTTTCCGCGGAAATCGAGCTCAGGCTGGTCGCCGATGCAGATAAAGAAGCTCGATGTGGCCGAGTCCGGGCCGGAGCGGGCCATGGAGATCGCGCCGTCCACGTGGTTGATCCCCGTGACCGACGTCCGCTCGAGCGCGATGGCGGGAAAGGATTTCTCCGGCCCGAGCTGCCCGCCCTGGATGACCTCGATCTTGACGGCGTTATTGGGCTGATTGTCCATGGTCACGGTCCGGTGAAAGACCGAGCCGTCATAGAGCTTGCTGTCGACGTATTTCAGGAAATTCGCGGCTGTCATCGGCGCCTTATCCTGATAGATCTCGACCACAATGTTGCCCAACTCAGTCTTGATCAGGACCTTGGGATTCAGCGGGCCTGGCTTGATCGACACTTTTGGCTTCGTTGCGCAAGAGGACAATATCTGAATCATGATGAGGATAGCTAAAGCAGAGAGGATCTTTTTCATGCACGACCTCCATGACGGCGTCTGCGGTCATTCGGCATTTTGAAACGTATATATATCACATAAAATGCGAAGTCAAATCTGGCGTCAGACCAAGATCCGGCCCCTTCCTTTAATCATCCGACGTCCCCTTGACTTTGCACCGATAAGGTTATTTAATTTCCAGTAACAATCATCATCAAGGAGGGCAAAGGATGAGAGCTCGTCAAATCACAAGGAATGTCATGTTTTTCAGCCTGGTCGTTATCTTTTTCAGCTCGGTCCTGACCATGCCTAGTTGTTCATCCAAAAAAGGGCCGGCAGCAAAGCTTAAGTTCGCAATCTCCTTCCCTGCCGAGCGGTCGAAAACAGCGCTCGACGGCCGGATGCTGCTCCTGATCTCGAAAAGCGGCGACAGCGAGCCCCGCGACCAGATCAGCGACGGCGCAAAAACGCAGCTCATATTCGGAATTGATGTGGACGGCTTGCAGCCGGGCCAGGAAGCGGTCATCGACGCCTCGGCTTTCGGCTATCCACTCCAAAGCATTGCTGAAATTCCGGCCGGAGAATATTACGTCCAGGCGCTCCTGAATAAATATGAGACTTTTCACCGCTCCGACGGACACACGATGAAGCTCCCGCCCGACATGGGTGAAGGCCAGAGATGGAACGCCAAACCTGGAAACCTCTACAGCACGCACCAAAAAGTCGCGATCGACCCCGCGAAAAAAGACATCATCAAAATAGCACTCGACCAGGAAATACCTCCCATCGAGCCTCCGAAGGACACGAAATATATCAAGCATG
>JALHTW010000156.1 GCA_022866045.1 Candidatus Aminicenantota bacterium | reverse complement strand
GGGGACATGACCCAAATTCTCCGGGATTTGGGATCGTGTCCCCCGTGTCTTGAATTCGGCGCGATCAGCGGATTCTCTTCTCAAGGAAACGACGCAATTTATGAATAATTCAGGTCAGCCCAGCGCTTCGTCGATCATGGCCAAATAATTCTGGGCAGGAACATAGCTCGGGATGGAATTTCCGGAGCCGACGGCATAGCGGCCGCGGCCCCCGCAAACTTCGATGAGAAGCCGCGTCCGGCGGCGAACATCTTCCTCTGAACCGGCGGATAAAATATTCACGTCCAGCCCGCCCAGGACAGCGATGCGGCTGCCGTATCGGGCTTGAAAATTCTGAGCCGGGATGATCGTGTCCTCGAACGAGTGCTTGCCGTCAATCCTAACATCCTCGATAAGGTCCTCCATAATCGATTCCAGGTTCCCGCAGGAATGGAGGAAATAGGGAAGGCCCCGGTTATGGGTCATAGCTCCGAATTTTTTATGCCAAGGCAGGATAAAAGTTCTCAGATCAGCGGGGGAAATGAGCGGGCCGGTTTTAAACCCCATATCGTCGCCGGGAAAGATGGCAACGACGCTGTCCAGGTCGAGCAAGTGCCCATAAAAATCTATCATCAATCCACCGATTCGGTCCGAGACGGCTTTGACCAGGGCGGGGTCTTCTTTCAGCGCGAGGCACAGTCCTTCATAGGACATGATCCAGGACAGATGCTCGAAGACGCCGCCGGCGTGACAGGTGATGAGTCCCATTCCCTCGGGCATGTTTCGGCTTAAATATTCGAACGGAAAGAAGTCCATTTCTTCGATTTTCGGCCAAGCGTAGAGTTCGAAATCCTGCCAGTTTTGAATACGGCCGTGATGTTCATCGGCCCACGCCCTTTGCTGTCCGAGGGCGGACGTCTCATCGAATGCCAGGATCTGTTTTTCAGGGAAAGGAAGCCCCTGCTCGAACCGGACAAAGTCATATCCCATCCGGCGCCAGAAAGAGATGAAATTGTCTAAATAAACTTTTTGAGATTCACGGGTCGTCCCATAATCGACCCACTCCAGGCCCAAAAGCTTCGTCACGATCGGTTTCATGACCGCAACGTCCACGAGGTATTCGACAAGCGGCGGCCGGGCGCTCTTTTCCCGGCCCATGAGAACATCGATGAAACGCTTGGCGTTGGGGCGGGGATGAGGGAGCGGGATATTATGAAGCATCAAGCCGGCCCCTTGTCATGGCGATCCTCTTGACGTCGCAATGGCCTGAGATTTCAATTGTGAGATCGCCACGCTTCGCTCGCGATGACATTTCATAAATGGGGGACAGGTCCGTACCTGGCCCTGAATTTCATATAATGATCTCTCTTGGGATCGGCCGTAAATTGAAGTTCGAGGCCATGCTGCGCCCATAAGCGCCCGCGCAGAGGATGGCGAGGATGTCGCCCGGCTTAGGAACGGGCATCATGATTTCCTTGCCGAAGACATCGCCCGTTTCGCAGAGATTTCCGGCGACCGTGACCGGGACTTTCCGTCCGCCATTGACTCGAGAGCAGTTGACGATCTCGTGGAAAGCTCGGGCATAGATCGCCGGCCGCGGGAGCGTGTTGAACGTTCCGCCGTTGACGCAGGCGAAAAGATTTCCATAGCTTTCTTTCACATACTCGACGCGGACAAGCAGTGCGCCTCCGTCGGCGACCAGAAATTTTCCGGGTTCAACAACTACAGCTTGGATTTTAAGGCTCGAGCGCCGGACCTGGCGGCAAATGTATCGGGCGTACTGTTCGACGGGGAAGGGTTTTTGCTCTTTAATGTAGCGGGGGCCGAATCCTCCGCCGAAATCCAAAAATTCAAGAGGGAAACCTTTCCGTTGAAGTTCGGCAGATTTAAGGACCATTTTATCCACGGCTCCGACGACCATGGGAAAATCCTCTTTGACCCAGCCCGAGCCCAGATGTTGATGGAGTCCGACCGGATTGAACCCTGATGCGGACGCTTTTTCGAACGCGGCGAGGACTTTGGCTTCTTCGATGCCGAACTTGATCGGCGTCCCATCGGCGGATTGTTTTCCGGCCGTGATGACCTTGGGGTTGAAGCCGCGGCCGATGCCGGGGTTCCAGCGGATGGAGACGCGGATCTTTTTATTCTTGAACCAGCGGTCGCGGACGTTCTTCATGACCTCGAGCTGCTCGATAGCGTCGATGTTGACCGTGAGGCCGTCCACGGCAAAAACCTTTCGAAGATCGTCCGCGCTGACGCTTGTTCCCGTGAATAGGACCTTTTCAGGGGGGAAACCGGCGTCAAGCGCTGCCCGGACCTCACCCGGGGAACCGGCGTCGATCGAGGCATCTGCGGCCTTAAAGATCTTGAGGATACGACGATGGAAATTGGCTTTCATCGCGTAGCAGATGCGCACTTCGGCGTCCGTCTGTCCGGCAAAGGCCGCTCTAAGCTTTTGGTAATTGGCCAGGATCTGGGCGCGGCTGTAGACAAAGAGCGGCGTGCCGTATTTTTCGGCGAAGGCCGAGGCCGCGGTTTCTCCCAGATAGAGCTTTTGTCCCCTGACGCTTAGAAATCGATTTTCCCACCAGAGCATTGGCTTATTCCTTATTTTTGTCCGCTGGACCGGCCCTTTCAAAAAGATCGAGCTGGCCTTCCCGGATTTTGTTAACGATCTCCTCCAGGATGGGATATTG
>JALHTW010000155.1 GCA_022866045.1 Candidatus Aminicenantota bacterium | reverse complement strand
TTGGACCGCTCTGGGAGGGTTTTCCGTTCAACTGAGCCGCCGAGAGACTTTTTGACATGGGTCCCCGGCCGGGCATATCATTATTTCATGATCGAGAATATCGGTTCCTTCTTTAAGGGAGGGAAAGCCGCTCCGCGCGGAAAAACAAATTCTTATGCTTAACAATCCTAGGAGGAAAGGTCTCATGCATCAGCGTCTAAAAATTTTTGTCGTCTTGGCAATCGTTGCGACGGGGCTTGGGCTCTTGCAGAGCTGTGCCTTCCTGCAGCAGATGGCGGGGGTTATGGCCAACCTCGCGCGGCTCAAGTTCCGACTGGCCGAAGTGCGTGATTTCTCCTTGATGGGTATCAACCTCAGCGGGAAATCGGCATTGGCGGACTTCAACGTCCAGGACGGTCTTCGGCTCGTCCAAGCTTTTGCCACCAAGCGCTTGCCGGCGGAGTTCGTCCTGAATATCGAGGCCGTCAACCCCAATGACGGCAAGGGCGGTTCACCCCAGACCGTGTCCACCCTGACTAGCCTCGAAAGCCGTCTCCTCGTCGACGGCGTGCCGACGGTCACGGGCAACATCGACCGTGCTATCGAGATCCCCGGCACGGGCCAGGCTTCAATCATCCCCATCCGGATGTCGATCGACCTCTATGAGTTTTTCGGCAACAAGGGGTTCGAGGGCCTCTTGAACATCGCCCTGGCCCTCGGCGGGATGCGGCGCGACCCGACGCGCATCGCCCTCGACGCCCAGCCGCAGGTCTCTACTCCGCTGGGGCCGATTGTCTATCCGGGCAGGTTGACGATCATTAGCCGCGAGTTCCGCTGAGCCCGGGACGAATGGAAGGCTGTTCGAGACCGAACCGGCGGCCGGCCGCTGGCTTCGCGGCCGGGCGCGATCGGGGGGCAGACCCCCTATGAACGATTCCGGCAGAAAGTCGGGCTCTCAGTGTAACCGGTCATGGTCGTACCCACACCCCCCTTGACTCCGATCACGCTGCGATTTATAATCCCTAACGACGGGATGAGGCAAAATTGCCGGATGAACGCTCATTCAGCCGGCAGAGCAGAAAAGCACTTTCTTATCGATATTGGGTCGGTCATTATTGGAGCCAAAAAATAAACCCTGACAATTTAGGTTTGATAAGGTATCCGGGGAAAGGAGGAGAGAAACGAAAATAAACGGGTCAAATCTTTAAGGGTTACATCTACGAGGTACACAAGGAAGAATTTAAATGGAAGGAGGAATCCAATGAAAACTTTAACTTTAAGGAGGCACACAATGAAGAATCTAATGGTTCGAACGCGTCCGTTTACCATGCTTACATCAAGACTCGTCGTCATGGTCCTTTTCGCCGCGCTTCTTTCCGGGGCACCGTTCCACGCGGCACTGGCTCCAACCGCGCCAGATCTGGGTACGGCGGCGAGGTTCGCGGTCCTGGGGGGCCCGGCGGTGACCCTCACCGATGCCACTGTCAAAGGAGACGTGGGCGTCAATACCGGCACCGCGGTCACTCTGACCAGGAGCACGATTTTGGGAACGATTCACGCGGGCGATGCGGTCGCCCAGCAGGCTTACAGTGACTTCCTCGACGCGTACGCCGCGCTCGCGGCCGAGCCGTGCGGCACGTACTTGACTGGTACCCTCGACGGCGTGACGTTGCCGCCCGGTGTCTACTGTTTCGACGCGGCGGCGGTGTTGACGGGCCAGTTGACGCTCGACGGGCCCTCGGACGGGATCTGGATTTTTAAAATCGGGACCAGCGGCACCGGCGCTCTCACGGCCACCAACTTCTCGGTGGTCATGTCCAGCGGGGAGACGTGTAACAACAACGTGTATTGGTGGACCGCCGAAGCCGCGACACTGACGGATTCGGTCTTCATAGGAAGTATTCTCTCGGGTGCGGCCATCACCGTTACCCGTGGGAGCTTGGACGGGCAAGCCTTGGCGAAAGCCGCAGTCACATTGACTGGCGCTAACGTCGCCGTCTGCGGCACCTTCGAGCCCCCCTTCCCCCCCTTCCCTCCGGTCCCCGCGATCAAGGTGACGGGCGGCGGCCAAATCCCGGTGCCTTACCCATACTCCAAGGGCCGGGCCACCTTCGGCTTCAACGCGCAGCCAGATAAAAAGGACGGCGCGAAAGGCAACTTGAACTATGTGAACCACGTCACCGGTCTGCACGTCAACGGTGCGGTTACCAGCATTTACGTGATCGCGGTCAATCCGGACGGGTCGCCCAAGACCGTCCTGTTTTCCGGCACCTGGGAGGGCGGCTCCTTCTTCGTGACAGTAGAAGACCACGGCGAGCGAGGCAGTGACGATCAGTTCGGTATCACGGTGACCACGGCGACAGATGAGCTGATCGAGGTTATTGAGGTTATGTCGCAGCGCGTCATCAGTAACGGGAACATCCAGTTCCATAAATAAACCGTGGGTTCCCGGAGACCCGTTCTCCGGGAACCTTTCTCTTCGGCCCCACCGCAGCCGGAAAGAAGAGAGGGTCGGCACGTTCCCAGGCAGCAGTTTAATTACGGGGAAGACCGGGGCCAGCGTGCCAGCAGACAAATCGAAATCCTGAAGGAGGAATACCATGAAATCCAGCACGGAGGACAAGACGGAAGGCAAGTTTCACAAAGTGAAGGGCAAGATCAAGGAGATAGCCGGGAAAGTCACCGATAATCCCAAGTTGAAAAGGGAAGGTAAGGACGAAAACAGGGCCGGCAAAATACAAGAAAAGATCGGCGAGATCAAGAAGGTCGTGGGGAAGTAGAGCGTCTGAAACGCAAAGATAAAAAGGAGAAAGTCCAAAAGCCGCTGTTTAGTGCTTCTTATGCTGAGGGATAATAATTTCCTTTTCTACTGCGCCGGCTAGATGAGCGTTCTTGCGCCAATCTTGAATCGTCCCCTCGTCATGGATGATAAATTGCAGCGTGATCGAATGTCAAGGTGAGCTCAAAATAGCGGAAGGCGGGCCAGGAAGCTGCAGGGACACTCAAAAGCGCCGGAAATCCGACAGACCTCTTCTCCCGGGGAAGAAATATTCTATGAACTGATTACTGAAACCCCATTTCTGAAAAGAGTGGGGTTTTGCGTTTCCATGAAGAAAGTAATTATCAAAAGATTTCTATCAAATCAGAAAAAGGAGGAAGGGAAATGAGCAAGAAGATATTTTTATGCGTATTCATCATTTTATGCGTGGTATTTGAAAGTGTCTCTATTGCCTGTACTGATTTTCAGGTGAAAGCAAAAGATGGAAGTGTAATTATCGGTCGTTCTATGGAATTTGCAATGGGAGTAGATTCCGAAGTCGTGGTCTACCCCAGGATAGAAAAAGTGGCCAGCACGACGCCTGAGGGAAAGACAGGTATCAGCTGGACACCGAAATACGGTTATCTTGGGATTAATGTCTTTGGCGAGAAACAAGCGCTCCTTGACGGTCTGAATGAAGCCGGGCTATCAATCGAATTCCTTTGGTTTACCGAGAGCAAATATCAGGAAGCCAAAGACGGCAATTGGCTTG
>JALHTW010000019.1 GCA_022866045.1 Candidatus Aminicenantota bacterium | reverse complement strand
GGATGAACACCCGTCTTGCCAGCAGGTAAAGCAGGGATGCTATAAACAGGAAAGAGGTGATGTAATAGACTGGAGCCCCAACCTGCAGGAACCCATCCGCGGCCTGCAGGAAGGTGATGAATCCGGGAACGGGATCGACGACCAGTCTCAAGTGCCGCAGTATGATGACGAGCATCGACCAGTGAAACGCCATCGCCCCGAGCCAGAGCCAGGGGCTGGAGGAATACACGACTCGCTTGTTGTCTATCAACTCCGACTTCGTGTTGCGGAGGAGCGACCGGAAGAAGAGGATCTCCAGCGCCATCCGCCCGATGACTCCCGCCGTGTCGCTGGGGTTATCAAGCTTGGCCTGCCTGATCCATGGCAGGGACTTCTCCTGGCCGCAGGTAGTCGGTATCCGGAATGGAACGGGCACCCGGGCCCATGAGAGAACCCGATAGACAATACCGACAAGGAAGAGGAGAACGGCGAGGTAAGGTATCGCTACACCGAAGGCGGCATGAAGCCCCACCTTGGCTCCATAGTACCCGGCGAGGTAGAGCAATATGACGGTCATGAGGGGAATGAAAAGACTCACCGGACACCCCCTCGCGCAGAGCCGCCATCGGCGTCGCCGTCAGCCGCCGGCTGCGGCTGGGCCTGGTCCACTCCCAGCTTCTGGAAGACGGCCGCGACGCTGCGCTTGATCTCGTTTATCCTAAGCTCGGCCACCTTCTCGCGGCATCGCGTGTAGATGTCAAACGCAAAGAGAGCGATCTGATCGATCTGCGCGTCGATCTCGTCCAACTCGACCGCGGGAAGCGGCCCGGAGAGATCCTTCACGATCTCCTCGCGTATGGCCCCCTTGAGAGCAAACACAAAGGACACCGCCTGCGACGGCGGCCAGTCCTGGATCGCTCTTGCCTTCATGATCGGCTCGAGATGCCTGCACACCTCCTCGGCGCTCATCCCGTTCACAAGACCGTCGAAGATCGCATCAGTACCGCTACGCAGTGCGTAGCCGACGGGATTCGCGAAGCGGTCCCCCTCAGTCATAAAAAAGCGGGTTGCGTCGGCATGATGGGCGGCCAGGACGTACTCCTGCCACCTTCTCACGATCTCGGATTTGTTTTCACGCAAAAGGTCCCTTAGCGTCATCGGCCATCCATCCAACACGCCTGCAACCTCACCCATAAGCTGTGCGGGGAACCGGACCGCACGAAAGAGGCGATAATGCGGCTATGTTACGGTGCTCAGAAAACCTTGCGCCGGGGGAAATAAGAGAAATTAAGTGTGCCCGACTCAAACGGCCCTGTCAAGCACTTAACGAGGCAATCACCCTAGGGCCCCGCTCCGCCGCCATGAGGCGACCATGAGTGCAGTGTTGGGGCATAATAACCGGCTGGGAAAGCGTCCGTTAGACTACTCCTGCCTGTAGGTTTGGCCGGGTTTCAGGAGCTTGAAGTTGGCCAGCCCCTCCTCGCGAAGTACCTTGGTGAAGAAGTCACAGCTAAAGCAAGAGACGAGCCTCACAGCCTCCGATCCGTCCGCCTGCTTGCCGCAGAAGGTCCCCGAGATCGCCCAGCATACCCTTCCGCCCTTGGTGCCGCTGTTTACCCCATCCGCGTCCTTGTCGATTGAGGC
>JALHTW010000154.1 GCA_022866045.1 Candidatus Aminicenantota bacterium | reverse complement strand
TTTGGGAAAACCCGCCGCGCCATATTATCGCTGCTCTATGGCCGAACCGACGAGGAATTCTATACCAGATATATTCTTCGGATTGCGAAAACAGGCCATGGAGCTGGGCAAAGAGAATTAAAGCATCTATCAGATGCAGGAATTATCCGCCGCAAGGTTCGCGGGCCGCAGGTTTATTTTCAAGCAAATCCCGTCTCGCCTATTTTCCATGAGTTAAAGAGCCTGATCCTCAAAACGGCGGGAATCGGCGATGCCTTGCGCGCAGGACTGGCTCAGAGTGCCGACCATATTAAGGTGGCGTTTATCTACGGTTCTATAGCCAAAGGAGAGGAAGGTCCCAGAAGCGATATAGATCTTCTGGTTGTCGGCGATGTCGCTTTTTCGGAAGTCGTGGCGAACCTCCAGGCGGCGCAGAAAATACTCTGTCGTGAGGTCAATCCTACGGTTTATCCTCCAAACGAATTCAGGTCGAAGCTGAGAGCAAGCCACCATTTCCTGACGTCTATCCTTAAAGGACCCAGAATATATCTGATCGGGGACGAGAATGAGCTTGGACGATTGGCTGCGAAACGGCTGGCTCGTCGAGCATGAGACCAGCCCCCAGGAGATCATCGAGCTCCTGCGCATAGCCGACCGAGACCTGAGGGAATGCCGAGCCGCCGGCCTGAGCCCGGACTGGAGCCTGGCTATAGCCTATAATTCTGCCCTGCAAAGCGCCACAGCCGCCTTGAGTGCCGCAGGTTATCGTGCCGCAAGAGACGGTCATCACCACCGAATCATACAATCTCTCGCCGAAACAATAGGTGCGGATTCCGATATGATTATCAGGCTTGATGGCTTCCGCAAGAAACGCAACATCAGCGAGTATGAACGATCGGGTGCTATTTCAGCTCAAGAGGCAAAGGAGATGCTTGTCCTTGCCAGAAATCTTCGTAAAGGCGTAGCTGACTGGCTGAAGAAAAATCATCCCAGACTTATCCAGGAGTGAAGCTGTCCGTTTATTTGCTTAAGATCGATCCTGCATCAGCGCTTGGACAGGGCCCATCCATTCTCTCACGGAAATAGAAATGCGAAAAATCAATTTGGAGGGGAAGATCCCTTCCAACGGGCGTCGTGCTTCGTCCGGCGCCCTGCCTTCCCTTCTCGGGCGGGGTATGAAATCCCACCCTGCGACCAAGGGGGCAACTCCCCCTTGGAATCCTCTCGAGCGGTTCCCCGTGGCAAGCCACGGGCCATCTGAACCGCTCGTCAAGTCGAGTCTTTACGGATGAGAGGAATTGACCTATGATAATACGTTGGGACAATCCTATGAATCTTGGAGGTTTTTGTGGCAATCATACTCGATGGTAGAAGCTTAACGGTCGAAAAACTGACTCAGATCGCCAGGCATAACGAAAAGGTCGAGCTTCATCCGGAGTCTCTTGAAAAAATCAAGCAGTGCCGGGCCATGCTCGAGGAAAAGCTCAAAGCCCGGGAAATCATGTACGGCACCAACACGGGCATCGGCGAATTCTCCGAGGTCATCCTCACCGACGACCAGGTGAAAGATTTCCAAAAATATTTGATCTATAACCATGCTGCTGGTATCGGCGACCCGGCCCCGATCGAACACGTGCGGGGGGCCATGGCCAGCCGGATCAACGTCCACGCCAAAGGCCGCTCCGGCTGCAGGCCGGAAATCACGCTGACCTTTGTTGAAATGCTTAACAAGGGCGTCACACCCGTCGTCTGCGCCAAAGGCTCGGTCGGCGCCTGCGGCGATTTAGCCCCGATGTCTCAGATCGCCTTGCTTCTGATGGGCGAAGGCGAGGCTTTTTACAAAGGCGAGCGCCTCCCGGGCCAAGTCGCTATGCAACGCGCCGGCATTTCCGTTCCCGGACTTCAAGCCCGCGATGGGCTGGCCGCGATCAACGGCTCCAACTTGATCACGGCCATCAGCGCCCTCCAGCTCTACGACATCAACCGCTGGCTGAAGCAGGCCGAGATCGCCTGCGCCATGTCGCTCGAAGCCCTGATCGCCAACCTGAAGCCGTACGATGTTCGCCTTCACAAAGAGCGCGGTTTTCCGGGCGCCATCCGCTCTGCCCAGGCTATCATGAAGTGCATCCAGGGAAGCGACCTGGTCAGCGGGAAGATCAAGACCAAGGTCCAGGACGCCTACTCGATGCGCTCCTCGCCGCAGGTCATCGGGACCGTCCACGACGCTGTCGCCCACGCCTGCAACCAGGTAGAGATCGAGCTCAACGCCGTCGCCGACAACCCGATCTTCCTCGCCGAGCATAAATTGACCCTGACAGGGGCCAATTTCCAGGGATCGCCCGTATCGCTGCCCATGGACATGGTGGGCGCCGCCGTAACGATGGTCTGTGTCCTGAGCGAGCGCCGGCTCAACCGCTTGACCAACCCGGCCTTGAGCGTCGGGCTTCCGGCCTTTTTGACCAAAGGCGCGGGCATGTTTTCCGGCATGATGCTCAGCCAATACACGGCCGATACATTGATCGTCGAACAGAGGATCCTTTCCGCGCCGGCCTCGACGATGTCCATCCCGGCCGCCGCTGACCAGGAGGACTTCGTTTCTATGGGCATGAACACGGCCCTTAAGAACCTCCAGATATTGGATAATGCTTACGGCATCCTCGGCATCGAATTTATGGCCGCAGCCCAGGCGCTCGACTTCCGCGAATTCACGCCTGGCAAGGGCGTCCAGGCGGCCCGCAACGTGATCCGGAAGCACGTCGCCCATCTCGACGAAGACCGGCCGCTCTATTCCGACCACAACAAGATGAAAGAGCTCGGGAGATCGTGTGAGATTCTGGAGGACGTGGAAAAAGCCGTCGGCAGCCTGGAATAAAATAATCCCCCCCACTCCCCCTTTAGTAAAGGGGACATGGGTGGATCATCGCCGAGTCGCTTTGTTCCTTGCAATAAGGCGATCCTTGGGGCCTCGGTCTTGGAGACAACGAGAAGAGGAGGAAACGCATGAAACCCAAAAGAACGAAAAATCATCGCGGCTTTCTGCTGCCCCTCTTGTTTCTGTTCTCAACCCTGCCGTGTTTGTCCGCTCAAACGAGGGACTACTGGCTCAAGACGGAACGCAAGGGAACCGGCTTCGCTTTCGAGCACATCACCGTCACAAAGCTTCCGGATGGAAACCTGAGATATGACTGCGATCAACACATCAAGACCGACGTGGCCGGGCTCAATCCCCAGGATATTACGTTGAAGGGCTCGTATATCGTCACCTCCGATTTGAAACCTCTTTCGATCGACTATCGAATGAAATTCCAGGTCAGAGAAAAATCCGTTATAGGGACATGCGAAAAAAACGTCCTGGCCTTAACCATTACGGACGGAGAGGGACAAATCGAAAAACGGGAGATTCCGGTCGAAGATGTCTATTTCGATGTGGTTGTGTCGGACCTGATATTCCGGAATGCCGGCAAAAAGAATTTCCATCTCAAAACTTTCAACCCGCTCGACATCAAGGTCGATGAAGAGAAGGTGACGATAACCAGGGCGGACGAAAAAGAAGTGGAAGCCACGGTTGCGAACTCGAGCACAGCCAAATTCCGCTTTGATCTAAATGGACAGGTCAAAGAAATTATCTATGTCGAGCTCAACGGCCGGGCCTATTTGACGGACGCCAAAGACGCCCAAAATATCACTTACCTCAACACGGCCGACAGCATCACATTAATGGTCAAGAGCCAAAGATCTTTTCCCAATGTCTTCAAAGTCTCCAGGGCGAGGATCCAGGTCCAATGGGAGAAGATCCCCTTCGAGGAATTCAAGTTCGAAGATAATCGGCAGAAAGTGGCCGAGCGCAAGGAATCCGGAGGGGAGTCCGAAGTCATACTCGAGATGATGAAACCGTCTCCTCCTCCGGGGACGCTCCAAGCTCCCATCACTGACCCCCAATGGGCTTCTTATTTGGAAGAGGACGATTACATCAAGCCCCGCGATCCGGCGATCCAAAAACAAGCGGCGGCCATCGTCGGCGATGAAAAAAACGCCGTCGTCATCGTCCAAAAAATCCTCCAATGGGTCAATACCAACGTGGTGGCCGATTTTATTGCGGAAACGCTCACCGGTCCCGAGGTCCTTCAAAAAAGACGGGGGAAATGCTCGGAATACGCCATTCTTTTCGCCTCCCTGGTCCGGGCTGCGGGCATCCCGACCCGAATCGCCCTGGGCGAGGCCTACAGCAGCGGCACCTGGATAGGCCACATGTGGGATGAGGTTTGGCTTGGAGAATGGACGGCCGTGGACGCCGGTGCCGGAATTTTCGTGAGCGGACCGGCCCACCTCAAATTTATCGACAGCCCGACAGTGGCGGGAACACAGGGCCTGCGTTGGAAGCTCGCGGACAACCTGCGCATCGAGATCCTGGATTTCGAGGAAGAGACCGGAACAACCGGACTCGCGACTGGGATCTCCGGCCGGACTTATTCCAATAAGACTTATTCCTGCAAGATCTCGGCCCCCGATGAAACCTGGACGCTTAAAGAAGAGACCAAAAGCGGCGTTTTGATTCTGACCATGTCTTCTAAAGAGGCAGGCGCCCAGTTCGCCCTGGTTTTTTTCGCCGTCCCACCGGGGACGTCTCCAAAGACGATCCTCCAGGGACGGTTGAACGCCATCAGCAAAATGGTCAAGGACTTCAAGCTCCTTGAAGAAAGCGAAGCCAATATTGCCGGCAACAAAGCCCCGTTCGCCGCCTTCTCGCAGAGCGAAAAAAGCGGGACAACGATCGTGAACCAGAACGCGCTTGTCATCGATGGCGTGAACGCCTATCTGTTCGCTTTCATTACGGACCAGGACCGCTTCGAACAGCTCCGGCCCCAGTTCCGGAAGATCCTGGCTGCGTTCGAAATCGTCAAATAACGACTGAGGTCAGAACAATGCCTGGAGAGGTCAAGCTGCCCTATTTCTTTTTTTTGCGAAAGGAGTAGGTTTGACCCCGGTCTGTTTGCTATAATTTTTTCAATGGACGCTTTTCTAACCGTCGGAGCCTGGCAGACGCTCCGGGCAGTCAAATCGGCCGCGTTGCGGAAGAACGTCGCGGGCTTGCTCCTCGGCCATAAAAGGGGGGGGCGTTTCTTCGTCGAAAAAGCCTTTCCCGTGCCCCAGGGATTCAAGCCCTCCTTCAAGAACCTCGATGTCCTTGATACCATCTTCGAGGGGAAGATCATCGGCTTTTTTCACTTTAATCCCGGCGAGAAGGACGAGAGAAAGTACTTGCAGCCGTTCGCCTGCGGCAAGTTCTTCCTGGCGATCGATTCCCTTTCGTCCGGGAAATCCATCCTAATCGGCTACGTCATCGATTATGACGGCCAATATGAATTTGAGCTGATTCCGGTTATCCTGGAAAAATCCTCCCCGAAAAAAGGACGGGCCCCATCATGAGTGAGTTTTTGAACGAGGATCAGAAACGATATCTCCTCGGCCTGGCAAGGGAAGCCGTCACATCCAGGGTCCAAACAGGCCGGACCATCAAAGCCGAAACCAAAGACCCTGTGCTTCTCGCCAAGCGCGGCGCCTTCGTCACATTAAAGGTCAAGGGCGAGCTGCGCGGCTGCATCGGCTATCCCCTGCCCCATAAGCCTCTGACCGAGGCCGTCGCCGAAATGGCGATCGCCGCAGCAACCCAGGACTATCGCTTCGAGCCATTGAAAGAATCGGACCTTCCGAACCTGGGCATCGAAATTTCCGTACTGACGCTTCCGCGGCCGGTCAAAGATGTCCACGACGTCGCGGTCGGAAAACACGGGATCATCGTTTCCAAAGGTCCTTATAAAGGACTCCTCCTGCCCCAGGTCCCGCTCGAGTACGATTGGGACCTGGAAACATTTCTGCGGCACGGCTGCCTGAAGGCCGGCCTGGCCGAGAACGAGTGGAAGAAGGGTGTGACGATCGAAGTCTTCGAAGCCCAGGTCTTTTCAGAATAAAGCCAAGGAGAATCCCATGAGGAACCGCAAGCGGACGTGGATATTATTCGGCCTTTTCCTGTTCGTCCAAGCCCCATTGCCGTTGAAGCCCGATTTCGAAGTCAAGATCTCCGCCGGTCTTCTCAGGGCAATGGCCGAAACTCAAGCGGCCGGAGAGACTCTCCCTGTCTGGGTGTATTTCCGCGATAAGGGCCGCCAAGGGGAAGCTGGGCTCCATAGAGCCCTGGCCGAAGCCCGCCACATCCTCAGAGTCCGGTGCGAGCGGCGGAGGTTGAAGGTCCGCGGAGCGTCAAATCTTGTCGATTATGAAGACCTCCCGGTCTCACGGTCCTATACGGAACGGGTTCGCCTTCTCGTCTCCAAAGTCAGGGCTGTTTCCCGCTGGCTCAACGCCGTGAGCGTCGAAGTCTCGCCGGGCCAACTCCCGGTTTTAGCCGGCCTCGACTTCGTTGCAAGCCTGGATCTCGTCCGGAGCTTCAAGAGAGGCGAAGATCTCGAATTCCCGCAGGACGACGAAACGAAAGCGCCGTCTTCGCCAAGCCCGATCTATGGAGGCGCCTACGCGCAGCTCAACCAGATCAATGTCCTTCCTCTCCACCAGCAGGGGCTGAGCGGCCGCGGAGTGCTCGTCTGCATGCTGGACGTCGGATTCCATAAGAGCCATGAGGCCTTCCGGCTGGCGCATCTCATCGCCGAATGGGATTTTGTCTTTGGCGACGGCGATGTCGAGCAGAACCCTGCTGACCGGAATGACTATTCTGACAGCCATGGAACGGCGACATGGTCGCTCCTCGGAGGCTTCAGGTTCGGCGAGATGGCCGGCCCGGCTTTCGGCGCCGATTTCATTCTGGCCAAGACAGAGGATGACCGCTCTGAAACGCCCGTCGAAGAAGACTACTGGGTGGCCGGGATCGAATGGGGCGAATCGCTCGGCGCGGACGTCGTCTCCTCGTCGCTGGGCTATACGGATTGGTATCAGTTCAAGGATATGGACGGGAAAACGGCGGTCACAACAAAAGCCGCCAACCGAGCCGCAAGCCTCGGCGTCGTCGTGGTCAATGCCGCCGGAAACGAGCGGCAGAACTCCTGGGCCCACATCATAGCCCCGGCCGACGGATATGACGTCATCTCCGTCGGCGCCGTGGACTCCTCAAACAAGATTGCGTCTTTCAGCTCGCCGGGTCCTACCTACGACGGCCGGATCAAGCCCGAAGTCTGCGCCCTGGGGGTCTATAATTGGATCGCCCAGAACCGGAGGGACGGAAGCGATTTCTATACGAGGGGCTCGGGGACATCCTACGCGACACCGCTCGTCGGAGGAGTGGTCGCCCTGCTCCTAGAAGCGCACGCCAACTGGACGCCAAAACAGGTCCGGACCGCCTTGATGAACACCGCGGGAAACGCTTCTTCGCCGAATAACGACTACGGCTGGGGAATCGTCAACGCGGCCGCGGCCGCGGCCGCGAACGAAAACCCGCCGGCGCATATCCGGCAGAAATAAAAATTCTTTCTTCGCTTTATTTCAGTTTCTTTTTCGCCTGGGCCATTTCCTGTTTGGCCTCTTCCTTATAGGTATTATCTTTCGCCAGGGAAATGTTCAGATCAAGGCACTTCTGAAATTCCTGGGCGGCGAGGTCATATTTTTCGAGGGAGACATAGGTCCGCCCGAGCTCGAGGTGGTGGTTGATGTAATCCGGTTTCAACTCGACGGCTTTTTTCAGCGCCTTTTCGGATTCTTCGAAAGACCCCTTGGGGATGCTGCCGTAGAGAATGCTGCCGAATAACCGTTTGGCTCCGCCGATCTCCGCCATTCTTCGTTGCCATCGGCCCAGCGCATGATACGCCAGATCGTTGGTGCCGTCGAGCTCGATGGCTTTGTCGATCGCCACTTTGATTTCCTTGGACATCGCAATTTGATCTTTTTTCCCTAAAAGAAGGGCGTACTTCCCGAGCGAGGCCGAGAGATAGAAATGGCCCCAAGTGTCGTTGGCATTGAGCGCAACAGCCTTGCGGGCGTAGGTCTCGGCATCCTTATAGTATTTTTTCTGTTTGTCTTCGTAACCCTTTTCTTTCGTATTGACCAGGTCGCCGACGTCGATCAAGGAGCGTGAAGCCTTCCACTGAGCTTCATAATTGTTCGGGTCGGCCAGGGCGGCGGCCAGGTATTCCTCGAGAGCTTTCGCATCGTCGAGCTGGGCGTAATATTCGTCCCCCTTTTTAATGCGCTCGTCGGCGGTCTGGGCGGACAAGAATATTGCCGCTCCGACAAGCAGAATGAAAATCCCCAGAATCGAGATCTTGCGCATTTTCATTTTTCCCTCCAAAGGTATGATGGGTTTCTTTTACCGACTTTCAGCCAAAAAGTCAATAGAGACTCGGGCTCTCCTTCTCCCTCCCCAATCCTTCGCTTAAATATTCATGAAAATTCCGTATAACGAAATTGTGCATTTATCGTATGATCTTCTAAAGGATATCAGGAGGTCAACCTCATGCAAGATCATGTGAAAATCATCGGCATTTTATGGATCGTCTTCGGCTGTTTCAGCCTGATCGGGGCTATGGTCCTCTTTCTTATCTTATTCGGCGTGTCGTTCTTCCCCCATATGGAGGTCGAGGCGGCCACCGTTTTAAGGATCGTTGGAATCGCCCTCGCCAGTTTTTTGGCCCTTTTTGGCTTTCCCAAGATCATCGGCGGGATCGGGCTCCTGAAAGGACATGAGTGGGCGAGGATCCTTATCCTCGTGGTTTCTTTCCTGAGTCTGCTCAATATCCCCTTCGGAACAGCGCTGGGAGTCTATTCCATCGTCATCTTGCTCAACAAAGAAACCGCTCAGCTCTTCGACCATCCGGTGCCCGGAAAATAGGGGCTATTTCTTCCGCTCGAAAAAGCGGTCCGTCTCTTCGTCGAACTCGATCATGATCCGTTCGACGCGCTGCCGCTCCTTCTCCATCTCCGCGGCATCCAGGCCCCGGCGAATTTCGACCGGCCGACCGTATGCGGCGACGACCTTGGAAAAGGGATAGAACATCAGCATCCGGTCCCAGCTTCTTAAATTCTTTTTCTTCGATGTCGAAAAGGAGAACGGGACAAGGACGGCGCCTGTCTCCGTCGCCAGTTTGATGCACCCCATCTTGAGCTTGCGGTCGGGGCCCCGCGGGCCGTCGGGGACGATGATGACCTCGCCGCCGGCCTCGAGCTCTTCTCCCATCTCCAGCCAGGCGCTCTTCATGAAATGCGCACCGGAGCCCCGGAGAAGTTTGTATCCCCAGCCATCCATGATCCGCGCGGCGATCTCCCCGTCCGCGGACGGACTGACCAGCGGCATGATGTTCCGGCGCCGAAAAAAATAGGGCACGATGAAGATCTTGCCATGCCACATCAGAAGAATGACGGGTATTCCCGCCTGCCGCAGCTTCCGGTATTCATCTCCGCCGAGGACGGTCATGCGGGTGGATTTGGCCCAGAGCCAGACGATGGGTTTGCCGAGGGCGTCGATAAGCCACCAGCGCAGCCGTTCCGTGAAGGTCATCGTTGAAATCATAACCGAAAATGGGTCGGCCGTAAACTCACAAACCTCACCGGGACACAATCCGAATTCTCTTCTCGGGCTAATTTTGATCTCGTGACGAATTCGAGACGGTGACCCAAATTTTTTCAAGAGCAAAGCCCGCGACAAATCCCAGCCCACTGAGAGCAAGGCCGTAAGGGACGGAAAAGGGCCAGGCGGGAAGACGCAGGGGCAGGACGTTCACGGCACCCAAAAAGCTCAGGATCGAAAATCCGCCGCCGAGACAAAGGCTCAGCAGGCCAGCCAGAGGGATCCGCTTCTTCAGAAAGATCATGGCGACACCCGGGACGAAAAATCCTTCGGCCATGATCTCCGAGGACAAGCCGATGGTCTTGAGGATGCTTTGAAAGCGTGAGGCGACAAGAAAGGCCGCGGCACCGACCAGAAAAGTCGCTAAGCGGCCGGTGAGAACAGGGCTCAGGCGAGACGCAGGGAAGATCTGGAGATGAACATCCCTCGTCAAGGACAGGGCTCCCGTGTTGACCGCTGTGTCCATGGTCGAGAGGATGGCGGCCAGGACCGCAACAAAAAGGATCCCTCCGAACCAGAAGCCGACTTTCGAGGCGATAATCTCCGAGACCAGCGGGTTCGCGAGGGTCTGATCCGAAAATAACGGAAGAGAAAAAATCCCGATCAAAACCACGCATCCATAGAGAAAGAATAAGGCTGCCGCGGTGGCGAACAGGCCTTTCCTGGCGGCCTGAACGCTCCGGCCGGCCTGGATCCTCTGCAGGGCGATCGGCGATACCGTCCAGGCCAGGGTGAAAGAAAAGGCGATCAGGGCGTTCTCCTTGAAGTTATGAAAGAGATCAAAATATCCCCTCTGGCCCGATTGAGCCGCGAGCCGGGAGATGTCCGGCCATGACACGCGGCCGGCCAAAAAGATGACAAGCCCGGACACGCCGACGGTCAGGAGAAGGAACTGGACAGCATCCGTGAAAACGACCGAGCGGAGACCGCCCGTTATGGAGTAAATGAGAACGACGGCCGTCCCGAGCGCCAGGCTGGCGATATAAGAGAGCCCGAGAAACGTTTTCAAGAATAGCCCGATGGCGACCATCTGGGAAGCGGCGAGCATGACCATATACCAAATGATCAAGACAGAGGCAAGGTGGCGGACGAGACGGCCGTAACGAAGCTCGACGAGGTCGGGAATAGTCAAGATCGGGAGGCGACGGAGCGGCCCAGCGAGAAAAAGGGCGAGAAGGATGACCGTAGCGACAGCCGGCATTCCGACGATCCAGAAGGCGCTGACACCCGTCTTCAACGCTTCATCCGTGGAGACGAGGATGGACGTCGCCCCAAACCAGGCGGCCGTGAGCGAAAGAAAGATGAGGCCGGCGGACAGGTTCCGGGAGGCTAGAAAAAAATCCTCAAGGCTCTTCATCCTTCGGGCAAAGACCAGACCGGCCCCAAGGACAAGGGCAAAATAAACCGCCAGGAAGACGAAGAATTCCGGTTTCATGCGGGGCGATTATATCAAAGAAATGGGCTAAGCCTACACTTTTAACAGATTCCACCTCTCATCGCCATCGACCGAGGCGAGCGCGGCGATTATAATCTTCCCAAGCTCCCCTTTAGCAAAGGGGGGAGAGGGGGGGATTATCCATGTTGACCCATTGTGTTATAATTCGGCCGGAATGAAGCGAATTGGATCTTACGTTGCGATGATGGCCGTTTCGACCATCCTTTATTCCGCCCCCCAAACTCCCCTGGACATTATCGCCAGGCTCGAAAAAAAGCTGTCATCTTTGGACTCCTTTCAGGCCGACTTGGTCCAGACAACATTTTCGACTTCGATCTCGAAGCCGCTCCAGGAGAAAGGCCGGATCTATTTTAAAAAGCCGGATTTGATGCGCTGGGAATATTCCGATCCCGAAACATATACGTATGTTTACAGGGAGGGAATGCTCCTCTCCTATTTCCCGGAAGACAACCAGCTCTGGCGGCAAAAAATCTCTCCGGAGCAATACGAAACCGCGATCCCGGCCCTGCTTGCCGGGAAGGCCCACCTCGCCGAAAAATATGTCATCGAGCCCAGCCCGTTTCCGGGCGCGGGACCCAATGCCGCCCAGTTGAAGCTGACCCCCAAGGAAGAGGGAGATACAGATTATATCCTTCTCGAGATAGACCAGAAGAGCGGGATGATCCAGCGGGCCATCCTCTTCGACTGGGCCGGCAACAAGACTGAATACGGCTTCAGCAAGATCAAGACGAATCCCCGGTTCTCCAAAGACCAATTCGAAATAAAGGTCCCTCCGGACTGTGAGATCATCGAGGACGCGGTCCCCCGGAAAAAATAAACTTTTTCGCCCCCCGTCCGTATCAGTCCGTGAGGACGATGTGTCCTCCATGGATGAAGACCAAGAACTTGTCCGTCGCACCCTTAGAGGCGATCGAGGCGCCTTCGAGATGATCGTCCGCCGCTACCAGCAGCCCATTCTCAATTATATCGGACGCATGGTCCGGGAACGGGAGCTCGCCCTGGATTTCAGCCAGGAAGTATTCCTGAAGGTCTATGCCTCCCTCCGCTCCTACCGGCCCCAGTTCAAGTTCAGCACCTGGCTGTTCAAGATCGCCTCGAATTTCATAATCGACCATTGGCGGAAAAAGAAAATCCTCACTCTCTCCATCGACCAGCAGCCCGAGGGTGACGACGACTGCCTTCCGGTTCAAGTCCCGGACGATAAGCCGACAGTTGTCCGGCAGTACGAGCTTCAAGAACTGCAGGCCAAAATCGACGCCGCCATCGACAAGCTTCCCGCGTCGTTAAGAGAGCTGTTCGTCTGGCGGCATATCAACGGGCTGAGCTATGAAGAAATGGCCGAAATCAAAGGTCTGCCCTTGGGCACGATCAAAAACCGCATCTTTCAGGCTAAAGAGATGCTGAAAACGCTTCTCGAGGAGCAACCATGGCCTGCCTGAATTTGAAGCGACTGTATTCTTATTTGGAAGGAGAGCTCGAGGCCTTGGAGAAAAAAGACTTCGAGGCGCATTTGGCCTCCTGCTCGAAATGCCGGGACGCCGTCGAAGAGCGGCGGCGTCTCGTCGAGGCCGTTCGAGCGCTCCCGCCGTTCGAGGTTCCGGCCGACTTCGCCCAAAAGATCATGGACCGGATCTCCCCGCTTCCGGCCAAAGTCACGCTCTTCAGCTGGCTCGCCGCAGCGGCCGCAGGGCTGGCGACATTCGTCGTCATGCTGACCGCGGCAGCTCTCCTCGCCGGCCACAGCCTCTCCCAGCTCTTGCTCGGCCTAAGCCGGTTCACCTGGAATAATATCCAGAGCCTGGCGTTTTTCCTGATCAAAATCGCCAAATACATCCTCCTTGTTTTCAAGATCCTGGCTCAGATCTCCAGAGAGATTATCGAGGGATTTAAAGTCCTGACATCTTTCATCGGCCCTGAAGTGCAGATAATCTTCGTCTGCGTCACATTCATCCTCATCATCACCGGCGGCTTTTTATGGAGCCGGAAACTTTCTGTGGAGAAAGACTATGAAAAATAAAAAAGGCTTGGCCCTTTTGGTGTCCTTGCTGATCTTGGGATTTCTGCCCGCCGCGGGCGGCCAGAAAAGCAAAGACCAGGTCGGTTACCGCGATACGATCGTCGTCTCGCCCGAAGAAACGCGCGATAACGTTGTGACCTTCGGCGGCGACATCATCATTGAAGGCAAGGTCCGCAAGAGCGTCCTCGCCGTCGGGGGGACCATCACCGTCAGCGGCGAAGTCGGCGACTCCGTGGTCGGCATCGGGGCCAGGATCAGCCTGAAATCGACGGCCGTGGTCAAAGGCGACCTGGTCGGGTTGGGGGGCACGCTCGAAAAGGAGCCGGGGTTCCGCGTGGACGGCGACACAGTCTATTTCAAGGGATCCGACATTTCGTCCAAGATCGTAAAGGAAGGTGTCAAGGGCATTCTCTCGTTCTCGCTCCTCCCGATCATCTTGATCTTCAAGTTGATCAACATCTTCATCTGGTTTCTGCTCGTCTTCCTCGTGGCTTCTCTCCTCCCCAAACAGGTGACGCTCGCCTCTGACCAGGTCCGAAAGTCCTTCTGGCCCACGTTCGCCACAGGACTCGTAGCCATCATTCTTTTTACATTTTGCGTCATCGCTTCGGCTTTTCTGTGCCTCCTTCTCATCGGGATCCCGATCCTTCTCGCCCTGATGCTGGCCGGACTCGTCATCAAGATCTTCGGCAAGGTCGTGCTCTTCTATTTCTTTGGAGAGAGTCTCTCCAGGGCGTTTCACGGGCAGAAAGTCTCTCCGCTCGGCGCGGCCATGCTCGGCCTGCTGTTCTTGAGCCTTATCGGCTTCATCCCCATCCTCGGCTTCCTCGTCTCCTTCGTCCTGAGCATCCTCGGCTGGGGCATAGCCATCCGGACGAAGTTCGGCACGACGGAGAATTGGTTCAAGAGACCGGCGCAGCCTCAATAAGATCGCGCGGTCGGGGGATTATTTATCCGCGCTTTAGCCCTTCTTTGACCCGCTCCGGTGTCATGGGAAGCTGGAGCAAGCGCACGCCGGTTGCGTCGAAGATCGCATTGGCGACAACGGCGCCCATGGTGATGATGGGCGGCTCTCCGCCTCCTGAAATGGGAACTTCCGGGGAATTTACCAAAACCGTATCGATTTTAGGCAGCCACGAAAAGCGCGGCAATTGGTACGTGTCGAAATTGAGGTCCTTGACTTCCCTTCCCCTGAAATGGACCTCTTCGGTCAGAGCGTAACCCAGCCCCATTGTGATGCAGCCTTCGATCTGGAGCGTGGCCCCATCGGGATTGACAGCCACACCCATGTCCTGGGCGCAGACCACTCTCTTGACCTGAACAGCGCCCGTTTCCTTGTTGACCTCAACTTCGGCCATGGTCGCAAGATATGTCCCCAGATAATCAGCGCAGGCGAGGCCAAAACCGCGCCTGCTCGGCGCTTTGGCCGCGGTCCAGCCGAATTTACCGGCGGCGGCTTTCAGGATGCGCTTCATCCGTTCGTCGTTCAGATTCATCAGCCGAAACTCCAACGGATCGATCCCCGCTTTGGCGGCCATGATGTCGATGTGCGATTCCCGGGCAAACGTATTCGTATTGCTTGCGGGCGCGCGCCACGCGCCGACATCGAACGGATGGCCGCTTTCCCCGCCGCCTCTCCCGCCGCCCCACTCCCCGCGAACGACCGTCCGGTGATGCGGGATGCTGTAGAACTGCTGGGAACTCCGCTCGCCGGCCCACAAAACTTCATAATCCCAGAAAACAATCTGTCCCGAATTCGAGACGCCGGATTTTATGTTGACGACGGCCGCCGGCCGGAACGTGTCATAAAAGAATTCATCCGCTCGGCTCCAGGCGACCTGGACGGGCTTACCGGCGATCTTCGCCAGCCGGGCCGCCTGTACGGCCTGCGTGTTCCGTGTCTTTCCGCCGAATCCGGCTCCGACAAACGGCATGATGACGTGGACGTTCTGAGCGGGAATTCCAAGAGCTTGAGCGACTTCATCCTTGACCCTGAACGGAGCTTGGGTGGAAGCCCAAACCGTGGCTTTGTTGTCTTTAAATTCAACGAGGGCGGTATGCGTTTCGATCGTCGCGTGGGCGACGTAGCTGTTCAGGTACGATCGTTCGATCGTGAACGCGGCCATCTTAGCTCCTTCGTCGAGGTTCCCGCCCTGGGCAACGGCACGACCGGGAGGAGCGACTTTGCTCAAATGATCGAAGATGTTCGTATCGTTCAAGACGGCTTCGGGAAGGTCATAGTCGGCTTTTATCTTGGCCAGGGCGGCCTCAGCCGCATCCGGATATTCATGGAGAACGGCGATCATGTCGCCGTCGCGAATAACCTGCACTCCGCTGACCGTTTCTGCGGCGGACGTGTCCAGGTTTTTCAATTTTGAGCCGTGGGCCGGCGGCCTGAGAATTTTCCCGTAGAGCATGCCGGGCAACCGGATATCGCCCGCATACTGAGCTTTTCCGGTGACCTTGTCTCGCGCGTCGCGCCGCGCGGCCGGCTTTCCCATGACCTTGAATTCAGCCGGGGTTTTCAAGGCCGGCTTCTGGGCCGCGTGCCGCTCGATCGTCTTTCCCTGGGCGAGTTGGGCGTAGGTGACCCTCGTTTGCGGATGGCTCTTATCGAATATGACGCCATCCTTGGCTTGAAGCCGCTCGGGAGGGAGGTTCAATTTCTCGGAGGCCAATTCAAGCAGAACGATGCGCGCCTCGGCAGCCGCGGAACGAAGAGCGGGTCCGAATGACCGGATCGTCTGCGAGCCGAACGTCCCCATGTCATAGGGACAAAGGTCCGTATCGCCCAGGATGATATCGACCATGTCTGGAGTCACTTCGAGCTCTTCGGCGAGCATGAGCGGAAGGGCGGTCATCGGACCCTGTCCCATTTCGATCTTGCCCGTGAATAAGGTCACCCGCCCGTCTTCGCCGATCCTGAGGAATGCGTTAAAATCCGTGGGAAGGCCTGGTCGTCCTGCTTGAGAGCGAGCCGGCTCCTGGAGAAACAATTCGTCGCCTGCAGAAAAAAAGATGAAGATCCCGCCGCCCATGAGCTTCAGGAATCCGCGGCGGCCGAGTATCAAGGGCGCCCCAACCTCAGCCAAAGGTCCAACAGGATATTTTTGGTCACTCATCTCTTTACCGCTCCCTTCATCTCATCGGAAGCCGTTTGGATGGCTCCGACGACGCGCGTGTGTGATCCGCACCGGCAGAGATGATCTTCCATTCCGTCGATGATGTCTTTGATTGACGGCCGCGGATTTTTGCGCAGCAAGCTGTAAGCCTCGAGGATCATGCCCGACGTGCAAAAGCCGCACTGCATGGCTTCGTGTTTGACGAAAGCCTGCTGGATAGGATGGAGGATCCCGCCCTTGGCCAGCCCTTCGACCGTGATGACGTCTTTGCCCTTAACGTTCTTGACAGGGTATTGGCAGGAGCGGACGGCCTCGTTATTCACGAGCACCGTGCAGGAGCCGCAGAAGCCTTCCCCGCACCCATACTTCGGACCCGTCAATCCGAGGTCGGTCCGTAAGACCCAGAGAAGCATGCGCTCCCCGTCCACCTCGAGACGGACGGACTCATCATTGAGTTTAAATTGGATAGTCTCTTTCATGCCGCCCTCCAAGATCGAAGTCAAGTCTAGGAAGAAAAATATCACACGGATTTGGAGAAGTCAAAGCCGGAAAGGAGCTCGGCCTCCCTGACCGTCGATCACGTTTAAACTGCAGGGGGCATCCCGCGAAGAGGCCCGTCCGAGGGCAAAAGCGGGCACGGTCTCGGATTTTTTTACCCCGCGAAGGGAAAGGGGATGAAGTGACCATAAGGAGATCTCGCCGCTGCGTTTCGAGTTTTCCAGAAAAATCTTCTCTAGGCATGGCTGTTACCTCGGACGCTCTATCAAATTTTTTTGCTCTTTCAACGAAGGGCATACCGCGAAGAAGTCCGTCCGAGGGCGAAAGCGGGCATGGACAGAGACGCATCCTAAGATTCTTAATTAGCGATATCAATCCCCCCTTCCCCCCTTGGGCAATCAAGGGGGGCATGAAAGCGGTATGCGTCTCTGGAATCGTCGGAGGTCGAGCGGATTTTCCGCGCTGGGGAAAATCCGCGTGGCTCCGAGCGGAATGCCCGGAGTCCCTAGATCTGCATGATCTCTTTTTCTTTGGCCGAGGCGACCTCTTCGGTCTTCTTGGTGTAATCGTCGGTGAGCTTCTGGAGCTCTTCGAAACCCTTGAACTTATCGTCCTCTGAGATCTCTTTTTCCTTCTCAAGCTCCTCGATGAATTCCTTGGCCTCTCGGCGCATGTTGCGGAGGGCGGTCTTTTCGTCTTCGAGCAATTTCTTCACGACCTTGACAATCTCACGCCGGCGTTCCTCATCCAGCGGAGGAATGGGGATCTTGAGGACCTTGCCGTCGTTAATCGGGTTGAATCCTAAGCCGGCGGCCTTGACGGCCTTGTCGATCGCTTCGATCAGCGTCGCATCGTAGGGCTGGACCGTGATCAGGCTCGGATCGGGAATGCCGATCTTGGCCATCTGGTTGACTGGCGTCGGAACTCCGTAATATTCGACCTTGATATCTTCAAAAATGTTAAGGTTGGCCCGTCCCGTCCGGAGCTTGCTCAGGTCCTTGCGAAAATGTTCCAAAGACGTTTTAAACTTCTTTTCGAGATCTTTTAAGACATCTTTGACCATCGTTTGCTCTCCGACCCTTTATCCCCCCTTTAATTAACTAAGGAGGCAGGGGGATTATTCAATAGACTTTGGTGCCGATGTCCTCGCCGAGGACGGCGCGCTTGATGTTCCCGTGCTTTCTTAGGTTGAAGATGATGATCGGGAGGTCGTTGTCCTTGCACAGAGAGATGGCCGTGGCATCCATCACCTTGAGGCCTTTTTTGAGGACGTCCATGTAGCGGATGGAGTCGAACTTCTTCGCCGCTTTATCCTTCATGGGGTCGGCCGAGTATGCGCCTTCCACCTTGGTCGCCTTAAGGATCACCTCAGCCTTGATCTCCAGCGCCCGGAGCGCGGCCGCAGTATCCGTCGTGAAATAGGGGCTTCCGAGGCCGGCGCTGAAGATGACGATCCGGCCTTTTTCCAAATGCCGGATAGCCCGCCGCCGAATAAAGGGTTCGGCCATCGCCTTGATCTCCAGCGCCGACACATGCCGGGTGAAAGCTCCCTGTTTTTCCAGGGCGTCCTGGAGGGCGATGCCGTTGATGATAGTGGCCAGGAGGCCCATCTGGTCGGCCGAGACTCTGTCCAGGCCTTTGGCCGTGCCGCGGATCCCCCGGAAAATGTTTCCCCCGCCGATCATGATGGCGATTTGGACGCCCAGGCCATGGACTTCCTTGATCTCCTGGGCGATGGACAATGTGGTTTTGATATCAATGCCGTAGGAGAGCTTCCCGAGGAGAGATTCGCCCGAAAGCTTCAGCAGGATCCTTTGATACACTGGCTTCGGCGCTGACATGGTCGGCCTACTTTCCGATCTGAAAACGGGCGAACCGGCCTATCTTGGTGTTCTCTTTGAACTTGGCGATGAAACCAGCGAGCAGGTCCTTGACCTTGATCTTGTCATCCTTGACGTACGGCTGTTCGAGGAGACAGACTTCTTCGTAGAATTTGCCCAATTTCCCCTGGACGATCTTTTCCACGATCTCCGCGGGCTTTTGGGAATCCTTGAACTGTCCGCGGGTGATATCCTTTTCCTTTTCGAGGATGTCCGCCGGAATGTCTTCGGAGCCGATGTAAAGCGGATTGGCCGCGGCGATATGCATGGCGATGTTCTTGACCAGCTCTTTGAACTCTCCATTGCGGGCGACGAAATCCGACTCGCAGTTGACCTCGACGAGCACGCCGATCTTTCCGTTGGTGTGGATATAAGTCCCGACCAATCCTTCGCCTGTGGCCCGATGGGCCTTATCTTTCGCCCGAGCGTGGCCTTTCTTTCTCAGGATCTCGATGGCCTTATCGGTGTCTCCGCCAGCCTCCTCGAGGGCCTTCTTGCACTCCATCATGCCGATGCCGGTGCGTTCCCGCAGCTCCTTGACCTGTTCGGCCGTAATTCCCATAATGTACTCCTTTGTTGAATCCGACTCCGGTAGCGGCTCAGCGCTTCTCCGCGTCCTTTTCAGCGTCGTGAGATGTCTCTTCGTCGGACGGGATTTCCCCCTCTTTCTTGCTTTCAAGCATGCCTTTTTCAATCCGGCTCTTCTTGCCTTCGAGGATCGCCTCGGACACTTTGTTGGCGAACAGCTCGATGGCCCGGACCGCGTCGTCATTGCCGGGGATCGGGTAGGTGAGGTTTTCCGGGTCGCCGTTGGTGTCCACGATGGCGATGATGGGGATGGTCATCTTCTGGGCCTCGGCGATGGCGATCTCTTCGTTCGAAGAGTCGATAACGAACATCGCGCCCGGGACGCCGGACATGGACTTGATTCCGCCCAGGTTCTTAGCGAGCTTCCGGTAGACCTTGTCCTGCTTGGACTGGTTCTTCTTGGATAGCAGGTCCCACCGGCCGTCCTCCCGCATTTCCTCGAGCTCGATGAGCTTGTCGATGCTGCCCCGGATGACCTTGAAATTCGTCAGGAACCCGCCCAGCCAGCGTTGGTTGATGTAGCAGGATTCGCATTTGGACGCAGCGTCCTTGATGATGTCCTGCGCCTGTTTCTTCGTGCCGACGAACAGGATCTCCTTGCCGTTCTCGGACAAGGACTTGATGAACTGGAGGGCTTCCTTGAAGACCTTGATCGTCTTCTGGAGGTCGATGATGTAGATGCCGTTGCGCTGGCCGTAGATGAACTCCTTCATCTTCGGGTTCCACCGCTTGGTTTGGTGTCCGAAATGAACGCCGGCTTCTAAAAGTTCCTTCATAGTGACTTGGACCAAGTGCTTCCTCCGTTCGCCTTAACGTTTATGATACTGCGGGGCTTTGCGGGCGCCGAGCAATCCATATTTCTTACTTTCTTTTTTGCGCGAGTCCCTGGTCAGCAGGCCGGCGGCCTTGAGCGTCGGCTTGAGCTCCCGGTTGAATTCAAGCAGAGCGCGGGAGACACCGAGCCGGATAGCCTCGGACTGGGCGCGCACGCCTCCGCCTTCGATGCGCAGGAAGATGTCGAACTTGTTCTCCGTCTCGGTCAGCATGAACGGCTGTTTGATGGTCAGCTTGTGGGACTCGAGATGGAAATAATCATCGAAGGGGCGAACTTTTTTATTCACGAAGAGCGTGATCTCGCCTTTTCCCGTGCGCAGAAAGACTCTGGCGATGGATGTTTTCCGTTTTCCTGTTCCGTAGTACTGGATTAGACTCAAAGGGCCTCCTAAAACGTGTATTCTTGCGGGGTCTGGGCCTGGTGCGGATGTTCGGAGCCGCGGTAGACTTTCAGCTTCTTATAGACCGCGCGGCCGAGCTTGTTCTTGGGAATCATGCCCCGCACAGCTCTTTTGATCGCTTCTTCAGGCTTTTTTTCAAGAAGTTCCTTGAGAACCTCGGTTTTCAGCCCTCCCGGATACTGGGAGTGTGAATAATATTCTTTCTTCTCAAGCTTCCGGCCTGTGACGCTCACCCTTTCGGCGTTGATCACGATGACGAAATCGCCGGTATCGAGAAAATTAGAGAATTGCGGCTTATTTTTCCCACGGAGCAAGATCGCGATCTCCGTGGCCAATCGTCCTAGGATCTTGCCTTCGGCGTTGACCAGCCACCACTTCTTTTCGATCTCATCCTTCTTTGGGACATATGTCTTCATCCTTGGATACCTCAAAAAAGATAAATTTTTAAACGACTTACGAGTTTTCGTTTAAGTTTAAAGGCTGCAATAAGATACTAAATATCAACTCTAAAGTCAACTTGGAGGGGGTGTCAATCCATTCGGGACTGCAAATCGAGGCCGACGGCGAAAGACCATGATTAGTCCTATCCCGACCAAGAAGCCGCCGATATGGGCGAACCAGGCCACCCCTCCCCCCAGTCCGATGTTCAGGACCTGCATCAGGAACCACAGCCCGAGGATGATGGCCGCCGGGATGGGAATGACCCTGATGAAAAAGAAAAAAAAGACTAACGTCATCACCCTGGCCCTCGGATAGAGGATGAAATACGCCCCGAGAACTCCGCCGATGGCGCCGATCATGGGGACCGTGGAATGGGGATTGAAGAGGATGTGGGTCAGGGCGGCGCTCAGCCCGCCCGCAAGATAAAATATGATAAAGCGGATAGGGCCAAGATAGTCCTCGATGTTATTGCCGAAGACCCAAGGGAGGATGAATGTGATCAGGTCAGCGTTAGGGGCCGGACTTATGGGGTTTTCTTCAATTCTTTTTCGAGCTTCAGCCGCTCGACCTGCCGCTTTTTGGCTTCATCATATTTCAAGCCATATTGACTTGCCATTTCTATATAGCGGCTTTCCTTTTCGGGATAGATCTTGGCGTTAATATTGAGGTATAGAATTCTCATCCAGACGTAAGGCTCGGGCCAGCTAGGATCTAGATCTATGGCCTTCAGAAGGTTCTCTTCGGCTTCGGTTGCGATCGCTTCTTTTTCCTGCTGGGGCAGGAAATTCTGAAGCGTCCAGACTTTGCCATATCGGTTGACGCCGATCGTGTAATACACGGTGGCGCTGTTCGGTTCGAGGACTTCCCTCTTTTTGACATAAGCCAGCGCGTTGTCGAATTTATCCTTATATTCGGTCGGCGGCAGTTTGTCGAAATAGTCCGCCATGTAGGCATAGCCCTGGACATTCTCAGGATCGGTTTCGATTCTCCGCAGGTACATATTCTCGGCCTTCAGCTTCAGCTCCTTCTTTTCGGCAGCATAGCGCTTGTAGAATTCGGCCACGACGTAATAGTTGTTCATGTTGCCCGGTTCGAGATCGACAATCCTGAGATACATTTTCTCGGCCTCATCGAAGTTCCTCAGCTTGTCGTACATGTCGCCCAGAGAATAAATGACATCCTTACTGTTCGGATCGATCTCGAGGGCTTTTTTCAGCGCCTCCAGGGCATTGTTCGCTTTTTGCTGGTTTTCAGGGGTGTCTTTCCCGGGGAGATACAGATTTTTGTAGCTCTCGCCCAGGAAGCGGTAGGCGTCTTTTAAGTCCGGATTACTTTTTATGGCTTTTTCGTATTCAACGATGGCTTTGCTGTATTTCCCGTCCTTAAAAAGCTGGTTGGCTTTGGAGAAAGCGTAATTGGCGCTTAATTTTTTCACACTCAGTTTTTGGCAGCTCACGAAAGCAAAAACCACCACGAGGGTGAGGGTCCAGACAAGCAGGCTAGAAGGGCGTTTCCGAAACATCATGACCTCCTTAGACATCTAGTCCTTTCTTTTGAATAGATTAAATTTATAATAGAATACCGCCGTAAAGTCAAGAAAAACGAGCGCCGTCCGGAGGGAACTTTCGGCGGTGAATAATCGTAGATTTACTAGTTGAAGATTTTTTTTATAAGAGGAATTAAAATGACGAAAGCCATCAGTTCGCGAAAATCAGTCAAGCGCCTTTTCATTTTTTGCCTTCCGCTTCTGGCCCTTCAAATCCCGCTCCTTGCCCAGGAAAAATCCGAGACCATTGAGAAATCCTTCCGGATGGACGCCGGCCGTCCGGCAGCGCTGGAATTCCATGACGTGGACGGAAACCTGTATCTTTCGCCCTCGGCCGACAACACAATGACCGTGAGAATCAAGAAAGAGGTCAGAAGCCGCGACGGGAAGCGCGCCGAGCGTCTCCTCCGGGAGACGAAAGTGGCAATCGATCAGCGTGGAAATACCCTATCGATCCGGATCAAATACCCCCGTTTCCGGGGCTTCCTTTTCTGGCTCACCGACAACCAGAGAGTGAAAGTCACATCGGAGATCTCGGTTCCGGCCAATGCCCGCGTCAAGGCCGATCTTGTGGACGGCTCCATCTCCGGAGACGGCCTCCAGGGAGACCTGGACCTGAAGATCGTGGACGGGGATATCCGGCTCAGCCAACTGCGTGGAACGATCAAGGCCAATGCCGTGGACGGCCAGATCAACGTTTCCGGCGACATGAAAAGCCTGGAACTCAAATCCGTGGACGGAGACATCCGGGTCAGCCTCTCTCCGGCCTCGGCCATGGCCAAGGACTGGGAGATCCGGACCGTCGACGGCGATGTGGAAATTTCTCTGCCGGCCGATTTCTCGGCAGATTTGGGAGTTCAAACGAGTGATGGACACATCGAGACCGATTTTCCCTTGGACGTGACAAAGGGGATCACGAAGAAAAAACTCAGCGGCAAGCTCGGCGGCGGGGGGTTTCCCTTCTCGATCAGGACAACGGACGGCCGCGTCTCACTCAGAAAAAAGTAGCCCAGCTGCGAAGTTCTCCTTATCCAAACGATGAGACGCCCCCGTCAGCGTCACCCGCGTTTCTTTTTAGATAAAAAGGCCGATTTTTTTCTTCGCTCGTTAGAGGAAGCTTTTAAAACGAGCTTGATCGGAGTGCCCCAGAGGTCGAGCTCCTCCCGCATCTTCTGGACAAAGAACTTCTCATAGGCCGGGGCTAAAGATGTTTTGGCATTCGAAAAAAGGACGAAGGTCGGCGGGAGGATCCCTTGCTGGGTCATGTATTTGATTTTGATCCGTTTTCCGGACTTGAAAAGCGGGAAATCCGCGGCTTGGATCGAGGCCAGGAATTTGTTCAGGCGCGGTGTGCTGACCTTTTTCTGGCCGGCATGAAAGACTTTTTCCGCCAGGTCAAAAATCCGCGCCGCCCTCTTCCCCGTCAGCGCGGAAACCGTGAGCAATGGAGCGTAATTGATGAAGTCGAGCCTTCGGAAGACGATGCCCTTCACCTCTTCGAACGACACCTCGTCCTCGCGGACCAGGTCCCATTTGTTCAAAGCGATCAGGAGAGGTTTTCCCGATTCATAGGCCAGCTGCGCCACGGCCGTGTCCTGGCGCGTCGGAAATTCCAGGGCATCAAGGACGAGGCAGACGACATCGGCCAAGGGGATGTTCTTTTTTGCCTTGATGACGCCCGCGCTCTCCCGCTCGTCCGAAACCCGGCCGAGTTTCCGGATGCCGGCGGTATCGACCAGCACATAAGATTTTTCGCCCCTTTGAATCAGGACATCCGAGCTGTCGCGCGTCGTCCCGGGAAGCTCGCTGACGATGAAGCGCTCCTCGCCGCAGAGGCGGTTGGCCAGGGACGATTTTCCGACGTTGATCCGGCCGACGATGGCGATCTTGAGTGGTTTCGGCTCCCCAACATCCGTTTCTTCGGCCTCTCCCATCGGAAGCGCATCGGCGATGGCCCTTTCAAGATCCGACAGCCCGAGATTGTGCTCCGCCGAAATAAAAAAGAGCCTCTTCTCCCCAAGACGGTAATAATCGCCGAGGCTCGCCGTTTGAGACTCATTGTCGATCTTGTTGACGACGACGACGAGCGGCTTCCCCAATTTCCTGAGCGTTTGATGAAGATCTTCTTCGGCGGGAATAAGCCCCCTTCTTCCATCCAGGATCAAAAGCAAAACGTCGGCCGTCCGGGCGGCTTCCCAGGCAACTTTCTTGACGATGGACGACAGCGGCTCGGCCTGGGAATCGAGAAATCCGCCGGTATCCACGAGCTCGAACCGCTTGCCATGAAGAACGCACATCGCCGCGACGCGGTCCCGCGTCATTCCCGGAAGCGCATGGACGAGCGCTTTCTTCTGCCTCAGCAGGCGGTTAAACACGGTGGATTTTCCCGCGTTTGGATAGCCGACGATCACGACTTGACTCATTTAGCGTTTAGCAACGAGGGAATAATCGGGAAGGAAGGGCCGGTCAAGGCTGATATGACCGCCCAGCGTTTCTCGCTCTTCTCCTTCGATGAGAATAAAGACCTTTTTGATGGGCTTGAAGTTATAGGTCAGGGAATTGACGATGGTATACACCGTGGATATCTCCGCGGCCGTTCCGGACGGATGATAATCCACGATGTCCTTGGAAACATCCACGTAGGCCGTCCCGTCCTTCGTGATGAAGAGTTGTCCAAGCTTCGTCTCGGGCGGAAGAGGGGAAACAAGGTCCCCGCGCGAGCCCTTGATGAGTTCGGAAATGACCTCTTTGGCTTCGCGGACGAGCGAGGCATCCGCCGCTATCTCCCGCTCTTCGGGGACGAGAAGACCGTCCTCCTCCCGGAGGAAAAAAAGCGACACTGTTTTCATCTGCTTTTCCGCCGTGTTTTGAACGGACGCAGAAGACGATGAAACATCCTTGGACCTCCTGATTTGCTCCCTTCCGCTCGTCCTGAAAAAGACAACGACGAGGACCGCGAGAAGAACGAAAAGGGCAGCGGCAAGAACGTTCTTTCTTTTCTCCATGAACGAGGTTACCTTTGGAAGGTGAGCTTGATGTACTTAGCCAGCCCGCTGTAAACGGCCTGGGCGACATGGGTTTGGAATTCATTCGAGATGAGCTTTTGTTCTTCCCGGGGGTTCGAAATGAAGGCCGCTTCAACAAGGACGGCCGGGCAGGCCACACCGGTCAGAACCTTGAACCGCGCCTGCTTGACGCCCCGGTTCTCTGTCCCGATCAGCGGATTCGAGGAGAGCTCCTCCTGAATAAGCTCCGCCAGCCGGCTGCTCTGTTTGATGTAGGCCGCCTGGGCCATGTCCCAGAGGATTATCTGGACGTCATCCTTGGCCTCGCCGGCGATGCGGGTTTCGAGCTCGGAGGAGTTATTTTCGAAGTAGGCCAGTTTGCGGCTTTCCTCATCGGTGGCGGTCAGGCTCATGAAATACGTTTCGGCGCCCTGCGCGTTTTTCCGGAACGAGCCGTTCGTATGAATGCTGATGAAAAGGACGGCGTCGTTGTTGTTCGCCAGCGCCGCTCTGTTCTCGTTAGAAAGATCTATGTCTTTGTCGCGCGTGAGGATGACCCGGAAGGCCATGTTCTGTTCGATGAGCGATTTCAGTTTAAAGCTTATGGCGAGGGTGATGTCTTTTTCTAAGCTCCCGAACTTGCCTTTCGCGCCCACGTCCAGCCCGCCGTGACCCGGGTCGATGACGATGGACCGCTGTCTTTTGGTTTGGGACGCTGCGGAAACCGGCGGGAGGGCCGAAACGAGGACCGCGAGCAAGGCGATCAAGCCCAGATAGACGATCCTTTTTCTTCTCAGCATCTCGAATAAATTTTTGGAGGCGGCGGGAATCGAACCCGCGTCCGAAGACCTTCAGCAGAAGCCTTCTACATGCTTATCCTCTTCCTTAATCTCGTTTCGCGGCTCCCGAAGAGGAAGGGCACCGTGAAACCAGCCCTGATGATGCTTCGCTCGCCGGGCTCAAGGCTGACCCGGTCCGCTGATCCTGCTTGTCCACGCTTCTCAAGAGCCGCAGGAGTGAACCTGAGAAACGGCATGCCTTCCTATTAGGCAGCTAAGGGCAGTGGTTCTGCACTTACTTGGGTCCACCGTTTTACGAGGTGGATGGGATCTCGACATGCGTCTTCTGCTTCACTATCTCCGTCGAATCCGTTCGCCCCCATATCCTGCGTCTGAGGTCGGACAGGGAAATTATAAGGGAAGGGAGGACATAAAGTCAATTTGGAGGGGGAACCCGCTTCGCGTTTCCCCCTTGATCCTGGGAAAATGCGGGAACAGCGGAAATAAACGCGAGGATCGCGAAAGCAGCCAGAATAATTCTTCCGCGTCTGCAGAACTTCTAAATGGTCGTTGTCCCCTCCTAAAAAGCTGCGCCTATTTGAAAACCTACGGCTCTAAACTTTGGAATCACTCCCGCACTTAAATATCCTTTTATTTGGCCTTCGTTTTTTATTAAAGATACTTGGAAAGATCCTGATGTCAATAAAGCAAGACCGCCGGCAAGACTAGAAATGCCTAAAACATCGCCGAGAATCACGATCCCCCACCCTCCACCTGTAAGAATTCTTCCTTTTTCAACATTGCTTGGCCATTCATTATAAAACGTGTAAGTTGCTGAAACTGCTAATATTGCGACACCGACCAGGCCAATAATTGCTCCCGTGGTAACTTTAGCCTTCGCCTTTGATAAGCGTTCAGCCCAATTAAGGTAATTCTCCTCTCGAATTGGAGCTCTTTGATTTATCTCCAAATTTGGAGGAGTTGAAATATTTTTTTTCTGGGATTCGACTCCAGGATTATATTCGACATAGGACAAATGAATATAGCCGGTTCGAATGACCCCATCCTTATTAGGAGGAAGCTTTATTCTTAACCATTCTCCGACTCTTTCTTCAACATCAAATTCTGAACCGAGGGGCGCTGATAATATGATCTGGCTCTCCATGCTTGGCTTAAGTTTTACTTCAGCTCCCTCATGAATTACTCTAGCTTTTATATCTTTGGAAAACGAAATTTCCGAAAAAGATAAAATTAAAAAAATAGTCAAACATAGGACGAGAAATTGAAAACAAGAAATTTTTTTCCTCATATTCCCTCCTTATGCTTGTTAATTAGATTATAAAGGATTGTCTTATTAGCCCTGGCAGTAGATTGTGGACTTTTTTCAGAGTCTCCCCCTTTCTCCTAAAAAAAAGAGTAATTGATTATAACGAAAATGTCAAACGCGAAACATTCTGATAATCTTGGCTAACGGTGCTTAAAGGGAAAACACTGAAAATATGGGGAAAAGTGGCGGGGCCGACGAGACTCGAACTCGCGACCTCCGGCGTGACAGGCCGGCGTTCTAACCAGCTGAACTACGACCCCGCCTAAGGGCTGTAAAATTATATTCGGAACGCCGCGGATTTTCAACATGAAAATGACATTCAAAATTCCCAAGGCGAGGCGTCTGCCCCGAGCCCTTTACATTTTTTCCAGAGCCGCAATGCGCTCTTCGATCGGCGGGTGGGTGCTGAAGAGCTTGTTGACCGCGCCCTTGAGGTCTATCAGCGGATTGACGATATATAAATGCGCAGTGGCTTTGTTGGCCGCCTCAAGAGGTTCCGTGTCGGCCGAGATCTTCCGCAGAGCGGAGGCCAATCCCGGGGGATAGCGCGTCAGCATCGCCCCGCTCGCATCGGCCAGGAACTCGCGCTTCCGCGAAATGGCCAGACGGATGAGCTGGGCGATGATCGGCGAAAGCGCGGCCAGGACGAGCCCGACGATGAGGAAGATCGCCCCGGCGCCGCTCTTGTCCCGGCCGCCCCGCCGACGCCCGCCCCACCAGAAACTCCGCATGATCCAGTCGCTGAGGAGGGCCACGACGCCGATCATAATAACGGTGAGGGTCATAAGACGGATATCATAGTTTTTGATGTGTGACATCTCGTGGGCGACAACGCCTTCGAGCTCGGCCCTGTTCATTTTTTCGATAAGTCCGGTCGTGACGCAGATGACAGAATTTTGGGGGTTGCGGCCTGTGGCGAAGGCGTTCGGCGCCGTATCGTCGATCATATAGCAGCGCGGCGCAGGGATGCCGGCGGCAATGGCCAGGCCTTCGACGACATTATACAAATAGGGAAAGTCCTCTTTGGCGACAGGACGGGCATGGCTGATGGCCAGCACGACCTTGTCGCTCGCATAATAGCTGATTAATGATATGCCGCAGGCGATGGCGACGGCCAAGACAAGCCCCCCCTCGCCCATGCCCGTGAGCTGCTCGAACACCCAGGCCAGGACGAAGATGAAGGCCAGGAAAAACAGCACAAGAACGAACGACTTCCGTTTATTGCTGGCGATTTGTTCGTACATCTCAAACCTCTTCCGATTAATGCGGAGAACGCGCGATCGTCACGGGAGCGGGTGGCGCCAGCCAGGCCGGCCAGACGGCCGCCGGAGTTCCGCCCCGTCCATAAGCACACGTTAAGGAATTCATGGTAACATGCTCCAAGGAAACGAGGCGGAGAACGAAGCGATCGTCGGAGGGAAATCCTCTCGAAGGATTTCCCTCCAAGAGTGTCCGATAGAACCCACGCTATCACGTGACTCGCGCGTATCCGACCTAAAACGAAACCTTCACCGGTTCCTTAGCGGCCGGCTCTTCCAGCACGAAATATTCTTTCTCTTTGAAGGTGAACATCTTGGCGATGATGTTCGAGGGAAAGATCTGCTGCTTCTGGTTGAACTTCATAACCTGGTCGTTGTAGAACTGCCGCGCGTAGGCGATCTTGCCTTCTGTCCCGGCCAGTTCTTCCTGGAGCATCAAAAAGTTCTGGTTGGCTTTAAGATCGGGATAGCTCTCGGCTACGGCGAACAGGGTTTTCAGGGCCCCGGTTAACTGGTTCTCGGCCGCGCTCTGGTCCTTGACCGTCGAGGCGTTGATCGCCCTCGTGCGGGCTTCGGTGACGTTCTGGAAGACCTCGCGCTCATGCTTGGCATAGCCCTTGACCGTCTCCACCAGGTTGGGAATGAGGTCGTACCGCCGCTTGAGCTGGACATCGACCTGCGCCCAGGAGTTGTCGCAGCGGTTTCTCAATTGAATAAGGCTGTTGTACATGCCGACGGCGATGAGGAACAGCCCGCCAATGATGATAAGAAAAATGATTAGCGCTCCCATGTTTCACTCCTTTGGAAGATATTCTCCGATTTTCCCGGCTCAAAAAGCATAGCCGCAGAAGTCGAAAAAATCAAGCGAGAAGTCGTCCCGGAGCGCTTTTTGCGGCCGATTTCCTCACCTTGCGATATCTTCATTTCATTTCTTCATTGACAGGCTTAAACAAGCATGTTATATTTTTTGAGCTATTAAGCCGTAAGGCGGACTGAGACTTATAATTTAATACCAAAAGGAGGTTTCTGAATGGCTTCATTAAAAGAGCATTTCATGACCAAGATCGGCCCCATGCGAGAAAGGATCCAGAAGCTCAACAAAGAGAAAGGCGCGCTGGTCGTCGACGACGCAACAGTATCCCAAGTCATCGGCGGAATGCGGGACATCCGGTGCATGGTCTGGATGATCTCGGACCTGGACCCCCAGGAAGGCATCCGGTTCCGCGGCTACACCATCCCGGATCTTCAGGCGAAACTCCCCAAGGCTCCCGGCGGCGAGGAACCCCTCCCCGAAGGCATTTTTTATTTCCTCCTGACGGGCGATCTTCCGACCTACGATGATTGTGTCGCCATCACGGAAGAATGGCGGCGACGCAGCGTCCTGCCGGCTCACCTCATCAAAACCATGGAATCCGTGCCCGTCGACACACACCCCATGACCCAGTTTGCTATGTCCATCCTGGCCTTGCAGCGCGAATCCAAGTTCGCGGCCCGCTACCGCGCCGGCCTGTCCAAGATGGACTACTGGGATCCCATGTACGAGGACGTCATGGACCTCCTGGCCAAGCTGCCCGAGATCGCAGCCCGGATCTACATGCGCTCCTACAAGGGCGGAAAGTATATCGCCCCGAACCCGAAACTCGACTGGGCGGCCAACCAGGCCCACATGATCGGGATCGACAAGCCCGAATTCTATGAATTGCTGCGGCTCTATCTCGTCATCCACAGCGACCACGAAGGCGGCAACGTCTCGGCACACACCTGCCACCTCGTCGGCTCTGCGCTTTCGGATGCCTACTACTCGCTGTCGGCGGCCATGAACGGCTTGGCCGGCCCGCTCCACGGCCTGGCCAACCAGGAAGTCCTGCGCTGGATCATGGATGTCATGAAAGACCTCGGCGGCGTCCCGACAAAGGAGCAGCTCCATAAATACCTTTGGGACACGCTGAAATCCGGAAAGGTCATCCCCGGCTACGGCCACGCCGTCCTCCGCAAGACCGACCCCCGCTATGTTGCCCAGCGCGAATTCGCTCTCAAGCACCTCCCCAACTACGACATGTTTAGAGTTGTGAGTGATATCTACGAGGTCGCCCCCAAGATCCTCATTGAGCAAGGCAAAGCCAAAAATCCTTGGCCGAACGTCGACGCCCACTCCGGTGTCCTCCTCTACTACTATGGCCTGACCGAGTACGACTTCTACACGGTCTTCTTCGGCGTCTCCCGGGCCATGGGCATCCTGGCCCAGCTTATCTGGAGCCGCGCCCTCGGCTTAGCGATCGAGCGGCCGAAGTCCGTCCTTCCTGAGTGGCTCGAGGCGCAGCAACCGAAGTAAGGACGTTAGTTATCAGGACAATCTGATCGGCAAAAAGACAAAGGACGGTTCCTTCGGGAACCGTCCTTCTTTTATTTAGAAAAAATTTCGGGGACCCATCACTTCATCTGAATTATTCATGAATGACGTTATCTCTCCCGGTCGTGGATTTGCAGACGGACGCCGAATTCGGGGACATGACCCAAATTCTCCCGAATTTGGGATCGTGTCCCCCTCGTCTTGAATTCGGCGCCATCTGCGAATCCTCTTCTCGAGGAAACACCGCAATTTATGAATAATTCAGGTTAATACAAACGCAATAAATAAAGTGACAATGTATGAGCGGCGCCTAGGCCGCCCT
>JALHTW010000153.1 GCA_022866045.1 Candidatus Aminicenantota bacterium | reverse complement strand
TTTTTTTTGAAGATCCTGAAGGATCAATACTGGATGTCGGTCGTGCCGGTAAAAGAGGAGGCGTTCTGGTTGAGATAGAGGAGAAGAATCCGGATGGCCATGAAAATGATGCCCCCCGCCAAGCCGATGGAATAGACCGTAAGGAAGGCAACATACAGGACGGATTTCCTGCCCGACAGGTCTTGCGAGAACAACAGGTCGACGACCGTCTTGCCGAAAAGAATGATCATGATGACGACGCCCCCGGCCGCCCGGTAGAAATATTCCAGGGAGCTTCGCAGGTCGACTTTGTCCAGGGTGATCAGAGGCCAAAGCAGCCAGGCGGTCAAGGTCCAGACGAAGAGGAAAATCGAGATCCTAATCCAATTCACGGACGTCGAGGGTTTTACATGTTCCATTGAGATAATCTTAGTCCTGGGGAAGGAATTAGTCAAACGAAAACCTAAAAAAGAGTAAAATAATCCCCTATCTGTCATGGACCGACATCATAAAGCTATCTCAGGGGTCGCCGGCGGTCTGGCCTTCCTCTTTTTTCTGCTGGTCCTCGTCTTCGACTTCGCCGACCAGGGTCTGCTCAGCCCCCTGGTCGACCCGCTCCTCCAGGATTTCTTCCGGGCGACGACGAACGTCGTGCCGCTCGGCTGGATCACGTTCACCTTCACCCTTCTCTCGGCCGTCTCCATGATCGCCGCCGGCATCTATGCCGACCGGAAATCCCGGGTCAAGATCTGTGTCGCCGGAGGGCTCATCTACGGCATTTTCTCGACACTCACCATTCTCACGCCGCACGGCGGGGCGGGCTACATCTTTTTTTTCATCACCCGGGCTCTGAATGGGATCGGGATCGGGCTTGTCGTCCCGGCTGTTTTTTCCCTGGTTGGAGACATGGTCCGCTCGCGCCACCGCTCAACGGCCTTCGGCTTCATGTCCGTGGCCATGCTCGCCGGCCGGCTAGGAGGGTTCGTGATCGCCGGCTCACTTGGCAACGACTGGAGGCTCGCCTATTTCCTGGTCGGCATCGTCAATCTCGTCCTGGCCTTCGCCCTGCTCTTCGTCCGGGAGCCGAAGCGAGGGTCCCAAGAGAATGAATTGAAGGAGGTCATCCTCGCCGGCGCCGAATACCGGTTTCGCATCTCCAAAAAGGACATCAGGCTCATCCGGTCGGCCCGGAGCAATTTCTGGCTGATCGTGAATTTCATCGACGTCTTCCCCGGATCGATCGTCCTCTTCCTCATTTTTAAATACATGAAAGAGCGGCACAACATGGAAGCCGCGGCCGTGAATTTCACGATCCTCCTCGTTTTCCTGGCCGGCGCGCTGGGCGCCCTGGCCTTCGGCCGTCTCGGCGACTGGGGATTCCAAAAGGACAAGCGGGCCAAAGTCCTCGTCGCGCTTTTCTGCAATAGTTTTCCGATCGCCTTCATGATCTTTTTCATCGGCTCGAAGGTCTGGATCCCGGCCAACGCCACGCTGTCCCAATCTCTCGCCGTCCCCGGGCTGTGGCCCCTCATCCTGACCATCGCCGCGGCCATGTTCGTCAACCAAGGTGTGAACCCCAACTGGTACAGCTCCCTCACGGACATCAACCTGCCCGAGCACCGGGCCACGATGGTCTCGCTCGCGTCCGTGATGGACATGGTCGGCAACGCCCTCGGCCCGCTCGTCGGCTCCTATATCGCCACGCTCTGGGGATTGCAGGCGGCGATGTGGTCGGTCCTTGCTTTTTGGGTGGCAAACGTTTTATTCTGGCTTCCGGTCCTAGCCCATATCCGAAAGGACCTGGGCCAGGTCCATGGGATCTTGAGCGAACGGGCCCTCGAATTGAAAAGGAGCTTGGCACGAAATGCCGGGTGAACGAATCTCGATCCTCTATAACCCGTCGGCCGGCATGGGCCGGGCCCTCCAGCGCAAGCTCAAGCTCGAACACCTGTTGAAGCATTTCGAGGTCCGCTACGACCTCATCATGACCCGAAGCGAAGACCACCTTAAAGCGCTCGTCCGGGAACACGCGAAGACATACAAGACGCTGGTCGGGGCCGGCGGGGACTCGACCTTCCACATCATGGTCAACGAGCTTATGGCTGCGTCCGCGGACGTGGATTTCGGCATGATCGGCGTCGGCTCTTCGAACGACATGACCATGGAATTCGGCGTCGATACCCTGGAAAAAGCCTGCCGGGCCTTGAAGAATCCGGGCGTGAGAAAAATTGACCTGGGCTGCATCAGCGCGGAGAAGACTCCGTTGAGATATTTTGTCGGGCAGGCCAATATCGGCCTCGGCGCATTCGTGAATAAGCGCGTGGCGGAACTCGCCGTCCTGAAGCCCTGGCTGGCCAAGAGACAGACGCTGGCCGGCATCTTGGGGATTCGGAAGGCCTATCGTTCCCGAAATATTCCTTTGCCGCTCATCATTGAATCGGAAGCCGGCCGGGCCGAAGGCGAATTCACCGCCGCGATCTTCAGCAACATCAAATTCTGGGCCACGGGAAAGATCATCAATCCCAGCGCCGTTCCGGATGACGGGAAGCTCGAAGCCTGCCTGATCAAGAACTGCTCTTTTTTACGCCTGGCCCGCATCTCTCGGCTGGCCAACAAAGGAAAACACGTGGAAGCCGGCGAGGTCGAAATTCACCGGGCGCCCTGTTTCGAAGTCTCATCGGAAAAGCCGTTCGAGATCCAGTCGGACGGCGAAATGGTGAAGACGCCCGAAGGCCGCACGACGTTTCATAGAATCACTTTTTGCGTCGTCCCCCGGGCGTTGAACCTCATCTGCCCGCAGGCTATGCCCCTGTAGACAATTCCCTCTTTCTCGCGCTTATGTTACCACGTGTTCGGGCGGACGATCTCGGTCATCGATTTCCGTGACGTCGCCTTAGGGACCTCATCCGGATAGCCGAGCGGGGTCATGGCGATGGGCTCGATGCCGTCCGGCAGGCCGAGCGCTGCTCTCAGCTTTGCGGGATCGAACGCCCCGATCCAGCACGTCCCCAAGCCCTCGGCGGTCGCGGCCAAGACCAGATGCTCGAAAGCGATCGAAACGTCCACGTCCACGTAATTCTTGCCGTCCCGCCGGATCCAGGCCTTGCCCGGCTCGCCGCAGGCACAGATGACGACCGGCGCCGTGTAAAACCACTCCCTGGCATAGGCTTCCTTCAGGTTTTGTTTGGCGGCCTCGTCCTTGATGACGATGAAATGCCAGGGCTGCCGGTTCGCGGCCGACGGCGCGATCCTCACGGCTTCCAGGATCCGCTTGAGTTTTTCTTCCTCCACGGGAATCGTCTTATATTTCCGGATGCTCCGCCGATTTTCGACGACCTCATAAAAATCCATGCCGTCCTCCCTGTTCGCGCCGAAACGAACGCCCCCCTTTATCGGCTAAAAATAAAATCTCAGGCCGGCCGTGGCCGTGAAGCCGGACAAATTGATGTCGGCTTTCCTCATGCTGGAAACGGAATCCCCCGCAGGCCCGTTTATGTCAAAGAACCCGATCCGGGTATACGTGCCGCCCGCGGTATCATCGTAAACCCACAGATAATATTCGGCGCTGCTCTTGTTGAAGGGACCGGACTCAGAAGTCCCTATCACCGCCCAATTTCCTTTGAGATCCGAGACCTTTCCATATCGATAACAACCCTCAGCGGTCAGGGCGATACCGGGGAATATTTCAAAATTCAGGCCGAACCCTGCCAGGGCTCCGAGCGTGGTCACACTGGCCGTATAGGTCAAGGTCTGAGACGTCGATAACACAGTTGTCGTCGACGGGTTTTCGAAACTGAATTGAACGACCTGAAAGAGAGGGCCGGCGTAAATATCGAAGCCCAGGCGCGACACCAGCCGAGTCATATAATGGAAATTCACGAACAACGGAATAGCCGATAGGCTGGGCTTGTACGTGGACGTGGAATCGAACGGAATATCCGAAAGAACGCCCTGGCTCCTCACCGTGCTCTCATTGCTCAATCGATAATACCCGCCGCCGAAGCCGATGCCCAGGTGGGAATTCATGTGGACGATGATCTCGCCCGCGAAATTCATGCCCTTATTCAATTCCTTAAAAGCGCCCGATGTCGTCTCGGCCATGCCTCTGATATACTTATTTTCGCCGACGACGCCCCTGTTATAATCATCTCCATTGATCCAGGCCAGCCCTCCCGTCAACTTGAAAGTCACCAGCTGCGGATAGGCCAAGGCCGTCGCGACTAGAAAGAGCCAAACGCTCAGGATCGCTTTTTTCATGATGCTCCTCGCTTATAGGCACCCATTTTTAAATAATCTCTCGGGGAATGTCAAGGAACGACATGTCTGAGTAAGCAATTCTTTTTCCGGTGTCAGGCCAATTTCGGGCGGGGTCCTGTCGCGGCTCTTCCCCGGCCGTGCTCGCCGCCAGGCCGCTGCGCGCGGGCGGGGAGCCCCTTCGCCGCGCCACCCCTGCTCGATTTTCCGGCGCCCCGGAAAAAGAATTGCTTACCATGTCTGACCGTCGATCACTTTTGGGGACATGATTCCCGGTCCCTGCGAGCTCCAATTGCCATCATCTTCTACTACGTTTGCGATAAGGCAGGGACAGGGTATCGTGTCTCCCTTGCATTTGAAAGTAATATACGGTCAGACGATATGTCGAATTCCGGCGACACAAATGATCATTCACCCTTTAAAGTTAGAGGAGGCCTTTGGCTTAAGAATTCAAGTTCGTGTTTCCGGAATTCGGGAAAAAAATATTCAGGAAAATTTTTAAAAGCTTACTTTTTTAACGAAAACGTCACGACCTTCGGCTTTACCAATCTTTCAAAATCTCCGTATGACAATTTAATCAGCTCTGTATGAGAGCCGGCGTTGAAGGCGATCTCTTTGTCTTCAGCCAGGCTATCCGCGACAAAGACCTCCATTCCGTAAAGATTTCCAAAGGGCGGCATCGCCCCGATATCACAATCAGAAAATCTGTCCTTGAACTCAACCTCACTGGCGAGCTCAACGCTGCCCGCGCCAAGAGTTCCTTTTAAACTGTCGAAATCGACCTTGTCGGAAGCCGATAGAACAGCCATCGCCATCTTGCCGTCGATTTTGAGCACCACGGTTTTGGCCAATTCCTTTTCTGGAATGTGTGCTGACGCCGCAATTTCCGTGGCCGTGTAGGCCATCGAGTGACTGATTGTGACGTACTTGACCTTGTTGCTGTCTAAAAATTCTTTTAATTTACGCACAGGCATGGCACCCTCCTTGTTGAGTTCAAATTCCTATCTTTTTAATTATTCCATAGACGCTCATAAATCGCTGACCGTTTTTGTCTTCTCGTCTTTCCCTCTCCGGCGGCTTAGGAAAAGAATATCAACAAATGAGAAAAAAGTAAAATGGTGTTCAATCCGACCTGGTCCCGCGTCGGATCGCTTCCGGATTAGGGACGATTACTTGATCAATCGCCTCTTCATCATCTTGATACCGATGTAAAAAGCGATCATTTCGAGAACGAGAATGACCAGGAAATTCAAGATCAGCCCCGATTCATACTCGCCGGAGAAGACCGCGCGCGAGATCTTGACGGCATGCGTCAGGGGCATGAAATTGGACAACGTCTTCATCCATGCCGGGAACCTATCCAAGGGGAAGAAGACACCCGAAAAGAAAAGCATGGGAGTAATGATGAGCTCCGTATAATAATTGAAGAAGTCGAAGCTCGGCGAAACGGATGTCACGATCATCGCCAAAGAAGCGAAAAGGATGCCGACAAAAATCATGAGCAAAAGGAGAAGCAGCGAGCTGAGCAGGGATCCCGGCAATATCCCCATAAGGATGGCGACGAGCATCATCAGGCTTCCGCTGACCAGGCCTCTGAAGACCGCCCAGGCGATGTCGCCGGCGACGGCGTCTTCCGCGGAAACGGGAGTCGCGATCAGCGAATCATAAAGCTTTTCATGAATCATTTTGACGAACGTTCCATACAGACATTCAAATGTGGAAGACATCATGACGGACGAGACGAGCACCCCCGGGACGAGAAAATACAAATAGGGTTTTCCGCCGAATTGCCCCATATAAGCGCCCATGCCGATCCCGAACGTGATCAGATAGAACAGGGGCTCGATGAGACTCACGAGGAACGTCGGGACGACGAACCTCTTGTAGGAAACAAGGTTCCTGAGAAAGACGTAATAGATCCTATACGACAGGTTCATTCGATCAGGCCCCTGCCCGTGAGCTTCAAGAAAACGTCTTCGAGTGTGGCCGGCCGGGTCAAATAGTTATGGAGGTCGAGCTCGATCATTCTCCTCATCAGGCCCTGCCCGTCGCGGCAGTAAAAATACAGCGTGTCCCCCACCCGCTCATGCCCGCACGAGAAAGAGGACAGCTGTTGGATGATCTTTTCGTCCTCTTCTTTCGGGACCCTGACTTCGACGACTTCCCGGCCGATCTCTTCCTCCACCAGCTTCGACGGCACTCCCTCCTTAAAAATCTGCCCCTGGTGCATGATGACGATCCGGTCGCAGAGCTGCTGGGCCTCTTCCATATATTGGGTTGTCAGGATCAGCGTGACGCCCTGACTCTTGAGCTGCCGGAGCCTCTGCCAGATCAGATGCCGCGCCTGAGGATCGAGGCCCGTCGTCGGCTCGTCCGCGACGATCAATTTGGGGTTATTCAGGAGGGCCCTCGCTACGAGCAGGCGGCGCTTCATGCCGGTCGAAAGCGCGTCGATCTTGCTGTTCCGCTTGGCTTCGAGCTCGACGAACTTCAGGAGTTCCGCGATCCGCTTTTTCGCTTCGCGCTTCGGGATGTCGAAGAAATGGGCAAAAACGATGAGGTTCTCATAGACGGTGAGATCGTTGTCCAAGGCGATTTCCTGGGGGATGACGCCCGTCATCTTCTTCAACGCCCGATTGTTGATATGCGCCGGCAGACCGTTGACGATAAGGGTGCCCCCGGTGACCGGAGAAACGCAGTGGATCATCCTGACGGTCGTCGTCTTGCCGGCGCCGTTCGGACCCAGGAAGCCGAAGCATTCGGCTTCGCGGATCTCAAAGGAGATCCCGTCGACCGCCGTCAGCGATCCGAATTTTTTGACCAGGTTTCTGGCCGAAACGAGAATGCTCATGATTTTATGAAGTGAAGATTATGCAATAAATCAATAGGGGGATACAATACCCCCAGTAGGCAATTCTTCTTCCGGTGTAGGGCCAGTTTTGGGCGGGGTCCTGTCGCGGCTCTTCCCCGGCCGTGCTCGCAGCCAGGCCGCTGCGCGCGGGCGGGGAGCCCCTTCGCCGCGCCACCCCTGCTCGACTGTCCGGCGCCCCGGAAAAAGAATTGCTTCCCCCATTTCTTCATTCCGTCAGAAATGAGGGACAGGGTATTGTGTCCCCCTGAGCGAAGACTAGGAGAGCTTTTCCAAGAGCGCCTTGAATCTCGGATGCTGGCGGAGCGGATCGAGGTTGCTGTCGTGCTCATACCATCCTTTCTGGGTCAAGCCGTGCGCGGCCGCCCGTTCCAGACAGTCGAGCGCCTCCTCAATTTCGCCCGCAAGGGAATAAATGCACCCCAAATTATAGAGAAGCATCGACTCTCCTGGTGCAATCTCCTGCGCGCGGCGGGCCCACTCGAGGCCTTTCTCCCGCTCGCCGAGGGCGACGAGGCCGTTGGCGCCCATATAGAGGGCCCGATAATCGTCGGGATAGAGCTTGATGCGCTCCTCGACAAGCGCGACGCCGCGCTGCCTTGATGCACGCGCGGCTTCCGCCGGTCCCGAAACGTCGTAGATCTGGGCGACAAGCAGCGGCGACTGGTAGTCGTCGGGACGAACGCGGCTCGCCTCCTCGAAGAACCGGACCGCCTTCTTGAGGTCTCCGCGGACGAAAGCGTGGCGCGCGTAGAAGTACCAGGTTTCAAAGAGGTCAGGGTCGAGCTTGATCGCCGCTTCGAATCCGCGTTCCGCCTCTTCGTCGTGGCCGCCGGCCGACATCGCTACAGCATAGGATGTCTGGGCTTGGGCCGAGTCAGGAGCCAGCTCGATGGCCCGGCGGCTTGCGGCCTCGGCCTGCTGCCGCACGGATTCCCTGCGCTCGGAGTAAAGGTAGATGAACGACCAGCAGTCGGCGAGCCCCGCGTAGGCCAGAGCGTATCCCGGGTCGAGCTCGGTCGCCCGCGAGAAGAGCTGCAGGGCGAACTCGATGTCCTGCCTCCCGTAGCGGTAATAGAAACTCCGCCCGCGCAGATAGTAGTCATAAGCTTGAACGTGCCGGGTCGGCGTCTGCCTCAGCGCTCCCTTCTCCTGCGGGCTGAGCGTGACCTGGAGCGAGCGGACGATGTTCCTCGCGATCTCTTCCTGGATCTCGAAGATGTCCTTCATCTCCCGGTCGAAGGATTCCGACCAGAGGTGGAACCCGCCCTCGACGTCCACAAGCTGGACGGTGATCCGAAGCCGGTTGCCGGACTTGCGGACGCTCCCTTCGAGGAGCGTTTCGACACCGAGGCGATTGCCGATCTCCCGAGGCTCGGTCGCCGTCGTGTCTTTGAACAGGAAAGACGCCGTCCGCGACGCGACGCGCAACCCCTGGATGCGGCACAAGGCGTTGATGATTTCCTCGGCGATCCCCTCGCAGAAATACGCCTGGTCCTTCTCGCGGCTCATGTCAGCGAAAGGGAGCACGGCGATGGACGGAACCTCGCCGCTGCGGCCTGCGCCTTCTTCCCGCCGCAGCCTCTCCAGTTGATCGCGTAGATCGAGGGCCGAAACCATTCGGTAGCGGATATCCTTCTCAAGGCAGTGCCGCAGGATCCGGTCGAGCTGCCGCGGCAGCCGGGGATTCAGGTCGACGGCAGACGGCGGCTCCGACTTGAGGATGGCGGCGATGGCATCGGCGGCGGTCTTCCCTTCGAAGGGATGCTCGCCCGTCGCGAACTCGAAGAAGATGATCCCGAGCGAAAAGAGATCGGTGCGGTGGTCGAGCACTTCGCCCCTGAGTTGCTCGGGGGACATGTAGGTGATCGTCCCGGAAATGCCTTCATGGAACGTTTTCGTCTCGGCAGTCGCGCCGGAAACGATGGAAGGGGTCTCAAGAACCCGGGCGAGCCCGAAGTCGAGAACCTTGACGGTCCCGCTGGGTTCGATCATGACGTTGCCGGGCTTCAGGTCGCGGTGGATGATGCCGCGCGCGTGAGCGGCGGCGACGGCGTCGGACAGCGGGATCGCGACGCTGAGGAAGCGGTCGAAAGAAACGCCGCCGGAAACGACGTAATTCGACAGCGGCTCGCCCTCCACCAGCTCCATCGTGAAGAAGTGAGACCCTTCCGCTTCCGCGACCGCATAGATCGTGACGATGTTGGGGTGACGGAGCGCGGCGACGGCCTTCGCCTCGCGCTCGAAGAAAGCCCGCCTCTGGGGATCATTAGCGAATCCATCCGGCAGGAACTTGACGGCGACGTCCCGGTCGAGCTTGAGGTCGCGCGCCTTCCAGACGACACCCATGCCGCCCTCGCCGAGCTTCTCGAGGAGACGGTAGTTGCCCAGGACGTGGCCGGCCTCGAGGCTCATGGCGCTATCTCCTTGGATCTATCTCTATGGTCGACTCTCATTTTTTTGTCTCTGAGGCGATAATAATATCCTTCAAAATCAGAAATTGACTTTAGCTCAAGCGTTATTTTCCTGTCAATAATTATTACGTTAAAGATATAGAAAAAGTTGCAAATAACAGAGTAACAACGATTTGTCCGCCGACATTAGCTGCAGATCCCTAAATGATGCTCTTCGACCGCTCATTCCTCCCCATGGGCTTCTGCCGGCTTGAGCGCTGAATCATAAATCTTCTCGACATAATGGGTGAAGATGACATAGGCTTTCACGAACCGGCGTCCGGCTTCGACATCATTCTCATCGAATTTCTTTCTGGCGAGCACTTCCTGGAAATGTTCATCCTTCCTTTATGCTGTTCTTTTTTTCTTTGAGCTCAAAAAGATTGTTGTCAAAATCCCTTATGAATGTCAGCAGGGAGTCTCCTTTGGGAACCTGGAGGATTTTTACGTTCAAACGCCGACATCTTTGAAGAAATGCCGGCAAGTCGTCGACGTCAAGGCAAACATGCTCGAGTTGCCTGACTTTGCTTTGCTCGTGGCTGTCAATGAATATCTCGAACTGAATATGATCATTCGCGTAATTCATAACTTTCAGCTCAGAGTCTATGTCGAACAGGGCTTTCGACAATGCCGGAGGTATCGTTTTCGGTTCCGACTTTTTCAACCCCAACAGGTTTCCGAAGAATTCGTCCGCATTCTCTTCGGAACTGCAAATCAGTGCGACATGCCGTAAATTCATTCCGCTTTCTCCGACGCTTTCAGCGTTTTAATCCCCTCATTCGGCTTGATGATGACCTTGATGGATTCTTTGCCCTCGATGACAAGGCGAAAACCTTTGGCGATATCGTCCAAAGGCAGCCTATGCGTGATCATATCATCCACTTCGATCGTTCCCGTCTCTAAAAGCTTTATGGCCTCCATGATATCAGGAGGTCCGCAGTAATAGGACGTAAGTATTTTGATTTCTTTTGTCCAAAAATCATTAATGGGTATGATCACTTCCCTGTTTGGCCCCGGAACGGCGAAGAACACGATCGAGCCGCCTTTATCCACGCTTTTCCAGGCTTGATCTATCGCCGAATTGGCCGAGGTGCATAAAATCACGACATCCGCCTTTTTGTGATGTTCAGCCATCAAGCGCTCAGGAACATTATCCGCCGCGTCGATCGTAATATCCGTGCCGATCTTCTCGGCATATTTCAATCTTTTTCCGTTCAGATCCGTCGCGATGATCTTACAGCCTTTTGTTTTGGCCAGTTTCACGTGCAGGAGTCCGGACATCCCGCACCCCATCACCAGGACGGTTTGGCCTTTTTTTATTCCGGCCAGATTTTGAGCCCTGACCACACAGGCGAGAGGCTCGATGAACGTGCTTTGATCGTAGGTCATATTCTCCGGCAAGCGATAGGTTCCTCTTTCCATGAGAGCCTCTGGGACGAGAATATACTCGGCAAAACCGCCCGGCAGCCGGTCCTTGACATTCGAGCAGACAGGGTAGTGCCCGTTCTCGCAATAATAACAATTCATGCAGGGCACTTTCGGAGCAACACAAACCCTGTCTCCGGGTTTATAGTTCTTTATGGATTCCCCGACCTCAACGACCTCCCCGCCAATCTCATGTCCCTGGACGAGGGGCGCTCTGGGAAGCCTATACCATTCAACAATGTCACTGCCGCAGATCCCGCAGGAAATGATTTTGACCAGCATCTCCTTTGGGCCGGGCTTCGGCGTGGGCGCTTCTTCGACTCTGATATCCTCGTTGTTATGCCAAATGGAAACTTTCATTCCGCAGATAAACCCTCAGGCTTAACCTTGTTTTTTTAGGGTCTGATAAAGGTCATAAGCCTTGGCCGGTGATTCATTGCGATGGACGACGGCCCGCACAGCCTGGATCATCGCTATGGGGGCCTCTGATTGAAAGATGTTCCGGCCCATGTCGACACCGGCGGCCCCTTCTTCGACCGCTCTGTAGGCCATTGTCAGAGCATCCAGCTCCGCGATCTTTTTGCCTCCGGCCATGACAATGGGCACCGGGCAGGAGGCACACACGGTCTCAAATCCCTTTTCGACATAATACGTCTTTATATAATGGGCGCCGAGTTCGGCGCAGATCCTGGTCGCGAGCCTGAAGTAGCGCGCGTCGCGGACCATGTCCTTGCCGACGGCGGTGACGGCAAGCGTCGGGATCCCGTAGCGGGTGCCATGATTGACTGTGCTGGTCATATTGATGATCGACTCTCGTTCGTGCTCGCCGCCGATAAAAACCTGCACGGCCATGGCGCAAACATTCAGACGGATGCATTCCTCCATATCAACCGCGATTTCCTCGTTGGACAGCTCCTTGAGAATGCTCGTCCCGCCCGAAACCCGGAGGACGATCGATTTTGGCGTGGAAGGCGGAATAATGGTCCGGAGAATCCCCCTCGTCAGCATCAGGGTATCCGCATAAGGCACTAGAGGCAGGACGCTGAGATCGATCCGTTCCAATCCCGTGGTGGGTCCCTGAAAATAGCCATGATCGATGGCCAGCATGACCGTCCGGCCCGTCCCAGGATTGAAAATCCGGGCGAGCCTATTTTTCATCCCCCAATCCAGGGAGTCCGATCCTTTGAGAAAAAATCCCTCCGTTTTTTGGGGGATATCAGCACAAAAATGCTTTGCTTCCTTGATTTCGTCTACGTCAGGCATTTTCCTTCTCCTTTTCTGGAATATTTCGCTTATGAGATTCTAGGACAATTCACTGCAGAGACACAATACCCTTTTCCCCCTTAAGAGATATTTCTGCTGAAGGCGGAGTGGGATATCTATTTTTTAGGATAGCCGACAGACTGGGCCAGCATGACCTTCTGCTCCGGCCGCAGTTTCATCGTCTTGGCCAAGGCCTCCCGATCGACGAGCCCCCGGACCACGGTCGCCAACCCCTCAGAAGCGCAGAAGAGATAGACATTCTGGCTGATGTATCCCGTATGGACGCCGGAGTAAAAATTCTTCTCTTCGTCCGGTCTCCCTCCGAATTTGGAAAAATCGGCGACATAAATGAGGTTGACTGGAACATCCTTGACAAAAGCCTGTCTGCCCGTGGCCGCCCGGATATCCTCGGCCAGGACGGCTTTTAAGACGTGTTCCTTTGGCTCATAGAGATATAAGCCGCCGGCCATGGCCACGTAGAGGTCGATATTCTGGACGTTGTTCGCGGACGGCGCCGTCCGTTTTCCCGAATCGGGCCGGTTGATTCCACATGCCGCCCAGACCAGGTTGGACAGCACCTGAAGAGGGATCTCCTTCGGGCTGAATTCACGCAATGATTGCCTGTCCTTCAACACCTGCATCAGGGGCCGGCCGCCCTCGATCTGGGATTTCAAGAGCTTAATGTCCCTCAATTCCTGGGAATGAACGAGATCGACGCCGACGGCCAAAAAAACAAAGACAAAGACGCCCAAAGCAATTCCTTTTTTTCTCATGATGCCACCTCCTTAATAATCTCTTGCTTCATATCTTCTTGCGCTCTCTTTAATTGATATTCTATTTTCTTGAAATCGGGATTTTGTTTTTTAATGAACTTATCCCTTAAGAATTTTTCGTAACTCACTTCCGTTTTTAGTTAATTCTCTCCTTTTTTTTGCGCCTACATGTATTTTACATATCAAGTATTTCAAGATACTGGAATAAGCAGGCTTATACGTTCATGCCGATCTTCTCTGACCCTGGGCTTGAATGGCCGTGATGACCACGGTATTTACGATATCGGTGACAGTGCAGCCCCGGCTGAGATCGTTGACGGGCTTGTTCAGCCCCTGTATAACCGGTCCGATGGCCACGGCATTGGCCGACCGCTGGACGGCTTTATAGGTATTGTTGCCGGTATTCAGGTCCGGGAAGATAAATACCGTCGCCTGTCCGGCGACCTCGCTTTTGGGCATTTTTGTGGCCGCAACGCTCGCATCTATGGCGGCATCATACTGGATCGGTCCCTCGAACTTCAGATCCGGGCGGCGCTCCCTTGCGATCTGCGTCGCTTCCCGGACTTTTTCGACATCCTCTCCTTTTCCGGATTCTCCGGTGGAATAGGAGAGCATGGCGATACGGGGTTCGATCCCGAAGGCTTTGGCCGTCTCCGCCGAGGCGATGGCGATGTCGGCCAGTTGTTCGGGATTAGGATTGGGGTTGACCGCACAGTCTCCGTAGACCAGCACCCGGTCGGCGAGACACATAAAGAACACGCTCGAGATGAGGGAATATCCGGGTTTGGTGCGGATGAACTCAAAGGCCGGCCGCAGGGTGTGCTGGGTGGTGTGGACCGAACCCGAGACCATGCCGTCGGCCAATCCTTTGTGCACCATCATCGTTCCAAAATAGCTGACATCCAGCATCGTGTCGCGGGCCAGATCGCGGGGGACGCCTTTGTGGCTGCGCAGTTGGACAAATGTTTCCCCAAAATCCTCCAGCCACTCTGACCGGCTGGGGTCGACGATCTGGGCGCGTTTGAGATCGAGCCCCAGCGTCGCGATCTTCTTCTGGATCTCATCCATATTGCCCAGAAGGGTGAGGTCGGCCGCATTCCGCCGCAGCACGATTTCCGCCGCCCGAAGGATGCGGTCTTCAACTCCCTCCGGCAGGACGATATGCCGGCGGTCGGATTTCGCCCGCTCGATAAGATTATACTCGAACATGATGGGCGTCACTCGGGTGGAACGGACCACAGCGATCCTCTCTGCGAGTTCCGCCACATCCACCCCGGATTCAAACACACCCAGGGCCAGGACGATCTTCCGCTCGCTCGCCGGATGGATGACGGAAACGATGGAATTCACATTCGTGGCAGTGGTAAAGGTGTCGGTGTCCACAAGCATGATCGGAAAATTGGGCTTCTTTAAGCCTTCGATCAAACTTAAGATCTTGGGCTCGGGCTCCATTCCCCCCGTCAGGACGAGCCCGGCGAGGCTTGGGCCTTTTTCCGAAAACAATGTGACCAGGCTGCCCAGGATCACATCCGCGCGGTCTCCCGGCGTGATGATCAGATCGCCGTCCCCGATGCGCTCCAAGACGTGGGTCAATTGCATGGCCGCCACTTTGGTCAGGCGCACTTCCCGGTCCAGACCGCTGCCCTCACCTCCGAGAAGCCGGCCGTTCAGGGCGCGCGCGATCTCGCCCACCGTGGGGTAGTTCAAAGCCGGCTCTTCTTTCAAGATATACACAGGACCCGTCTCGGCTTTCTTCTCCTCGAGCTGACGAGCTACGCTGTCCAGAATGGATGCCTTCACCCGGTTCACCACCGTGGCCAGGATTGTGCACCCTTTATCCTGGAAGGCCTCCCGGGTCACCTTGGTCGCGGCGACCACATCCTCGGCGGTCTTGCCTTCGCCGCTGACAACGGTCAGGAGCGGACATCCCAGCTGATTAGCGACGTCCGCATTGAAATCGAACTCGAAGGCGGTCGCCACTCCGGTATAATCCGTTCCCACGCACACGACAAAATCAGACTGGCGTTCGAGCGCTTTGTATTTATTTACGAGGGTCTTCATGAGACTTTCATACTGGCCGCTGGAGAGAAGCGCCCGGGCTTCTTGATGGGTGCAACCGTAGAGATCCTCATACTTGAACTTCAGTTTGTACCTCGCCAATGCCAGTTCGATGTAGTCGTCCTTCCTCTCTCCAGCCTGGATAATGGGGCGGAAGATGCCGATGTTTTGAATCCTCCGCGACAGAAGTTCCATCAACCCCAGGAGGACTACGGATTTACCGCTCCGAGGCTCCATGGTGGCGATGTACAAATTCTTACTCATGGGATAACTCCCTATAAAGATTAAGTGAAAGACAAAAAGCGCTTAATTATAGGCGGAGAGTCAATACTTTTCAAGGGATGCGCTCCCTGACCGTCGATCACTTATGAATTGCAGGGGGACACAATACCCTGTCCCTATTTTATTCTTTTCTTTTTTTTGTTAATACATCTGAATTATTCATAAATTGCGTCGTTTCCTCGAGAAGAGAATTCGCAGATGGCGCCGAATTCAAGACGAGCGGGACACGATCCCAAATTCCAGAAAATTTGGGTCATGTCCCCGAATTCGGCACCCGTCTGAAAATTCATGATCGGGAGAGATAACGTAATTCAGGATCCTGGAAATGTACTCTTCGTTAAGATAAATCATCATGAGGAAACCGGACGTCGGCCGAATTCGGTAAGGATCCCCGATTTCCCGGTTATCTCCTGGCCTTGACCGGAACAGGTTTCCAATTTTTGCCGACCGCGACAAACACGACTTCGGCTTCCGTGACCCTCACTCGTCTCTGGTCGTCGGCCCGCATCGCTTCGACAACGACCTTCGTCGTCACGGAAGTCCGGCCGATTTTCAATGTCTTTGTGTAGAAACTCACGACATCTCCGACAAACACGGGTTTATGGAAAACCACCTTATCCATGGCCACGGTCACGAAATTGTGCGGGCCGCATGATTTTCGGGCCTCGATGGCCCCCGCGAGGTCGATGTGGCTCATGATAATGCCGCCGAAGATCGTCCCATATTTATTTGTATCGCGCGGTAATAGAGTCACCCGAAGTGTCGGATCATTTCTGGCGTCCATAACGTCCTTCCTTCCCCGAGAATCAGGTTCATGGACAAAAGCCTACAGGCCCAGCAATTTCACCGCATTTTCGCCGAGCATGCCCGCTTTTTCTCGAGAAGAAAGACCCAGCCCCTCGATACTGCTCACCATCTTCTCGAGACTCCCGATCTGATGCGGGTAATCGCTTCCGGCCAGGAGGTGGTCCGCGCCGGCGAAGCCGACGGCAAATTCCAGGGCTTTGACATTAAAATTAACCGTATCATAATAGAATTTCTTCAGGTATTCGCTGGGGGGAGCAGAAATATTTTCCCGGCATTCTTTGAAAGCGAAATATCCCCGATCAAGCCTCTCGGCAAGATACGGAATCGCTCCGCCAAGATGCCCAAGAACCCACCTGATCCCGGGAAATTTTTCGACCACCCCGCTGAAAACCAGCTTTCCCGCGGCCAGCGTCGTGTCGAAGGGGAAACCGATCAAAGGCATGAGCCAATAATCCGTCATGGCTTCGACTCCGACAGGGAAGGACGGATGGATATAGAATACGGCCTTCAAATCATCCGCTTTTTCATACAGAGGCCAAAAACGCTCGTCGCTCAGGGCAAGGCCGTTAATATTGCTGAACAACATGACGCCTTTAAAACCCAGTTCGCCAAAAGCTCGGTCCAGCTCTGCAACCGAGGCCAGAGGATCGTTCAAAGGAAGTGTCGCCAGGGCCGCAAACCGATCGCCCCGCTCATCGACGATTTTTGCAAAGCTATCATTAACGATTCGAGCCAGCTCGACCGAACGTTCGGGAGACTCGATATGCGTACCCGGCGTCGTGAAGGTGAGAATCTGTTTATCAATGCCGGCCTTAGCTAAAACTTCTGCCCGATAATCAATATCCCTGTGGCCTCGAACGATGATGTTGTAATCACCGGGATAATAAAGAAGCGGATTATGATCTGAATCGAAGAGGACTTTTATCTGGCTTGGCCCGGAGAGAATCTTTTCCAGGTATTGGGGCGGGAAAAAATGATTATGAAAATCAACGATTTTCATGAGCTAAACTCTTCTTCCTGTCCTCTTTGACCATAAATAATATACTGGCAGGCCGAACAAAACAAGAGACAGACCGAACAGGCTTTCTCTGGGGTCAGATATGATCTGATTCGCGACAACGGCAAATGATGAGACTATAAAAAGCGCGGGAACAACAGGATAGCCCCAGATCTTATAGCCGCGAACGATTCCCGGCCTTCGCCGAAACAAGAAGAGGCCGATCGCCATCAATCCGAAGAACATCCATTCGGTATAGACGACCCGAGTGAAAAGTGCCTTGTACGTGCCTGTTGCCACCAGCACGGAAGACCATACTCCTTGAATAACGATCGCTTTGTGGGGTGTTCTGTATTTGGGATGGATATCGCCGACCCATCGAAACAACAGACCGTCCCGGGCCATGGCATAATAAACACGGGGTCCGCAGAGAATAATGCCGCTGAGCGCGCCAAATGTGGAGAAGATAACCAGGCCGGACATCAAAGCGCCTCCTCCGAATCCAATAAGAGCATCCGCTGCATCAGCGGCAATTCGGGTCGAGGATGCGACGGACTCGAGGGGCAAAACATACATATACACGGCATTTAAGGCCATATAACACAAGGTCACAATCATCGTTCCGGCCACTAATGCCCGGGGGATCGTCTTTTGCGGGTTGATCGTTTCTTCGGAATTATAGGTCACCATATGCCAGCCTCCGAAGGCGAACAATCCAGCCGCCAGGGCAAGGAAAAAACTGTTAAGCGAAATATCTCGGTTCAGCGGTTGGCTGGCTACGAAATGTTCGGGGATGCGTGAGCCGAGGGCGAAACCGGCAAGGATAATAAAGACAATGGCAATGACTTTTCCCAAGGTGATGAGTGTTTGAAGAGAGCTGCCCTGTTTGACGCCCCGGTAATTGACGGCCGAGAGGACGATAATGACCGCCATGGAAACAATTTTGATCATGACCGCGCTCATGGGCAAAAAATAGGAAACATACCTTGAGAATATGACCGAGAGAGCCGCAATGATCCCCGAATGGGCACTCCAAAACATGGCCCAACCCCATAAAAACCCAATCGAAGGAGAATAGGCTTCTTTCAGATAGACATAAACCCCGCCAGACTGGGTAAAAATTGAGGCCAAT
>JALHTW010000152.1 GCA_022866045.1 Candidatus Aminicenantota bacterium | reverse complement strand
GGGTTGATGTTCGTGTGCTCGACGACGATTCTTTTCTCGTCCGGATGGAGCGACCTGTCTTTAAACGCGCCGAGCTGTTGGGCGAAGAAATCCTTTTTATCCAGGAAGAGATTGATGTATCCGGCGCCCGCGACCTCCATCTTTTCGACGCCGGGGAGGGGACCAAGTCGGGTCAGCATCTCCTGGGCTATCTGCCGGGGATTGGCCTTGATTTTTTTGGCCAATTGGAATGGAAACGAGAGGGCCAGGTCACCCATTTTCTGCTGGGGCGGGTAGATGAAGTCGATATCGGATTCCGACACGGGATATTTGTCCCTTAGTCGTTCGAAGATGATCGTTTTCAGCTGATCCTTGGTTTTTATCATGTTGCGGCCGGCCTATTATACAGGAAAAATCGTCCGATATTAAGCCTAAGGGCCCCCGTCTTATGGTTTTTTCCGGGCGAGACAGATGAGGGAGCTGCCCCAGGGCAGGTTGATCCGCTTCGAAAGGAACGCTTCGAACTTGAGGATGCCGAAAAGAAAACCGTTCGCGAGCGGCGGGACCGCCTTGAGGTCGGATTGGATCGCATCCGGCTTTGGGCGCCTGATTCTCTCCGTAAAGCGGACGAGAAATATGGCCGGAAACAGGAAAAAATTTAAGTAGCTCAGCCGGAGGACTTGATACCCGGCTTTCTCCAGTTTCTGTTTGAGCGCTTTTTTCCGATAGCGTTCCCGGGCGTGGACGGCCAGGTCGTGACGGCTTCGCAGGACGTTGAAAGCGCTGTCGGCGACGAGAAGCAGCCCACCGGGCTTCAGCGTTCGATGGACGTCCTTCAAGGCGGCGACGTCGTCGAAGATGTTCTTGTGATAAAGGACATCGAGGAGGGAGGCGGCATCGAAAGCTTCATTCTTATAGGGAAGACGCTGGACGTCGGCGCGCGCCAGATTTTTAAGCCCTCGCTTCCTGCAGAACGCCAGCGCCTCCTCCGAGAAATCGCAGCCGAACACAGGGCCGAACGGGGCGAAGAACGTCATGTTGAAGCCGGTGCCGCATCCCGCATCGAGCCAAACGAGAGGGAGGTCGGGCATCCTGTGCGACCGAAGCAGGCTCAGGAGAATTTTGCGCCGGCCCCTGAACCACCAGAAATTTTCCTCGAGCTCGAAATGCTTGCGGTATTCGTCTTTTTCCATGAGGATCAGGCTAACTCGGAATCATCATTCGAAACATTCCATCGTTCGATCCATTCCGGGGAAAGATGTGAATCGGCGCCGCATCAAGGGATCCGGCCCGGATCCGCCTATTAATTATTTCGCTCCCGGCGATGATATGTGGATTTTTTTTATGGCCCCGCAGACTTTTTTAATCTGGGCCTGGGTCAAGGCCAGACCCGACGGCAAGTAAAGGCCTCTCTTCGATAGCTCTTCGGACACGGGGAAGGAGCGGCCCTCGGCAGCGACGGCTCGGGCAAAAACGGGCTGCTCGTGGACGGGGATAAAGAACGTCCGCGTGTCGATACCTGCCTCCTTGAGCTTCGCCATGACGTCGTCGCGCGAAAGTCCGAATTGCTCCTCGACGAGGACGGCATACATCCAATAGACGTTTCGTGCCCAGGGCTTCTCTTCGGGCAGGGTCAAACCGCGCACGCCGGCCAAGTCTTTCCCATAACTTGCCGCCATTTTCTGCTTGAGCGCGATGTATTTTTCGATCTCCTCGAGCTGGGCCAGTCCGATCGCGGCCTGGACGTTGGTCATCCGGTAATTGAAGGCCAGCTCGGTGTGGAGAAATCTTTTGCCCGGGGCGTGGGCCAGGTCTTTCAGGCGCCGCGCCTTATCGGCGAGGGCGTCGTTGTTCGTCACGACCATCCCGCCTTCGCCGGTCGTCACGATTTTGTTGGCATAGAAGCTGAAGCAGCCGATGTCGCCGATGGCCCCGGCCATGACCGCCTTCCTCATGCCCCCCTTCTTTCCCGAGGAGGGTGGGGAGGGATTCTTTCTGGATTCGCCCGGCGGATAAAAGAGCGCGCCGTGGGCTTCGGCCGCGTCCTCGACGACGAGCAGGCCGAACTCCCGGGCGATCGCCAGGATCTCATCCATGGGGCAGGGATGTCCGTACAGATGGACGGGAAGGACGGCCCGGATGCGGCCTCCGGTCCTTTTATTGACCAGCGCTTTTTTCTTTTTATCGAACCGGCAATCCTTTCGGATGAAATCCCGCACCTTAGCCGGGTCCAGGTTGAACATGGCTCGGTCCACGTCCACGATCGCCGGCCTGGCGCCCGTGTAGAGGACGGCGTAGGGGACGGCGATCATGGTCAGGTCCGGGATGATGACTTCGTCGCCCGGCCCGATGCCCGCGCTGGCCAGGGCCAGATGGAGCGCCGTGGTGCCGCTCGTCGTCGTCACGGCGTGCTTGACGCTGAGATACCGGGCAAACTCGTCTTCGAATTTTTGAATGTAAGATCCGGCCGACGAGATCCAGCCGCTCCGGATGCAGTCGCCGACGTATTTGAGCGCGTTCTTGGCGATCAGGGGTTCATTGACTGGAATCATGGCCCTTAAAAAAATTCCTTATCGTCGAACCCGGCGTAGGGACCCTGTTTGACCTCGATGATCTTGGCGTCTTCCAGGACTTTCACTTTATGGCCGCCCTGGGCTAAAAGAATGGCATCTCCCGGCTTCAGGATCAGCGTCTTGAGTTTGTCGCCTTCGTCATCGAACAATTCGACCCGGATTTTCCCCTCGAGCAGGACCAGCACTTCCTGCGTCCGGAAGATCTCCCGCTTGACGAGCTTGTGGCGATGGCGCTTGACGATCTTGCCTTTGGGGTGGATGAGCATCCCGAGCTGCTGGGAGAATTCGCCCGGGGTGAAGAAATTCGGCCCGGAATTCGCGTATTCCCGGCGGAGCACGATGGCGTAGATGTCCTTGCCTTTGGCGATTCGGATCAAGCCTTTCATGAGTATCTCCTCATAATCCGGTGACACCCACCGAAAATTCGGTGACATGTTCCGAATTTCTGAATTCGGTACGTATCACCGGATTTCATCACCGGATTTTCGCAAACCGCAGCTTCATCGTCAGCCAGACGTATTTCCAGCCTTTCTTGATGAAGTCGGAGAATTTCTGGCCGGTCTTGCCGACGCCCGTCCGCCGTTCGACGCACATGTACGGGATCTCAGCGACCTTGTAGCCGAGCTTCCGGGCCCGGAAAATGAAGTCGATGAAATATTCGCCGTAGTCGCCGCGGAGCGTGATCTTGTCCAGGACCCGGCGCCGGAAGGCGATGAACCCGCTT
>JALHTW010000018.1 GCA_022866045.1 Candidatus Aminicenantota bacterium | reverse complement strand
TGTCACAACGGCCGGTTCGACCTGTCCGGCAGCGTCATTTCCGGACCTCCGCCCCGGCCGCTGGAAGCCTATGATGTCGAGGTCGTGGGCGACGATATTTTTGTTTCCAAGAAGGCCTAGAATGAAAAAGCTCAGCCAGAATGTCTTTGCCTATGTGAACGAACGGTTCAAGCTCCAGGGATTGTTCGATTTTGCCAAACACAAAAAAGTTCCAGAGCACGAATATTCGTTCTGGTATTACTTCGGCGGCATCGCCCTCTTCCTCTCTGGCATCCAGGTCGCCACGGGCATCATGCTCATGCTCTACTACACGCCCTCGATCGACGCCGCCCACGAAAGCGTCCAGTTCATCATGAGCCAGGTCAAGTTCGGCTGGCTCATCCGCTCGGTCCACAGCTGGACGGCGAACATCCTCATCGGCATCCTCTTCGTCCATATGTTCTCCGCCTATTTCCTGAAAGCCTACCGCAAGCCGCGGGAGCTGACGTGGATCACGGGCTTCTTCCTCCTGATCCTGTTCATGGCCTTCGGCTTCAGCGGATATCTTCTCCCCTGGAATGAGCTCTCCTATTTCGCGACCCGCGTCGGGACAGATATCGCCGGTTCCCTCCCGCTCATCGGAAAGTGGCTAAAGAGCGTGATCCTCGGCGGAACATCGGTCTCGCAGGCGACTCTCTCGCGGTTCTTCTGGTTCCATGTCGCCCTGCTGCCTCTAGCCGCATTTTTCGTCATCGTCATCCATGTCCTTCTCGTCCAAATCCTGGGCATGAGCGTGCCGCTCAAATTGAAGGGAAAGAAGGTCAAGGAGATCTCGTTCTTCCCGGATTTCCTTTACAAGGACGCCCTGGGCTGGACACTCATTCTGGTCCTCGTCGGCGTCGTCTGCGTCTTCTTGCCCTGGGAGGTCGGGAAAAAGGCCGACCCGTTCGCCGCCACGCCGATTGGCATCAAGCCGGAGTGGTACTTCACCTTCATGTTCACGACCCTCAAGTTCATCCCGGCGCGCGTCCTGTTCATCGAAGGGGAGCAGCTGGCCATCCTGGGTTTCATGATCGGCGGTCTCTTCTGGATGCTCGCGCCCTTTATCGACAGCAGGGCAGCTCAAGAAAAGCGGAGCCCGGTGTTCACCTGGATAGGTCTTGCCGTCGCTCTCTACATTGCCGTCATGACCATCCTGACATATACGTTTCCGAAGTTATAAACCAGGGAAAGTCACATGATGAAGAAACCATTGTTACTCGCGGCTTTTGTCGGACTCCTCTGTTTCCCGCTTTTGTCCTATGCTCAAAAGAACAGCTGCGTCGAATGCCACACCGGGCTCGAAGCGAAGCTTAAGGCGCCGGTGGAGAGTCTCAAGCAGGACATCCACCAGCAGTTCGGTTTGAGCTGCAAGGATTGCCACGGCGGGGACCCGGCCAAGGACGAAGTCAACAAGGCCAAGGACAAGACGTTCAAGGGCGCTCCGAAACGCTCCCAGATCCCCGAATTCTGCGCGAAGTGCCACTCCGACGCCGCCTATATGCGGTCGTTCAACCCCGGCCTGCGCGTGGATCAACTCAGCCAGTACTGGACGAGCAAGCACGGACAGCTCCTCAAGACCGGGGACGGCAAGGCCGCCGTCTGCACGGACTGCCATGGCGTCCACGGCATCCAATCGGCGAAATACCCGAAATCCTTGACGTTTCCCTGGAACATCCCCCAGACCTGCGGCCGCTGCCACGCCGATGCCTCTTATATGGCGGGCTATAAGATTCCGACCAACCAGCTCGCCGAATATAAGGAGAGCGTCCATGCCCGCGCCCTTTTCGAAAAGAAGGACCTCTCTGCACCAACCTGCAACGACTGCCACGGCAACCACGGCGCCTTCCCCCCTGAAGTGAAGTCGATCGCTTCGGTCTGCCGGCAGTGCCATCCGTCGACGGGCGATCTCTTCTCCAGAAGCCCTCATAAGAAAGCGTTTGATGAGATGGGGGTATCCGAATGCGAGGCCTGCCACGGGAGCCACAAGATCGAGCGGCCGACGAGCGACATGCTCGGAACGGGCGAAAAGTCTGTTTGCGTCCAGTGCCATGAAGCCGGCTCTCTGGGCTATAAGGCAGCGGATGAGTTGAAGAATCTTTTCGACGGATTTCAGGCCCAGTTCCAGAAGAACGCGGACATCCTGGCCCTGGCCGAAAAGAAGGGCGTCGAGGTCAGCGAGCCGAAGTTCCGGCTTCAAGACCTGAACACGACGCTTGTCTCGGCCAAGAACCTGGTCCATGGGCTGGCCCTCGAGGAGATCCGGAAGAAGATCGCTGAAGGCGACCAGACTCTGGCCGACATCGATACGGAAGGAATAAAAGCGCTGGGCGAGGCCAAATTCCGCCGGAGGGGCCTTATCATCGCCACCGCCTTCCTCGCCCTGTTCGGCATCGCCCTGTTCCTCAAGATCCGCCAAATGCAGAAGCCGGGCCACTCGCCGGGCTCTGATTAAGATCTAAAATGTATTAACCTGAATTATTCATAAATTGCATCGTTTCCTCGAGAAGAGAATTTGCAGACGGGTATTGTCTTCCCCCCTGCAATTCCAATTTTAGCCCATCTCAAAGTCGGCCGCCATTCTCTAATATCCTATTGAATGTATATTTTTTATCGAATTACTAATTTTTGCGGTTGACAAGGCCGGCTCGCATGCATAAAATAAATAACTTGAATTATGAAAAAGGAGGAGCTATGAAGAAGCCCATAATCCTGACCGTTATTCTTGCCGCCGTCGTGATGAGCTTGTTCTTATCCGGCCAGGACTTCACGTATGTCGGCGCCGGCAAATGCCAGATCTGCCACAAGACCGAAAAACAGGGTCAGCAGTACCCCATCTGGGAGATGAGCAATCACCCGAAATCCTTTGCCGCGCTCGCTTCGCCGCAGGCTGCGGCCAATGCCCAGGCCCTCGGCATCAAGGACCCGACGAACGACCCCAAGTGCCTGAAATGCCACGCCCCGCTTGCGGACAAAGCCGCCGAACTCAAGGCTGAAGGCGTGAGCTGCGAGGTCTGTCACGGCCCCGGCAGCGCCTATAAAACCCTGGCGATCATGAAGAATAAGGACGAGGCGGTCAAGAACGGCCTCAAGCTCTATGCCAACGCCGATGCGATCAAAGCCCATTGTCTCACCTGCCACGAGAACGCCCACGGCAAAAACTTTGATTTCAACGCGGCTTGGGCCAAGATCAAGCACCCCATTCCGGGCAAATAAGCCGTCGTCCTCTCTTTTCCGGGAATCCGCGAAAGGCGATCGGCGGCCAAACTTGACATGAGAAAAAATACAGCGATATCCAATCTCTTCTGGATGGCCGCAGCTCTCATTTTCGGAGCGGCCGTCGCAGGGAGCGCGGCCCAGCCCCAGAAACAGGCGCCGGCCGTCAACGCCTCCTGCCTCGCCTGCCACCAGGCGAGTTCGCTCCAGGGATCCGTCCATTCCAGCCTGTCCTGTGCGGACTGCCATAGGATCCCTGCGGCGGGGGCGACCAAGGAAGTTCCCCATGCCCCCAAAAAGGATATCCTGCTCGTCGACTGCACGGCTAAGTGCCACGGCAATGACACCAGGATGCAGCCGCCCGGCCAAAGCCCGTCCTCTTACGCCGACAGCGTCCACGGCAAGGGCTACTTGGAACGCGGCGAGATGGATGTCGCGAAATGCTGGGACTGCCACGGCAAACACAACATCAAACCCGTCCAGGCTCCGGATTCTGTCGTGAACCGGAGAAACATCCCCCTGGTCTGCTCCCGCTGCCACGAGAACATGAATGTCGTCCTGAAATACAATATCCACGCCGAGTCTCCCTACCAGGAATATATGCAGAGCGTCCACGGAAAGACCCTTTTTGAGAAAGGCCTCGTGACCTTCGCTGCGGTCTGCACGGACTGCCACGGCGTCCATAACATCCAGGGTGCCGGCCAGATCCATATGCAGGCCAAGGACCCGGCGACCTGCGGAAAATGCCACGTCCTGATCTTCGACGAATACAAGGACAGCATTCACGGCCGAGAAGCCTTGAAGGGAAATATCGACGTCCCGCTCTGCGTAGATTGCCACGGCGAACACAAGGTCGCGCCGGTCCGGGACGCGCAGGCGCCGACGTCGAAAAAGAACATTCCCGATACCTGCTCCGGCTGTCACGCCCGGCCGGAGATCATGAAAAAATACGGAGTGCCGGCCGACCGCATCCAGACGTTCATCGAGAGCTTCCACGGGATCGCCATCGGCCTGGGCGATAAGGCCGAAGCGAGCTGCACGGACTGCCACGGCGTCCATAATATCAAACCGGCGATCGACCCCATCTCGTCGGTTCATTCGAGCAACCTGGCCAAGACCTGCGGCCAGCCGAAGTGTCATCCCGGCATGTCCGAGAAAATCGCCACGGCGAAGATCCACCGCGAGGCCGGGGCCAAGAGATCGGGGACGCCCTACTATATCAACAAGATCCTGCTCTGGACCCTCCTCATCGTCTTGGCGATCACGGTCATCTGGTTTGTCTTCGAGCTTGTCCATAAGCTTGGCCGCCCCAAGACCCCATGAACGCCAGGTCTTTTGTCAGGTCGTTCGCCTTTCTCCTGGGCATCGGAGTATGTGCGGCGTCCTTCGGCTGGACCGCCTCGAACGACGACTGTCTATCGTGCCACGGAGACAAGGATCTTAAATCCGCCCCAGGCAAGTCGTTGTTCCTAGACCAGGAGAAATTCAAGGCCTCGGTCCACGGGCAGGCGGAGATCGGCTGCACCGACTGTCACGCCGACCTCCAGAAGATCAAGGACTTTCCCCACGCCGAAAAACTCCATCCCGTTGATTGCGCCGTCTGCCATGATAAAGAGGCCGCCCGGATGAAGATGAGCGTTCACATGCAACCGCACCGCGCCGAAAATCCCATCGTTGTGACGTGCGCGGACTGCCATGGAACGCATGACATCCGGAAAAAGGACGACGCCGAGTCGTCCGTCTTTTCCATCAACATCCCGGACACCTGCGATAAATGCCACCTGGAACGGGTCAAGATCAAGAACGGCAACGAATTCATCCAGCAGTACAGGCAAAGCGTGCACTACCGGGCCCTCGAGAAATCAGGCCTGAGCCTGTCGGCTAGCTGCGTCTCCTGCCACGGCGGCCATGATGTCAAGGCCGCGGGCGATCCGCAGTCGCGCGTGTCCCGGAAGTCCATTATCCACACCTGCGGCCGGTGCCACGTCGGGATCGAGAAGAACTACCTTGAGGGTGTCCATGGCAAGGATTACATCAAAGGCGTGAAGGACGTGCCGGTCTGCACGGACTGCCACAGCGAGCACGCCATCCTTTCGCCCCTGGACCTGAGCTCCCGCGTTTACGCGACCAAGGTCGCCGCCGTCTGCAGCCGCTGCCACGACGACGAGCGCCTCGCCCGTCAGTACGGCTTTCTCACATCCCGGCTCAAGACCTATTCTGATTCCTATCACGGGACGGCCTCGAAATTCGGCGAGACACGGGTCGCAAACTGCGCCAGCTGCCACGGGTTCCACGACATCCGGACCTCGTCCGACCCCAAATCCCCGATCAACGCGGTCAACCTCTCGAAAACCTGCGGCAAGTGCCACCCCGGCGCGGGGACGAACTTCGCCAAGGGAAAAGTCCATGTCGTCTCGACGAAAGTCGAGAACAAAGGGGCCTATGCGGCCAAGGTGTTCTACATCATCGTCATCGCGGCACTGATCTCCGTGTTCCTGATCTTCATCGCCGCCGACCTCTTTCACAGGATAAGAACCCAATGGAAGAACGACTGAACGAATCCCCGCTGATCCGCGACGACGAGATCTTCCTCCGGATGAACCTCGCCGAACGTCTCCAGCACATCCTCCTGATCATCACCTTCACCACGCTCATCATCACCGGTCTGCCCCTGCTCTTTTACGAAATGAAGATCTTCAAGTCGATGTTCGCCTTCGAAAAGGCCTTCTACATCCGCGGCATCCTTCACCGCGTCGCGGCTGTGATCCTGATCGTCAATATCGTCTGGCATTCTCTCTACACGATCTTCACCAAGCGGGGCCGGGCCAACTTCAAGGAGATCATCCCGAAGTTCAAGGACGCCCGGGACGCCTGGGAGATCTTCTGGCACAACGTCGGCCTGACCCAATTCCTTTACAAAAAGGGCGTCTTCAAGAAATTCTTCGATCGACACCCCTATTGGCTTTTCGAAAAGGAGCCGGAATTCGGCCGGTATAATTTCATCGAGAAGTTCGAGTACCTGGCTGTCGCCTGGGGCTCGTTCATCATGATCATCAGCGGCTTCTTCATGTGGAACGTCGAACTTTCACTCCGCCTCTTTCCGCTCTGGGTTCACGACATCTTCGTCATCGTCCACGGCTACGAGGCGATGCTGGCCTTCCTGGCCATCATCATCTGGCACATGTACAACGTCCACCTCAATCCCGAGGTCTTTCCCATGAGCAAGATCTGGTTGAACGGGAAGATCACGGGCCATGAGCTGCGGACGCTCCACCCCCTCGAATATCGGAAGATCCTGGAAGAGCGAAGGAAGGCGGCCGAAAGAGCTTCTCGGATCAAATCGCCATGACCCCCCCCTCCGCCAAAGGGGGGAGAGAGGGATTAGATCAGCCAAAATGGTCGAAGCCGTGGCGCTTCAATGTGACGGGCTTCCCGCCCAAGCGATATTTCAATCCCTCATGAACCCTTGTGATCACTCCAATCTTTGACAGCGGCCGCCCGAATTTCCGGCCGAAGGCAGCGGCAATCTTCCCAAAACGGTCCGGCCTGACTATCGCCAGCAGGCAATAGTCCTCTCCTCCCGAGGCCGCGGTTTCAAACGGGTTCCAGCCGTATTTTATGGCCGCGCGCTTGAGCGGTGCAGAGAGCGGCAGATCCTCCAGGTCGACGCTCGCGCCGCAACCCGAGCGTTCCATGATCCGCCGCAGGTCCGAATCGATGCCGTCCGAAACATCCATCATCGCCGTCACGCCTTCCTTTGCCGCCAACCACGCGCCTTCTGCCAGGTGGGCCCGCGGCCGGTGATGCTGCCGGACAAGGTACTTCTCATCCCCTTTAAGCGGCCGGTTTTCGATCAAGACACGGAGGCCGGCGCCGGAATCCCCCAAAAATCCGGTGACGCTGATGATGTTTCCAGGCTTGGCTCCTGAGCGGTATTTCACCCGCGCCGGATGGACACCTCCGAGAACGCCGATATTGATCACGAGCGGGCCGGGAGACTTTGTCGTATCGCCGCCGAGAAGCCGGACGTTCTCAGCCCTGGCCAGCCCTTCGATGCCCCGGAAGAACTCGTCCAGCCATTCGACATTGATATCGCTGGGCACCCCGATGGAGAGGAAAGCCGAGCGCGGCGTGCCGCCCATGGCCGCGATATCGCTCAAGTTCACGGCCAGCGATTTGTAGCCGAGATCGCGCGGGGCGGCCTTGACCCGGATGAAATGGATGTCTTCGATGAGCATATCGGTCGTGACGAGCAAGTGCGCGTTCCCTTTCCAAGGCAGGACCGCGCAGTCGTCGCCGATGCCGACGACGCCGGCGGGAAGGTTTCTCAGAAAGGGAGGTGAGAACCTGCGGATGAGTCCGAATTCGCCAATGTCCGAAAGTCTCATCGCGTTCTCATTTTCTCCCGGCCATAACAGTCGATAATCTCCCGCAGCCGGCGCGAGGCGTTTCCCGGATCGGGCGCCGAGCAGATGGCTGAAACGACGGCTAGGCCGTCTGCGCCGGCCTCAAGAACCTCGGCTGCGTTGGAAGGATTGATCCCGCCGATGCCGACCAGGATATGACGGGAACGTTGCCGGAGCCGCCTCAGTCCCTCAAGCCCCCAGGGAGCTTTCGTGTTTGTTTTCGTCGGCGTGGGGAAAATGGGGCTGACAGCGAGATAATCGATGTCCAAAGTTTCAACATCCTCAGCTTGATCCATATCCATGGTCTCGGCTGAAATCCCGATGATCGCCCTTCGACCCAGAAGCCTCCGCGCGTCTTGATAGGCCATATCGGCCTGGCCGAGGTGGACGCCGTCCGCGCCTACGGCAAGGGCGACGTCTACGCGGTCGTTGATAATTAAAGGAATGCCCTGAGGCTTCAATATTTTTTGGAGCCGGCGGCCGATCTCAATATACTCCCGGGTCGAACATGATTTCTCCCGGAGCTGGACGAGGGAAACACCTCCGCGCACAGCCAACTCAACAACCTCTTCAAGCCGCCGGCCAAGGCAAAGCTCCCGGTCCGTGACAAGATAAAGGCCGAAGTCGCGCCTCGATCTCACGCCATCACCATTTTTAAACGCCCCGCGATGTCTTCCTCTCGCAGCTCATAAAGCGCGTCGATGAAAAGCATTTGAAAGCTGCCCGGTCCGTGCGCCTTTTCGGCGGCGATCTCGCCAGCGATCCCCATGACGGCCATAGCGTTCGCTGCCGCATGCAATGAGGACCGATTCACGGCCGCAAACGCGCCCGTCAGGGCCGAAGCCGTGCAGCCCAGGCCGGTCACGCGGGGCATCAAGGGATGCCCGTTTGCCACGCGGATGATGGAATCGCCGTGGATGATGACGTCCACGGGGCCGCTCACGCTGACCGCACAGCCGAACCGGCGGGAAAGGTTTTGCCCGGCTTCGAGAGCGGCTTCGGCCGCGTGCAGGCTGTCCACGCCTTTTGTCGCCTGTTCCTCATAATACAGCGCCCGGATCTCGGACCCGTTGCCGCGGAGAACGGTGGGCGGTGCCTCCCTGAGCAAACGATAGGCGGTCTCGGTTCTTAGCCGCGTGGCGCCGGCGCCGACGGGATCCAAGACGATCGGAATCTCCTTCCTCCGTGCCGCTCGGGCAGCCTTGAGCATAGAGTCGATCCAGGGCCCGCTGAGCGTTCCGATGTTGATCACGAGCGCCGAGGCCAGCCCGACCATGTCCTCCATCTCCTCGGCGGCGTGGGCCATGACCGGCGAAGCGCCGATGGCAAGGAGAGCATTGGCTGTGGTGTTCATCACGACATAATTCGTGATGTTATGGACAAGGGGAGCTTCTTCGCGTATGCGCTCGATGTCCCTCCAGATGTCCTTGGCCGTCAGCATGCCGACCCTCCTTTCAAATCTCTTCCTCCCCCTTTGTCTGATGGGGAAAATGGAATTATACACCCGCCGGCCCTTAAAAATAAAAAGGGCCGCTGTCCCGGGATCAGCCCGGGAAAACGGCCCTCTTAAAATCTCATCTCCCCGTTTTCCTCCGCTGGCATGATCCAGAGCAGGTTCAAAGGGTATGATCTCAGCCCCGCGCTCATGGCGCTAGGGGCACCCCTCAACGGATATCCGCAAGGAAAAACGAACGGCTATTTCTTTTTCATCGGGCAGTCTTTGCCCATCGGACAGCCTTTTTCGCCCTCTTTGCCCGTCATTCCGCCTTTGCCTTCTTTCATCTTCGCCGCATGCTCTTGAATCTTCTTCACGGTCTCGGCGTTCTTGGATGTCAGAGTGATGATCACGCCGTCCTTAGTATTTTCGATCTTCTTATCGACGTCCTTCATCATCATCGGGCAATTTTCCATATTGCAGCCGCCCTGTTCGCCGGCCTTCATCTGCATCTGCTGTCCCTGATGCATCATCATGCCGCCGCCCATGGGCTTCGTCACGTCTTTTTTCTCGAGATACTTTTCCGGGTTCTTGGCAAACTCGGTCTTGCAGCCTTCGCCGCAGAAATAATAAGTCGTGCCTTTGTAGTCATAGGTGTATTTTGCGCTGGCAACCTTCACCGACATGCCGCAAACCGGGTCTTTCGCCGTGTCGCTTGCCGCCTGCTGGGCGACCATGGCCGTGGCGGCCTTCGGGAGATATTTGTCCGGGTTCTTGGCGAACTCGGTTTTGCAGCCTTCGCTGCAGAAATAATAAGTCGTGCCCTTGTCGTCATAGGTGTATTTTGCGCTGGCAACCTTTACCGACATGCCGCAAACCGGGTCTTTCGCCGTGTCGCTTGCTGCCTGCTGGGCAAGGCCGGCCAGGACGAGAACGAATGCGGCCGCCAGCATGAGAGCCAGGAACTTCGAGTTTTTAAGCATTGGAACCTCCGTTAGAATTTTCTCAAGGTCGGACCTTCCCTTTTGACAGTCGATGATCCCTGAGGATCACATCTCAAAAGGGCAAGTCTACCTCATATATTCTACTTAAATGATAAAAATAATCAAGTTGTCAGTTCAGCCTGACCCTTCTCAGCCGGAGCGAATTCGAGACGACGGAGACCGAGCTCGCGGCCATGGCCGCCGAAGCGATCATCGGGTTGAGAAGCACCCTGAAAAAGGGATAGAGGACGCCAGCCGCCACAGGAATGCCGATGACGTTGTAGATGAACGCCCAAAACAAGTTCTGCTTGATTGTGCGCATCGTCCGCCGGCTCAGCTCGATAGCCTTGGACACGCCGAAGAGATCATTCTTGATTAGAGTGATGTCCGCGGCCTCTATGGCCACATCTGTCCCCGAGCCGATGGCGATGCCGATGTCCGCCTGGGCCAAAGCGGGAGCATCGTTGATCCCGTCGCCGACCATGGCGACCTTTTTCCCGGCCTCTTGGAGCTTTTTGATCTCCCTCACTTTATCGGCCGGCAGGAGTTCGGGGACGACGGAATCGATCCCGGCCTGAAGAGCGATGGCTTCGGCCGTCCTCCGGTTATCGCCCGTCAGCATGATAACCTCCAGGCCGAGGCGCCTTATTTTATTCACAGCCTCAACGGAATCTTCCTTGAGCGTGTCCGCGACAGCGATGAGCCCCGCCGGCCGGCCGTTCACGGCCATAAAAACCGGTGTCTTTCCTTCCTCCGAAAGGATTTGGGACTTTTCGGCAAGGGCTCCGATGTCGACTCCGCGCTCCGCCATGAGCTTATCGTTTCCGATGACGACTATTTGGCCTTCGACGTCGGCTTCGATCCCCAGGCCTTCCAGAGCGCGGAAGTTTTCGGCCGCCGGGAGGGCAAGATCCTTCCCTTGAGCCTTTTTCAGGATGGCTTCTCCCAGGGGATGCTCGGACGTCTTTTCGGCGCTTGCCGCCAGCCGCAGCACGTCCGCTTCGGAAAAGGGCGGAACGGCTTGGATGTCCGTCACTTCGGGCTCGCCTTTCGTCAAAGTTCCTGTCTTATCAAAGACGATCGTCGTGATCTTGCCGGCCGTCTCCAGGCTCTCGCCGCCCTTAATGAGGATCCCGTTTTCCGCGCCTTTCCCCGTTCCGACCATGACCGCCGTGGGCGTGGCCAGGCCTAAGGCGCAGGGGCAGGCAATGATCATCACGGCCACGAAATTCAGAAGGGCAAAGGTCAGGACGGGCTTTGGCCCAAAGATAATCCAGGCGATGAACGTCAGGACCGCGATCGAAATGACAACCGGGACGAAATATCCCGCGATCACGTCGGCCAGCCGCTGGATGGGGGCCTTGGAGCCCTGAGCCTCCTGGACAAGGCGGATGATCTGGGCCAGGGCCGTATTTTTGCCGACCTTCGTGGCGCGGAACTCAAAACTTCCCGTCTTGTTCATCGTGGCCCCGATGACTTCGTCGCCATCCTTCTTCTCGACCGGCAGGCTTTCGCCGGTGATCATGGATTCATCGACGGCCGATCTTCCCTTGGTCACAACACCGTCCACCGGAATTCTCTCGCCGGGACGGACGACCACGATATCGCCGACAACGACGTCCTTGACGGGAATATCGATCTCCGCGCCGGCGCGAATGACGAGGGCGGTTTTGGGCTGGAGGCGGATGAGCTTTTTGATCGCTTCGGACGTCCGCCCTTTGGCCCGGGCCTCGAGCATCCGCCCGAAGAGGATGAGGGTGATGATGACCGCGGATGTATCGAAATACACTTCGGGCTTGATCCCTCCCGCTTTGAAAAACGAGGGGAAAAGCGCGGCCGCGGCGCTGTAAAAATACGCGGCCGACGTGCCGACCGCGACCAGCGTGTTCATGTCGGCCCGGCCGTGTTTGCCGGCCGCCCAGGCTCCCTTATAAAAACGCCGGCCGATCCAGAACTGGACGGGTGTCGCCAGGGCCCAGAGAAGAAAATGGTTGCCCAGAAGAGACGGCACCCAGGGAAAGAAATGGGGCAAGCTGCCGACGAAAACAACGACGCTGAAGGCGAGGCCGGTCCAGAATTGCCGCTGGAGCGTTTTGAACTCACGCTCCCGGGCCGTACGCTCAGCATCTTCCGCATCTTCCTCTCTCTCGGCCTTCAGGACACCGTAACCCGCCGAAACGATCGCCTTTTCGATGTCCTCAGGCTTTAGGATCTGCGGCGAGAAAAGGACCGTAGCCCTGGCCGTGGCAAAATTGACCGTGGCGTTTTCAACGCCGCCCAGGTTCCTCAGGGCTTTTTCGATGTTCGCCGCGCACCCGGCGCAGTTCATGCCCGTGATCGGAACGTCGATCCGCCTGGATTTGTGATCTTTTTCGGAAGCCATTCGACACTCCCTTGTCAGCCGTGCGTCCGGAACCGGCCGAGAAGGGCGATGATCTCTTCGACCTTCCTTTCCCGGACCTCGCGCCCGCGGACGATGAACGACTCCCGGACGCACGTTCTCAGATGACGGTTCAAGATGTTCTCCTCGACCTTTTGGATCGCGCCGACGACCGAGCCGAGCTGCGTCAGAATATCGATGCAATAGCGGCGTTCTTCGACCATTTTCTGGATGCCCCTGATCTGGCCCTCGATCTTCTTGAGCCGGGTGAGCTCTTCGTCATGAGATGGGTAAGCCTTCATCTTTGTCCTCCGGACATAATATACCATACCTCCCTACGGTATGTCACATATGGAGGGTCGGATCGAACCATCTGATCCCGTCAAAATTTCTTGACGGACCCGAACCGGACACTTACAATATGGCGTCATTTATTAAAGGACGATTCGGATGAAGAAAGAGCAACTCCCGGGCTGGATCCTGATGATCACCGTCGGCGTCATCTCCATGGTCCTCTCGAACCAGGTCACAGCCGGAGGAAAACATCCTCTCGAGGCCACGGCCCTGGCCGTCGTGATCGGCATCCTCGCCCGGAACCTGGGCCTCGTGCCGAAGATCTTCCATTCCGGCATCAAGACCTTCGAGAAATTTCTGATCTGGGGTGTCATCCTCATCGGCGCCACCCTGAACTTCAAGGACTTCCGCATGCAAGGCCCAAAGATGCTGTCGATCATTCTTGTGACCATGCTCGTCAGCTATTTCGTCATTTTCGCGCTCGGACGGCTCTTTAGGCTTCCCTGGTCGCTCTCGACGCTTCTCTCTGTGGGAACGACGATCTGCGGCGGCTCGGCCATTGCCATCACGGCCCCGTTGATCAAGGCTAAAGAGGAGGAGACGAGCTACGCCATCGGCACCATCACCCTCTGGGGGCTGGCGGCTATCCTGATATACCCCAAGATCGCCCAGCTCCTGGGTGCGACCGATATCCAGTTCGGCGTCTTCGCCGGGACGGCCATCCATGCCACCCCCCAGGTCGTCGGCGCCGGGTTCATATTTTCAGATATAGCCGGAAAAACGGCCACGGCGGTCAAGCTCGTCCGCAACTGCTTCATGGCCCCCCTGGCCTTTCTCATCGCGGCCTGGTTTACAAAAGCCTCGATCGATACCGCGAAAAAAGACAAGCAGCGGGTGAACGTGGCCCGGGCCTTCCCCTGGTTCCTGTTTGGCTACTTCATCATGGCCGGCCTGAACACGGCCGGGTATTTCACGAAGACCGGCATCGACAATCTGACCTGGCTGGGCCGGTTCTTGATCATTATCTCCATGGCCGGGATCGGCCTGAACACGGTTTTCAGCGCGTTCAAGAAGGTCGGCTTCAGGCCGCTCATCGTCGGCCTGATCGGCGCCCTGGTCGTCGCCGGCGTCAGCATCACGATGATCGCCCTCGTCATGTAAAGGAACCCCAGGGCCGTTTTTTCTCGGGTCGACCGAAATCCCTTGACATTTTCCGGACGCCGTGAGATATTACATTATTCCCATAGAATATGAGTATTATAGATTTTAAAACGACAAGGAGATCATGATGAGAAAAACCGTTTCCCTTCTTATGATCCTGGCGCTCGGCGGGATCCTGACCGCCGCCGCCCAGGCCCAGTCTAAAACCGTCCCCTTTAAACAACTCCAGCTGTGCCTGCCCAAGATCGACCTCCCCGGCTTCACCAAAGGCAAGCCGCAGGGCGAAACGTCGTCTGTCCTGGGCATGTCCACATCCGAGGCCTCGCTCGCGTACGAGAAGGTCGTCAACGAAAACACGACCCAGACGATCACTGTGAAAATCTCGGATACGGCCGGCGTCCCGATGGCTGGCATCGGGCTGTCGATGCTGGGCATGACCGAATTTTCGAACGAGACTGAAAACGGCTACGAAAAATCGGTGAAGATCCAAGGCTTTTCGGGCACGGAAAAGGTCCAGAAGGGCGAGTATTCGTCCGCCGAGATCAATCTCGTTGTGGCCAACCGGTTCATGGTGACGCTGGACGCCAGCGGAACGAGCGACGTGGCCCTCTTGAAAAAACTCTTGGACAGCATGAGCTTGGCTGATCTGGCCAAACTGGCAAAATAGAATAGAATCAATCGAGGGCGCGGACGATGATCCCGCCGCCGACGACAGTGTCGTCATCATAGAAAACGACCGCCTGTCCCGGCGTAACAGCTCGCTGAAGCTTCTCAAATTCCACAAGGACCGTTTTTGAATCTTGGGGAACGATTTTGGCTCTGGACTCGGCCTGCGTGGACCTGATCTTCGCCCGGATGGCCTTCGGCTCTTCCAGCTTTTCGATGGAAATCCAATTCACGTCCGAAGCTTCGAGCCGGCTCGCGTAAAGATCTTCATTTTTCCCTGCGACGATCGTATTCCTTTCGGCGTCCACCTCGATCACATATAAAGGATGGGGCGCGGCGATGCCCATCCCCCGCCTTTGCCCGACCGTGAAATGGACGATCCCGTTATGCTCCCCGATCGTCTTGCCGCCCAAGTCGACGATGGGCCCCGGCCGGAAAACTTCGGGAACGCGCTCCTTGAGAAACCGGGGATAATCCTGGTCCGGAATAAAGCAAATTTCCTGGCTCTCCGGCTTGCGGGCGACGGGCAGCTCGTATCTGGCGGCTAGCCGGCGGATCTCGGTCTTCGTCCATCCGCCGAGAGGAAACAGAGTGCCTGAAAGCTCATCCTGGGTCAGGGGGTAAAGGAAATAAGACTGGTCCTTTGCCGCGTCGAGGGCCTTCTTTAAGAGCCAGCGGTTTGACCCCGTATCAAACGCCGTCCTCGCGTAGTGCCCCGTCGCCACAAAATCCGCCCCAAGCCTCTTCGCCCGATCGAGAAGCAGGCCGAACTTGATGAACTGGTTGCAGCGGATGCAGGGATTGGGCGTCCGGCCAAGGCCGTACTCCCGGCAGAAATCAGCGATGACGCTCTCTTCGAACTCGCGCCGGAAATCGACGATATAATGAGGGATGCCGAGGATCTTCGCCACCCGGCTGGCGTCTTCCTGAGCCTTCCATCCGCAGCAGCTCCGCAGGTCCTCGGACAGACAGACTTCTTTCGGCAGGGAGAAGAGGTTCATCGTGATGCCAATGACGTCGAATCCTTCCTCTTTGAGGAGGGCTGCAGCGACCGAGGAATCCACGCCACCGCTCATGGCCGCAGCGACGAGGCCCTTCGGGCCTTTGGATTTCTTTGTCATGCTGTCCTGTGCCATAAGCTATCCGAAGGGAAAGATTTTACCATTCTTTGCCCGGGAGAAGAAGGCCGGGTCAAGGCGGGAAAAATTTTTTGCGGCTTTTTAGATAGCCGCGGTCATTATAAGGCTTTCTCCATCTCTTTGACGGAATCGGCGAAGATCTCGACCCCAGTTCTCGCCAGCTCTTTTGTCAGGACCAAGGGAGGAATGAACCGGGCGACGTTGAAGTCATGGCCGCCGATCTCGATCAGGAGACCTTTTTGATGGCAAAGCCTCCGCACTTGGGCGGCCATCTCGGGCGCAGGCTCTTTCGTCTCTTTGTCCTTGACGAATTCAATCCCCAGCATCAGGCCTTTCCCCCTGGCCTCGCCGATCGTTTTCGAGTCCTTTTCGAGCTCCTTGAGCAGAGAGAGCATCTCGACGCCGAGAAGACGGGCATGTTCGGCCAGGCTGTTTTGCCTCATGAATCGGATGGCGGCCGCCCCCGCTGCGTAGGCCGCCACGTTGCCCCGGAACGTTCCGATATGTTTTCCCTGCGGGAGCGTGTTCAATGCTTCTTTGAAAGCGATGCAGGAGATCGGAAGGCCGATCCCTCCAAGAGCCTTGCTCATGGTAACGATATCGGGAACGATCCCGGCATGCTCGAAGGCGAACATCTTTCCCGTCCGGCAAAAGCCCGCTTGGATCTCATCGACGATCATGATCACATGGTGTTTGTCGCAGATCTCCCTGATCTCCTGAAGGTACGCCTCGGGCGGAACGATGGTTCCGCCCTCTCCTTGGATGGCCTCGATGATGATGGCTGCGGGTTTGGCGATCCCGGAGTGGGGGTCCGAGAGCTTGTGGTCGAGATATCGGGCGCAAAAAACATCGCAGGCTTCAGGCGCTTTGTCGAACGCGCAGCGGTAGCAATAAGCATAAGGAACGAAGTGAACCTCGGGCAGGAGGGGGAGGAATTCTTCTTTAAAGGGGACGCCGCTCGAGAGAGAAAGCGCAGCGGCCGTCATTCCGTGATAAGAGCCTTCAAAAGCGACGAGGGGATATCTTTTGGTGTTATATTTGGCGAGCTTCAGGGCGCTCTCGACGGCATCGGAGCCGGTCGGCCCCCCAAAATAGAGCCGGCTCAGCTCTTTCGGGAGAAGGGAGAGCAGCGACTCGACCAGGGATTTTCGGCTTGGGTTTGGAAAGTCGAGCGCATGGGAGAGTTCGGCGAGCTGGTCCTGGGCCGCTTTCAGGATTTCGGGGTTGGCATGGCCCACGTTCATGACGCCGGCGCCGCCGAAGAAATCGATGTAGAGATTTCCATCCATGTCCTCGACCGTGGCTCCCCTGGCCCGACGGAGGGCCATGGGCATTCCCTTCGGATAGGAGACCGCGGAACCTTCGTGGGCAGACTGGAATCTGAGGAGGTCTCGGGACGCGGGACCCGGCGGAGAAACTTTGATCAAGGGAGCCCCAGGGAAGGAAAGATCCCGGAAATCCATCATGAACCTCCTCGAGAGAATTGTCTTTTCCAGCCTATTTTTAGCTTTTTTCTCCGCTTTGTCCACAAGAAAAGTTCATAAATCCGGGGTTTTGGGTAATGGGTCAATTTGAATTTTTTGGCTATTGACTAGCGGAGTTGAAAATGCGATATTATAAATATGCTAAAGCGCACAAGCAAAGAAAAGGAAACGGAAGACTTAAATCTACTAGCCGCGATAATAGCGGAAGAGGCAACGGGAACACAGATCAGGCCGAAGAATCCAGCCGCCGTTGCCCTGGGGAGGCTAGGGGGATTGAAGGGCGGCAAGGCCAGAGCGGAAAAACTATCCGCAGAAAGAAAGCGGGAAATTGCCAGAAAAGCCGCATTGACGAGGTGGGCAAAAAGGCCAAACAAAGGAACTTGACAAAATGTGGTCGTTGAAGATATATAAAGGAAGGGACGGAAACCGTGAGAATCGAACTCAAACCCCTGCGGGGGATTCCTTGGTTCCTAAAACTAGGCGCATGACCACATGCGTGCGGTTTCCATTGTCCCTTGTTTTCTAATGAGGTGGGCGCAACGGATGAGAGAGGAGATTTTCTACCTTCAAGGGGTAGAATAAATGACCACGTTGCACCCACCATTTTTTATATTCCTATAAGATATCCTCTGCTGGTATTTGTTTGCTTTTAGGTTTCTTTCCTACGCGATTTTTTATATCAATAATCATTAATTTTTCTTTTTCTTCCCACTTAGGCGTGTATGATTCTGTGGCCCGTGAAGGAATTTTGTAATAATTTAGAAAGGCAGTAATTGAAATATAGCCAAGTTTGTCGTTTCTGTATCGCCTAATTTTGTAAGCATCGGGAGCATCTTTATCCTGAAATTTAATGCCAATAAGTGCTTCATCTTTGTTATAAAATAAAACGGCAAAATTATTTTCTTTAACATATTCTGTCATAACCGCATAATTCATACTTAACTGCCCACCGTTTGTAATGGTTGCCTTTGGGGTTGAAAAAGACTTAAATTTACGATGAGTAAATCTTTCCCATGTACTCATATTTACCTCCAGTATAATTCACATAGAAAATTGTATTAAATGTATCATTCTTTGTCAAGTCCGCAATAATAATAATACTTGACAATGCTTGAGCGGTCATGTATATTATAAGTATGAACAAGCTCAAGATCGAGAAACAAGCCCTGGTTATTTCATCCCTGGTAGAGGGAAGTTCTATTCGGGCCACTTGCCGGATTACGGGGGTGGCTAAAGGGACGGTCTTAAAACTTTTGGCTGAAGTAGGCGCGGCCTGTGCGGAGTACCAGGATAAGACTCTTAGAAATCTTAATTGTAAACTAATTCAATGCGATGAGATTTGGTCTTTCTGCTATGCCAAGGAAAAAAATATTCCCAAAGACAAAAGGGGTAAATTCGGATATGGTGATATTTGGACCTTCACGGCCATTTGTGCAGATACAAAATTAATCCCCTCATACTTTGTAGGAAAACGCGACCTAGAAGATGCGACTATTTTTTTAAAAGACTTGGCTAGCCGCCTTAAAAATCGCGTTCAATTGACCACGGACGGTCACAAAATGTATCTAGAAGCCGTCGAGGGGGCCTTCGGAAAGGACGTGGATTTTAGCCAACTAGTTAAACTATACGGTCAAACAGAAGAAGGACAGAAAAGATATAGTCCCCCGAAATGCACCGGAATCATAAAAACAAAAATAAACGGAAATCCAGAAAACGAGAATATATCTACAAGCTATGTTGAGCGACAGAATTTAACCATGAGAATGAATATGCGCCGGTTTACCAGACTAACAAATGGCTTTTCGAAGAAAGTTGAGAATCTTTATTATGCCGTTGCTCTTCATTTCATGTATTACAATTTCTGCCGGATTCATCAGACGTTGAGAGTAACTCCGGCGATGGAGGCTAAAGTTACAGATCATGTTTGGGATATAAAAGAAATTATTAGCTTAATTCAAAACTAGTCATGGAATTTTTTCGCATTTAATATGGCCGTCATCTTCCATTGGCTTGAAGTGACAATAATTATTAGTCGTTAAAATCATTTTCCTTATTTTCGCCGTTGCGGCAATCATCGCATCTAATAATGGCCCCTTATCATCAATGCATTTCTGCCCCATTTGATGACGATAGGCATTAAATAATTTTCCCCCTTCTTTCGCTATTTCGTCTGTTACGTCTTCTATTTGAAAGAACGAAAGAATCGCTTCTGTTTGGTCGATTCTACTTATATCGTCTCTTCTTATTCCGCTATATACCTCTGCGATTGTAACCGACGAAATGCTTGCCTGTAAAATTCCATCCATTATTTTAGCAATATACGTTTCTGACTCTTTTTGTCTGTGGAAATAACCAATCAAGACCGTTGTGTCAAAAAGATATGACATTATTAATTTTTGTTGTTAAATCGTATGGTCTGTCGCTATCTAAATAATCTTTATTTTCCCATGATCCAAAGGCGAGCTTGGCTAATTCCTTTCTTTGTTCTAACGACATTTTTTGGATTCTATTTTTTGATTCTCTTACAGTCTCTAAAAAAGATAAGGGGTAATGTGCAATCTCATGTATTTCGTCGTTAATTTCAACTAAATTTACTTCTATTACATGGCTTTCTGAAATTACGGGCATAATCTGTCTATAAATTTTATTTATTTCCGTCGAAGTTTCCCAAATAAGAAGAGAATCACTTTTTAAACATTTCATCGTATTGCGCTTTTTTATCTTTTTCTAATGGTATTTCTCCAATAGCACCTTCGTATTTGTCGATTAAGTCTTTTAATATTAATAACATATGTTTTGCATGTGAGGGACTCATCGAAACCCTAGCTTTTATTTCAAATTTTTCTGGTCCTTCTTTAGAATGTTCTGGAGATTTGTACCCAAAATCGAGAGTAATGTCATTTTGTGACATCACAATCCCCACTATGTTGGAATAATAAAAAGGAATTTCGCTCATTTCTTTCCTCCTCTAGGAATTGTTCTAGAGAATTATATCTCAAAAAAAATTCCCCGTCAAATTGACCCATTACCGGGTTTTGACCCTATTTGTCATAACCTTTTTTTTATGATAGAATTTATGAGATTTTTTTCCTAAGGAGATTACATGTCCGGACATTCGAAATGGTCTTCTATTAAGCATAAAAAGGCCGCCGCGGACTCGAAGCGCGGCAAAATCTTCACCAAGATCATTCGCGAAATCGCCGTAGCCGCGCGCGCGGCCGGGGGCGACGTCGATATGAATCCCCGCCTGCGGAAAGCCGTCCAGGACGCCAAGGCCGTCAACATGCCGGCCGACAACATTAAGCGGGCCATCCAGAAAGGCACGGGCCAGCTTGAAGGCTCTCATTACGAGGAAGTCATTTACGAAGGTTACGGGCCCGGCGGCTTCGCCGTTTACATCACCGCCCTTTCCGACAACAAGAATCGCACGGTCTCGGAGATCCGCCATATCTTCACCAGGAACGGCGGCCAGATCGGCACGTCCGGGTGCGTCGCCTTTCGGTTCAAGCGCGGGGGGTACATCGACATCGATCAGGAAAAAGTCGAGGAAGAAAAGCTTATGGATATCGCCCTGAACGCCGGCGCCGAGGACATCAAGGATGACGGCGACACCTGGGAAGTCATTACCGCGCCCGAAAAGTACGAGGCCGTTCTTGAAGCCGTCAAGGCGGCCGGGATCGAGGTCGCGGATTCTAATGTCGGCCACATCCCGCAGGACTATATTAAGCTCGAGGGCAAACAGGCCCAGCAGGCCTTGAGGCTCGTCGAAGAGCTCGAAGACCACGACGACGTCCAGACCGTGGCCGCCAACTTCGACATCGACGAAAAAGAAATCGCCCAGTACGAAACCGCCTAAAGCCGGCACCGATGCGGGTTCTCGGGATCGACCCCAGCAGCCAGTCCACAGGATACGGCATCCTCGAATTCAATGAAAACCAATACCGGGTGCTGGACTACGGCACGATCAAGCCGTCGCGCCGGTCGCCGAGTCATAAAAAACTCCTCGACATCAAGGCCGGCGTGGACCGATTAATCACTCAACACGCGCCCGAAGAAGTCGCTATCGAAAATCCCTTCTACGCCCAAAACGTCAAGACGGCCATCACCCTGGGACAAGTGCGGGGGGCGGTGCTCGTCGCCGTCGCCGGGCATGAGTGTCCGTTGTTCGAGTATTCTCCTCTCGAGATCAAAAAAGCCGTGACGGGTTACGGCCGGGCCGACAAGAACCAGGTCCAGACGATGATCCAGGCGCTGCTGAATATCGAAGGCGGCAAAATGGAGGAAGACGCCTCGGACGCCCTGGCCTGCGCCTTCTGCCATCTGAACACGCGGTTGTATCAGAAGAACATCGAAGAATCAAAAATTTAAATCCTGAGCATCTTCGGGATGACAAAGATCCCCGGCTGGGCAGCTATATCTGAGAAAATTCAGGCCACTCCCCCCGTACGGCCTTGGCTGTTCTTCTGATCTTATCGAGGCCTAGAACAGTTGGTTTCCTTCCTGTCCCATATAGGAATGCCGCGGTCCATTTCATTTGATAGCCGAACGCATTCCCTTGATCGTATCGCCCAGTTCTTTGCGCAGCAGGTCGAAGTCCCAGCCGACACTGATCATCCTGTATCCGGCGTCCACCTTGGCCTTGATATCTCCAGGACCGGCATCCGTGGCGGCAACGACGCCCCGGACAAGGCACATCTTCAGAATGCGCGCCGTATCCGCATCCGGAAGGTGGACGGGCTGAACCGCGGATAGGCCGGGCGTTTCCACGATCTCCTTCGCCTTTCGCGCGCCCGTTTCAGTCTCGATCATAGCCACCAGCATCAGCTCGCCTTTGGGATTGAGCGGCCAGATATCTCGTCTTTCACGCGGAATGTTCAGGCCTTCGAGGGCAGAGGTCTCTGCATTTCGAATGGCGGAAATAGCCCTTTCCACATCCGCCCGGCTCTCGACGAATGGGATCCAAACGCCCATCGCCGGACCGACTTTGAGCGATTCGGCAATCTCGTAGCGTGGATCCCAGGTGCCGCGGTTGGCCAGCTTCACCAGCACCACGGGCGCTGGCCGAGGTTCGGCCCTAAAGCGATTGCTGAAATCCTGAATCTCCAGCAGGAACCGGTGTAACGCGCTGAAATCATAAATGTCGTGTTCAACGTCGGCCACGATGAAATCTGCGTCACTGGTCGCCAGGACTTTGCTTATCCGGGGCGCCGCGAGCGCGCCGGTCCACACGCCGATCGCCGGCTTCCCCGCTTCGAGCAGCGCGATAAGGCGGTTAGCGCGCTCCTCCGCCGCTGAAAGTTGACGGAAGAGACCCATAACAATTAATAAAATAAATATGCCAACGAACGTCCGAGCAAATGTCCTCATTTTAAAAACTCCTTCGATAAGAATTTTTTCCGCCCATCGCTCAATCCCCCTTCTTCATAAAATCCAGGCCGCCCATTGCACCCAAAATATATCGCCCGCTGAAGAGAGATGTCAAGAAAGGAAAGGACTGTCACAGGAGAAGGCGTTCAAAAAGACCACCTGCCGATCCAGGTTTCGCTTCAATAAAACAGCGCGTTGAACAGCAGTTTGAAGGTACCGTAGGGCTGGGCGCGGTTCTGAACGCCGAATCCCAGCAGGACGACCGTGTTTATCAATCCCGTGTCAATCATATTGTCTCCGTGCTCGCCTTGGAATTCACCCTCAAACTTTCAGCCTATTCGTGCCTGCGACAAACGAGCTGACTATTAATATACCGCATTCTGTTTATTTAGGAAATTCTTCGCTTCCAGCCAAAATTGCCGCTAGGATTCTTTCTTCTCTGTGAAGTCCGGAATTCCGTCGTGCTTTCTATCGGCAATTTTGGTTTCCAGCCCGGGAGGTTAGGAGTGAATCTGAAAGGAAGGATAAAACAACCATTCGTGATCGGGCCGTTTTCATAGGGAGGTTGTTTATTTGTCCTGGGACATCTTTTTCAGTTGTTCCTGAATATCAGACAATGTCGCCTGAATCTGCTTCATTTTTAAGGTTCTCGACAGAACGGAAAGCGAAACGGTACAACTGACAGCAATGATGAGCAATGCTTGAACCACAATAAGGGCAATGACAATCAACAACTCCTGGCGGAATCCCGAGACAGCTCCGATGATACCTGTTCCTATGAAAGACGCTGCCAGCAACAGCCAGCTGAACACCGTGACACGTTTCATCCGCCTGACACGGGCTATTTCTTTTGTAATGATTGTCTGAACCGATGTTTGATTGATGTTCGGTGTGCGGCCATGATTTTTCTCCATTTGTCTGAGAAGTTCTTCTCTTAGATTATTTTTCTTTTCCATTTTTTTCCTCCATTTTTCTTTTCAGGGCAAATTTTGCATAGTAAATTCTTGATTTAACGGTGTTCAAGTTACAGTCAAGCACATCGGCAATCTGTTGATACGACATTTTCTCGAGAAAGCGCAAAACCAGGACTTCTCTATGCTCGGGGTGCAATTCTTTGAGACATTTATGGATTTGGGCTGCATCCTCGGGTGAAAAGGCGCCATTTTCTGTTTCGTCTGCGACGATGATATTTTCTTTGAATTCGGATAATTTCTTTTTTCTCCTGAGCTGCTGATAGACCATGTTACGGGCAATCCGATAGAGCCAGCTCGGGAACGCATCGAGATTTCTGAGAGTGTGGATTTTTCTGATAACGCTCACCCAGCTATCCTGAAATATATCTTCGGCCATTTCGGTGTTATCCGACAAATGACTTATAAAATAGCGCAACGGGCGATGATATCGGTTAATAAGCTCGGCATAAGCTTCCTTGTCGCCAATCTGACAGCGAAGGATCAGGACTTGTTCCAAGAGCCGGCCACTTAAGTTCATTTATGATCCTCAATATATAAAGATGTGCCGCGAGTCAATAAGTTCAAGAAAATGCCAACTTTTTTGCTTATGCCCAGAGCGGACCAGGATCTGGTTCTTGTCGGGAATATGCGTCGGCTAAGGCCAGGACAAGGAATTCGAAATTCTAAAATCCTATGCGAACGCGACCGCCGCCCTGATCCCGGCGAGCGAGTCATAAATCTTATTTCAGTCTCAAGCCGATCCGCTTTTTGTCCTTGGCCCAATAGACGTAGAGAGCCTTGCCTTTGATGTTTGCCAGGGGCAGGTTTCCCCAATACCGGCTATCGGCGCTGACGTCGCGATTGTCGCCCAGAACAAAGCAGGCGCCTAGCGGAATCGTGATCGGACCGAAGTTGTCGCGGACTTGTTCAATCGTCTTATCTTTATGAGTTTTATAGGATTCCTGGAGAGCTGTTCCGTTGATAACCACTTCCTTGTCCTTGATTTCGACGGTCTCCCCTTCAAGAGCGATGACGCGTTTGACAAAAAGTTTGGATGGATCCGGCGGATATTTAAAAACCACGAGGTCGCCGCGCTCCGCTTTCGAGTTTTTATACACTCTGAGATCAACCATGAGGAAGTCATCTTTGTGAAGAGCCGGCTCCATGGACGCCGTGGGCATGCGAGCGAATGAGACACCCCAAATATTTTCAAGAAGGAAGCCCGACCCGATAAAGCCCGTTCCCAGGGAAATGAGGATGAGAAGAAGATAGATCCAGCCCTTATTGAATGGCTTAAGAGGAATCTCTTTGAATCTCCGCGCCCGGTCGAAGGCCTCAACGATGACGAAAACTTCATATCCAATGCCGACGATTAAAAAAGCCATAAGCCCAGAGAAGTGACCAGGAAGTCTCGCCAGCGCCCAGATTTCATACAATATATAGGGAAGGAGAAAGAAGACAATTCCTTTTAGACCTTGCCCATTGTAGATCTGGCCGGCGCCCGGCGCCAGAAGCGACAACCCCGCCGCAATGAATGGATTCCGTTTCTTATGCGATTTTTCCATTCGACCCCCCTTTCTTTGAACCTTTCTGGTTTTGCCCGGAGGCATGGACCCAGATCCAGAGGACGATCCATCCTTCGCCTGTCCAGGCCAGCAATATATTGGTCAAGAGGATTTTATAAGCGTCCGGATGCTTTCTACGAAACGCCATATAGATCGGCAGGAAAGGTGATAAGGGTTTCATTTTTTGCGCTGCACGACTTTCGCTCTTCTCAAGTCCGGAATCGATAACTCCCGTCGGTGAAAATGATACTCCCGGCAAAGGATCAAGGTCAAGCACGCAAAATGGCGCGCCACAGCCGGCCTGCCGGTCGAATCTTCGTCTCGAAGAGCCGCAAAAAAGAAAAACGGACACAGACTCTAGCTGCATATTCAGATGAGACGAGAGGGATAATTAAAAATATTACAAGCGATCCTCGGCCGCCTCCCTCTGATGTCTTCACCGAGGTCGCCCTCGTGGCGGCCGAGGCGGGCGCGGCCGGGAATACAATTTTTTTCGTGAAGGGAAGTGTGGTTTTGGGATTCAGAGGGGACAGATTTCGAGCGATCGCAAAAAAATCCTATCCTTAAATCACTGCAAAGGAGGCACAGCCTTGCGTGGGAAAAGCGGGATAAGCTTGACAACTACGCCCGTAGTGTTTTATTTTCTCACCTTATGAAATGAGGGAAAAAAATGAATAAAAAAATTATCTACGCACTATCAATCCTGGTCATCTTCGGGTTGTTTGGCTGTAGCAGCGAAGAGCAGCGACTGCGGCCTGCCCTGGAGAGCATTTCCGCTCAGGATCTGGCCAACGATACGAAGATTCTTGCCTCGGATGAGTTCGAAGGAAGGGCGCCGGCTTCGAACGGCGAGGTCAAGACGGTCAATTTCCTCGAGCAGGAGTTTCAGAAACTCGGCCTTAAGCCCGGC
>JALHTW010000151.1 GCA_022866045.1 Candidatus Aminicenantota bacterium | reverse complement strand
GGTCCGTTTCCCGTTATGCACTCTCGGCTCCCGAAGGATCTGAAGGCCGTTGGAAACGGCCTCAATTCCCGTATATGTCCCCCCTCCCATGGAGAATGCCTTCAGAAAAAGCAACAGCATTCCGCCTCCGCCGAGGACGGTCAGCCCGGCGCTGAAATCTGTGCGGATCTGGTGAGAAACGGGTCCGATCTGGGGAATGTGAGAGAGGATACCGTATCCGATCAGTAGGATATGGGTAATCACGAAGGCGATGAAAATAGGGGCGAGCAGCGACACGGACTCTTTAACCGCCCGAACGGGGATGTCATTTTAATTAATGCGTTGATATCAGAAATTTTTCTTCTTGCCTGCTTTTTTGCTATTCGAACCTTTTCAGCAACAGGGAGCCATTGGTCCCGCCGAAGCCGAAGGAATTGTTCAACGCAAATACGATCTCGGCCGGCCGTGCTTTGTTCGGCACGTAATCCAGGTCACACTCCGGGTCCGGGTACTCGTAGTTGATCGTCGGCGTCATGATCTGGTGCTTGAGGCAGAGCGCGGTGGCGGCGATCTCGACGGCGCCGGTCGCTCCTAGAAGATGGCCGGTCATGGACTTGGTCGAGCTCACGGCGAGCTTCGAGGCATGGTCGCCGAAGACCCGCTTGATCGCCGCGGTCTCGATCTTGTCATTAAGGGGGGTGGATGTGCCGTGGGCGTTGATGAATTGGACATCGCCCGGCGGAACGCCCGCGTCCTCCAGGGCTTTCCGCATGACGCGCTCCGCGCCTTCGCCGTCCATCGCCGGAGCGGCGATATGGTAGGCGTCGCCGGTCATACCGTAGCCCACCACCTCAGCATAAATCTTTGCCCCTCGCTTGAGGGCCTGGCCAAGCTCTTCGAGCAGCAAGATGCCGGCGCCTTCGCCCATAACGAACCCGTCGCGCTTGGCGTCGAACGGCCGCGATGCTTTCTGGGGTTCGTCGTTCCGCTCGGAGAGGGCTTTCATGGTGCAGAACCCGGCGACGCCGAGCGGCGTGATGGGCGCTTCGGACCCGCCGGCAATCATCACGTCCGCATCGCCCCGGGCGATCAGCCGGAAGGAATCCCCGAGACAATGGGTCGCCGTCGTGCAGGCTGTAACGGCCGCCGAGTTCGGTCCTTTGGCCTTGTATCTGATGGAAATTTGCCCCGAGGCTTCGTTGATGATGACCGAAACCAAGAAGAACGGCGAAACACGGTCCGGCCCTTTCTCAAGGAGGACCTTATGCGTCTCCTCGATCGTCCCGATCCCGCCGATGCCAGAGCCGACATATACGCCGCAGCGGTCGCTTTCAAGAAGCGCCGGGTTGATGCCCGAGTCCTCGACGGCGAGATGGGCCGCCGCCAGGGCGAACTGGATGAACAGGTCCATTTTGCGGACCTCTTTCTTGTCGATGAAATCGAGCGGATGGAAATCCCTGACCTCGCCGGCGATCCGCGTCGAAAAGCGGCTGGCATCGAATCTGGTGATGGGGCCGATCCCGCTCCGGCCGGCGAGAAGGCCGTCCCAGGTCTTCTGGGTGCCTACGCCCAAGGGGGTTACAAGGCCGATCCCGGTTATGGCGACCCGTCGATTCGCTGCTTTATTCTTCTGTTCTCCCGGGTTAAGAAACATGGCCCATAATATAGTCCATCGCCTTGCCGACTGTGGTCAGCTTTTCCGCTTCCTCGTCGGGAATGTCGAGGCCGAACTCATCTTCGAGGGCCATGACGAGTTCCACGGTGTCTAAGGAGTCGGCGCCCAGGTCTTCGATGAAAGAGGCTGTTTCCGTCACTTGATCTTCGCTGATGCTCAGCTTGTCTGCCACGATCACCTTCATTTTCTTCAATAATTCGTCTCTTTCCATGTTAACCTCCATTTTTATTTTATCGGAAAATCCTACATATACATCCCGCCGTTGATCTGAATGACTTGGCCGGTTATGTACGCGGCTTCATCCGAGCAGAGGAATTTGACGGCGTGGGCCACTTCGGCCGGTTCCCCGAACCTTTGCAAGGGAATGAGGCCGAGAAATGCGGTCTTGACCTGCTCGGGAAGGCTGGCCGTCATGGGTGTGGCGATATAGCCGGGGGCCACCGCGTTGACGGTGATGCCGCGCGAAGCCACTTCGCGGGCCAGCGACTTGGTGAAGCCGATGAGCCCGGCCTTGGAGGCCGCGTAGTTCGCCTGGCCGGCGTTGCCCATCAGGCCGACCACGGACGAGAGGTTGACGATCCGCCCGTAGCGGCTGCCGATCATGCTCCGAATGACAGCCTTGGAAAAATTAAAAATGCCCTTGAGGTTCACGGCGATGACGGCGTCCCATTCTTCTTCCTTCATCCTCATGAGAAAACCGTCCTTGGTGATGCCGGCGTTGTTGATGAGATGGTCGATCTTCTTGTATTCCTTGATCACGGATTCGACGACGGCGTTCGCCTGGTCGTGTTTTGACACATCGGCCTGGTAAACGGCCGCCTTCCCGCCCTTCTCCGCGATCTTCTGGGCGACTTCGTCGAGCTTCGCCTTCTGGATATCGACGAGCACGACGGCCGCGCCCTCGGCCGCGAATTCACGAGCGATCGCCTCGCCGATTCCCTGGGAGGCTCCCGTGATTAAGGAGATCCGCTCCCGGAAAATCATTTATGCCCTCGCTCCGCCTGGGCTCGGCGCCGCCTTGGCGATTTCTTCGGAGATCTTTTCCTGGACGCGGCTGATGACGATATCCCGGGCCTGCCTGACTGCTCCCGGGACCGTGATTTGGGGGCCGAAATCCCCCCCCATGGCGTCGACGGCGATCTTCATCTTCGCCTCCCGTTTATTCTTCGGCTTCTTTGATGACCTGGCGGCCGCGATAGTAACCGCATTCCGGGCAGGCTTTATGGGGGAGTTTGGGCGTCCCGCAATTGGAACACACGGAAAAGGAAGGGACAACGAGCGCATCATGCCCCCGGCGTTTTCCTTTTCGGGAGTGAGAGTGTCTTCGTTTGGGGTTAGGCATTTATCTCTTGTCTTTCACAAAGATTTTTATTTTTTCCCGGCGTGTGTCGGATTCTTCGATCGCACAACCGCAATTCCCGTTCCGGCGGATCTGGCCGCACACCGCGCAGATCCCCTCGCAGCGTTCCGCGCAAAGCGGCTTGGCGGGAAACGTCAAGTTTAATTGCTCTAAGATTACCTCCCGGATATCGATCTGGCGATTCTGGTAGAAAAGCTGGTCGATACCCTCGTCGTCGAACTCATCCTTGAGCTCATGGAATTCCTCGGGAAGGAAAACCAGGTCGAACTTGGAGTCAATTGGAAATTCGAAGGGCGTCAGGCACCGGCTGCAGACAAAGCTCAGGCAGGTCGTGATCCGGCCCTTGATCCAGATCTCGTCTCCCATTTTTTTTATGGTAACATCGGCCTGGACGGGCTGGAGGAAAACGGTATCCTCCTCCACCAACTCTAGACTCGCGAAATCGAAATTCCGGCTGAGCCTCAACCCGTCTTTCGGCACTTTATCAATATCAATCAACATCGTTATTCGTCCAGCTAAATTTGCCTTATTATACCAGTTTGCGTTTCAATGTCAATAAATTGAGCGGGATAGGCGCTACGCGCCAAAGCGGTCAAAACCGGCTTTCTCTTGATTATTCTCCATAAAGCAGTTCATAATGAAATTCGCCATGAGCGAGAAAAAAGTCTATCTCATCGATGGGAACTCGTTGCTCTACCGGTCGTATTACGCCATCCAAAGCCTTTCGACCTCCCAGGGATTCCCGACGAATGCCATTTTTGGGTTTATCAGCACGCTGCGTAAGATAATGGACCGGGAGAAGCCTGAATATCTCGGGATTGTGTTCGACGCCCCCGGCCCCAAGTTTAGGCACGAAATCTATAAAGACTATAAAGCTCACCGCAAGCCTATGCCCGAGGACCTGATCAAACAGATCCCGAAGCTCAAAGAGGTCATCGGCGCCCTGCGGATTCCAGTCTTCGTCTACGAAAAGTACGAGGCGGACGACGTCCTGGGCAGCCTGGCCAGGAAGGCGGCGGCCAAGAAATTCCTGACCGTCATCGTCACGACGGACAAAGACCTTCTCCAGCTTGTCGACAAATCGACCGCCGTCTTCAATCCCGTCAAGGAGATCACCCTGGATGAGGCCAAGGTGAAAGAATTCTTCGGTGTCTCGCCCTCCCAGGTCGTGGACGTGCTATCCCTCTGGGGGGATCCGTCGGACAACATCCCCGGCGTGCCCGGAATCGGGGAAAAGACGTCCAAAAACCTTATCGAAGAGTTCGGATCGCTCGACAACCTCCTCAAAAACCTGGGAAAGATCAAGAACCCGAGGGTGAAAGAGAAGATCGAGCAGAACATGGACAAGCTCGAAATGAGCCGCAAGCTCGTCATCATCGAAAAAAAGATGGACGTAGCGTTCGACCCAAAGCGCTTCGAAGTCGTCGAGCCCGATTATGCGGAGGCGGCCAGACTTTTTCAAGAGCTCGAATTCACCTCGTTGCTGGCCGATTACATGAAAAAGCCGAAAAAAGCCGAGCGGAAATATAAGGCAATTTTTACGGAGCGGGAGCTCGCCGAGCTCGTTTCACGGATCAAAAAGGCGGGAATGGTCTCGCTGGATACGGAAACGGATAATATTTTCCCCACCCAGGCCCATCTGGTCGGGATGTCTTTTTCCATAGAACCAGGAGAAGCCTATTATCTCCCGCTCAGGCATGATTATCCGGGCGCCCCGAAGCAGCTTTCGATGGAAACGGCTTTCGGAATCCTCAGGGACATTCTTGAAGACCCAAGAATCAAAAAGATCGGCCAGAACATCAAATATGATTTCATCGTCTTTGAACACGAGGGTTTACATCTTCGGGGCATCGATCTCGACACCATGGTCCTTTCATATCTTTTAGAGCCGAACTGGGGAAAGCACAACCTGGACAGGCTGGCCATGGTCTATCTCCAGGCGCCCGCAATCCCCTACAACGAGGTCGTCGGCAAAGGCAAGAACGAAGTGACGATGAACCACGTCGCCGTGGAAAAAGTAATTCCCTATGCCTGTCAGGACACCGATTACGCCCTTGAGCTCAGCCGCCTGCTCTGGCCGAAAATCGAGGCCGAAAAGCTCGACACTCTCTACCGCGAGATCGAGCAGCCTCTGATCGAGATCCTCGCCAGCATGGAAATGGCCGGTGTCAAAGTCGATGCCGGGGCCTTGAAAAAACTTTCCGCGGAGCTTGAGACGGAGCTTTCGCGCCTGGAGAAGAAGATTTTCGAAGCGAGCGGGACGGAATTCAATATCAATTCCCCCCAGCAGCTGGCCCAGATCCTTTTTCACAAGCTCCAGCTTCCCGCGTCAAAAAAGACCAAGGCGACCAAAGGTTTTTCGACGTCCATGGACGTCCTCGAAGAGCTGGCCCTGCTCCATCCCCTGGCCCAGCACGTGCTCGAATACCGACAGCTCGCAAAATTCAAATCAACTTATGCCGATGCCCTGACCGAGCTCGCCGACCCCGCTTCGGGCCGCATTCATACGTCTTACAACCAGACGGTGGCCTCGACGGGAAGGCTGTCAAGCTCCGATCCCAATTTGCAGAATATCCCTGCCCGCGGCGAATGGGGAAAGAGGTTCAGGAAGGCATTCATTCCCGAGAAAGGCCATCTCTTCCTTGGCGCCGATTATTCGCAGATCGAGCTTCGCGTGCTGGCCCACATGTCTGAAGACCCGGCGCTCATCGAGACGTTCGTGAAAGACCGGGACATCCATGAGGAGACCGCCAACCGCGTCTTCGGCCCGGCATCATCGCTCTTCAAGGACGAGCAGCGGCGGAAAGCCAAGATCATCAACTTCAGCATCATCTACGGCACGTCCGCGTTTTCGCTGGCTAAGGAGCTTCGGACATCGAACTCGGAAGCCCAGGAGTTCATCGACCGGTACTACGCCAAATATCCGAAGGTCAAAGAATTCCTGGAGAAGAAAGTCGAAGAAGCGAAGACCCGCGGCTATTCTGGAACGCTTTTCGGGCGGAAGCGCCAGGTCCCGGAACTCCGGCAGTCCGACAAGGTCGCCCAGCAGGCCGGCCGCCGCATGGCCCTCAACATGCCCATCCAGGGCACGGCCGCTGACCTGATGAAAAAAGCGATGATCGACATCTGGCGCGAGCTCCGGCAACAAAAGCTCGCCGCGCGGATGATCCTCCAGGTCCACGACGAGCTCGTCTTCGAGGTCCCCGAAAAAGAGAAAGCGAAGGTCGAGCGCCTCGTCCGCGACAGGATGGAAAACGTCTGTGAGTTCAAGGTCCCCCTCAAGGTCTCGCTCGGCTGGGGCCCCAACTGGGCCGAGGCGAAGTAAAAAAGATGGGGGCACATCACTTTTTTCATAAAAAGTGATGTGCCCCCAATTTTTTCTTGTATCCCTTCATTTTTTTGTGTTATAAGCATTTTCGGGAATAAGACGAGGATAGACCATGGCCGCCGTGGAAAATGCCAGCATCAAAGAGATCCAGGACACGACCATCAACATGTTCCTCCATATTTCCGAGATCCTGGGCCGCTTTGTCGTGAACGCGGACGGCGATGCCGTCGGGAAACTCGCCGACCTCAAAGTCAAGCTGGGAGAGCCCTTCCCCAAAGTGTCGGGCTTGGCCGTCAAAAAACGCAAAGAAAAACGGCTCCTCGAGCTGGATTGGCAGGAGGTCCAAAGCCTGAACACGACGGCCATTCGACTCAAGGCCGGTGCCGAGGAAAAATTCAAGCCTCTCGAAGTGGCCAATGACGAAATCTTCCTCCGCGACGAACTCCTCGACAAGCAGGTCGTGGACACCATGGGCGCCAAGATCGAACGGGTCAACGACATCCATCTTCTCATCGTCAACCAGGACCTGCGCGTCGTCCATGTGGACTACGGCATCCGCGGCATTCTCCGCCGGCTGGGCTGGCTCCGGAGCGTCGATTATTTTACCAACTGGCTGTTCGCCTACAAGTTCGAGGAAAAGATGATCTCCTGGAAGTACGTCCAGCCCCTGCTTTCCGACCCGGTCAAGCGGAACCTGAAACTGAACGTCACCGCCCGCAAGATCCACGAAATCCACCCCTCGGACCTGGCCGATATCCTCGAGGAGCTCGACCGGGTGAACCGCTCCTCGATCTTCCGGGCCCTTGACCTGCAGACCGCTGCCCAGACCCTGGAAGAGGTCGAGGACCCCAAGCTCCAGGTCTCCTTGATCGAATCCGCTCCCGTGGAGCAGGCCTCGGACATCCTGGAGGAAATGGCCCCGGACGAGGCCACCGACTTACTCGCCGACCTTCCTAAAGAAAAAAAGGAAAAGCTCATCCGGACCATGAAGAAACTGTCCCGTGAGGCCGTCGAAGAGCTTTTGAAATTCAAGGAGGGAACGGCCGGCAGCATTATGACCAAGGATTTTCTGTCCTTTCACAAGGACAGGACGATCGGCGACGCGATCGAAGAGTTCCGGAAAACGACGTATCCCCTGGAATGCATCTCCTATATTTTCGTGACGGACAAGGACAACCACCTGGTCGGCGTCTCGACCCTCCGCCATCTCATCATCTGCGATAAGGACATCCCCCTCAAAAAATTGATGAACACCCATCTGATCAAAGTCGGCCCCCAGGACGACGTCGAAGACGTGGCGCTGCTCTTTAAAAAATACAAGTTCCTGGCCTTGCCCGTCGTGGACCAGGACAACGTCCTCAAGGGGATCATCACCCTCAAGGACATCATGCAGACACAATTCGCGGAATAGATGCAGAACGATACGCAGATCATCAAGAAAAGACCCTCAAGACTCCATTGGAGGGGCGTGCTCCTCTTCCTCGCCGTGGCCGGGCCGGGGATCATCACCTCGAACGTGGACAACGACGCCGGCGGCATTGCCACGTACTCGATGGCCGGCGCCCACTTCGGTTACAACCTGATCTGGTCTCTCCTCCCGATCATGGTCGTCCTGATCATCATCCAAGAAATGAGCGCCCGGATGGGCGTCGTGACGGGCAAGGGACTTTCGGACCTAATCCGAGAGCGGTTCGGGGTGAAGATCACGTTCTATCTCCTCCTCGCCCTAGTCCTGACCAACTTCGGCAATGTCATCGCCGAATTCGCCGGCGTCGCCTCAAGCCTGGAGATCTTCCACATTCCCAAATATATCTCCGTGCCCCTGGCCGCCATTCTCGTCTGGCTGCTCGTCGTGAAAGGGAATTACCGGTCGGTCGAGAAGATCTTCCTCTACGCCTGCGTCTTTTACGTCACGTATATCGTCGCCGGGATCCTTTCCAAGCCGGACTGGGGCGCCGTCGGGGAAAGCCTGGTCGCGCCGAGCTTCAAGATCTCCTCGGAGAGCCTGGGCATGATCATCGGTCTCGTGGGGACGACCATCGCCCCATGGATGCAGTTCTATCTGCAAGCGGCGATCGTCGAAAAGAACATCGCCCTCAAGGACTACAAGCATTCCCGGCTGGACGTCATCGTCGGGAGCTTCGTGGTCACGATCGTGGCCGGATTCATCGTCCTCACCTGCGCCGCCACCCTTTTTAAAGCTGGAATCCGCGTCGAAACAGCTGCGGACGCCGCCCTCGCCTTAAAGCCGCTCGCCGGCAAATACTGCTCGGCCCTCTTCGCCTTCGGTCTCCTCAACGCCTCGCTCTTCGCCGCCTCGATCCTGCCGCTCTCCACGGCCTTCGTCGTCTGCGAGGGGATGGGCTGGGAGAACGGCGTCAACAAGAAATTCTCCGAAGCGCCGCAGTTCTACGGGCTCTATTCGATGCTGATTTTCCTCGGCGCGGGGGTCATTCTCATCCCCGGCGTTCCGCTCTTTCCCGTAATGTATATTTCCCAGGTCATCAATGGCCTCGTCCTGCCCGTGATTCTGATCTTCATGCTGCTCCTGATCAATAATAAGAAACTGATGGGGGAATACGCGAGCAAGCGCGGTTATAACATCATTTCCTGGGCAACGGTCGTGCTCCTCGTCGCCCTGAGCGTCGTGTATCTAGGCAGTCTTCTCGGCCTATAGATTCTTCTGATAAACTCTGAACTTTTTATACAACACGCCGCCCATGCGCTCCATTTCCGCCCGGACCTTGACGTTGCTCTCCATCTCGTGGTGCGTGTCGAGCGTCTTGAATCCGGCTTCCGAGGCGGACTGGAGCATTTTAACGCCCATGAGGACGTCGAGGCCGAGGCCGCGGTATCTCTCCTTGACCGCCCCGAGGAGCAGGTCCAGCTGCTTCGTCTTCTTGGACGCGCGGAGGACCTTGATAAAGCCGAAGGGCAGGAGCCGTCCCCGGGCTTTCTGGATCCCCTCGGTCATGTCGGGGATGCCGATGATGAAGGATACGATCTCATCGTCTTTCGTCACGGCCTTGACGAACCGGGGGTTGACGACGGGAAGGTAGCGTTTGGCCAGGTCGTCCATTTCCTTTTCGTCGAGCGGGGCGAAGCCGTAGATGTTGCTGTTTGTGTAGCATTCGTTCATGAGCCCCAGGACCGGCCGGATCCAAGGCTTGAGCTCTTTCCGCTTGCGGAATTCATGGATGACGTAGCTCCCGCGGCGCTGGATCCTTTCATGGATTTTGATGTAGAACTCCGGAAGCTCGTTGGGGACCGAGAGTTTATAGACGTAATAATCGATGTCTTTGATGTAGCCTTCTTTTTCCGCCAGCCGCGGCATCCATTCATAATTGTAATAGGTGGCGATCGTCGCCCGGTTCTCGAACCCCTCGATAAGCCAGCCTTCCGGGTCCTGGTCGGAAAACCCATAAGGGCCGATGATCCGGGTCATGCCTTTCTGCCGGGCCCAATCCTCAACCTTGCCGAGCAGCGCATGAACCACCTCCGGGTCCTCCCAAGTCTCGAGATACCCGAACCGGGCGATATTTTCCTTCCGGTATTCGTTGAAGCGGGAGTTAATGATCCCCATCACCCGCCCGGCGGCCTTGTCCCCGCGATACGCGAGCAAAAGGACCGTGTCGCAATAGCTGAAGGCCTTGTTCTTCTTCGGATCAAAATACTTCCATTCGTCCATATAGACGGGATGGACCCAGTTTTTATGTCCCCCATGGATCTTCTCGGGAAGAAAAATGAAGGTTTTTAAGTCTTTATTTGTTCTTACTTCCCGGATATCGATGAGCATGATCGCCTTCCCTTTCTTTCGGCATTAACCTATTTTATCCTATATTGCCGGGCAAAAATCAATGGAAAACTTCCGGGAATACAAGACCCTGTTTCTGTTTTTCTAAAGGCTGGGATAGGGGCTGGTGTCCGGCTCAATTTTTCTGTGGAAATCCTGAGAATTCCATGTTAAAAACTCTTGACATTTCAAGGAAGAAAAAAATATACTTTGCCCTCCGCAATGAATATCGAGACAATAACCCTGCTCACGGTTTTCGTCCCAATCATTGGCTCCTTCACGATCCCGCTGGCGAGCCTCATTTCCAAGCCCGTGCGGTCGGCCTGGGCGGTCGTCCTCGGCGCCGCCACCGCGCTCCTGCCCCTGTTCCTGCTGCCCACGGCCTTTGCCGGCGGTGAGACCATCCTCCGGAAGGAGTTCATTCTGGGGTTGGACTTCATCCTCATCATCGACCCGCTCGCGATTTTCATGTCCATCGTCTCCTCGTTCGTCGGATTCCTGATCATTATCTATTCGCTCGGGTACATCCATCACGAGGAAAACCAGAATGAATACTACCTGTTGGTGGTCCTCTTCATCGGGTCCATGATGGGGCTGGTGTACTCGGGAAACCTGATCTTCATCTACCTCTTCTGGGAGATCATCGCCGTCTGCTGCTGGCGCCTCATCGGCTTCTACCGGCTCAAAGACTTTGTCCGAAAAGCCGACAAAGCCTTTTTGGTCACCTTTTTCGGCGCTGCGGTCATGCTCCTGGGATTCATCCAGATCTACGGCAGCACAAACTCGTTCGACTTGACGATGATGCGAGGCACGGTGATTCCCGGAACCGCCGTGCTGCTGATCCTGTTCGGCATGTTCAGCAAATCGGCTACGGTCCCCCTCCATACCTGGCTGCCCGACGCCGGTGTCGCACCGACCACGGTCACAGCCCTGCTCCATGCCGCCGTGCTGGTCAAAATCGGCATCTATGCCTATGCCCGGATCTTTCTCTACACGTTCCAGCTTCCGGGTGACTGGCCGAACATCATCCCCATTCTCGCCGTCATTTCCAGCCTCGTCGCGGCGGCTGCGGCCACCGTCGAGAACAACTTCAAGCGCATCCTGGCCTACTCCACCGTCAGCCAGATCGGCTACATCTTCCTCGGGTTCAGCCTGGCCAACGAAGCGGGCATTTCGGGCTCGCTCCTCTTCATCCTGATGCACGGCCTGGCCAAGGCCGGCCTCTTCCTCTGCGCCGGCATCGTCATCCACGCCACGCACAAGCAGGACGTCCGGGAGATGGGCGGCCTCATCAAGACCATGCCCATCACAGCCATTGCCTTCCTCTTCTGCGCTTTCTCGGTTATCGGCATTCCGCCCTTTGGCGGCTTCTTCTCCAAGTTCCTGGTCATCATGGGGACGGTCCAGGCCGGACACGTCTGGCTCGCCGCCGTCGCCCTCTTCACGGCCGTCCTGACGATGTTTTACCTGTTCAAAGTCTTCAGCCAGGTCTTCCTGGGTGAAGCCAAGGTTGCGGCTCCGGAAAAGACAAAATCCATGGTTTTCGTCGTCGCCCTCCTCGCCTTCCTGTCGCTCGTCGCAGGAATCTTCGTCTCCTTTCCCGCGAAGCTGGCCGAGGTTGCGACGGCCCATATCGGATGGTGGCTCAAATGACCCCCCAAACCCTTTTATGGCCAATCCTTCTGCCCGCCCTCGCCGCCGTCATCTGCTTTCTCATCCCCAGGAACATGAAGCTCCTCCGGGAGGGGATTGCGCTCCTCGCCTCGGTCGCCGTCCTCTATCTCGGGTTCGCCCTCTTCTCCGTGAAGAACCTTGAATTCCGCCTGCCGTGGATGGGAAATGGGATCAATTTCGAGCTGCGGCTGTACCATTTCTCGAGCTTCATCCTCCTCGGCCTTTCCGGCTTCCTTTTCCTCATCACCCTGTATTCGACCGTCAAAATGAAGAACGATCCCCGCGTGGGCGAGTATTACGCTTATGTGTTTCTGTCCGCCGCCCTGGCCAACGGCGCGGTGCTCGCCGATAACTTCGTCCCCCTGGTCTTCTTCTGGGAAGGCCTGCTCCTGACCCTCTACGGCTTGATCACGATCGGCGGAAAGTCATCGAACCGCACCGCGGTCAAGGCGTTCCTCATCAGCGGATTTTGCGATTTCTGCATGATCCTAGGCATCGCCATCCTCTGGTCGATCACAGGCACCCTGACGATATCCCAGATCTCGGTCCAGCCCGAAGGCCTTGCCGTGACGGCGTTTATCATGATGATGATCGGCGCCATCGGCAAAGCGGGGGCCATGCCGTTCCACACCTGGATTCCCGACGCCGCCATCGACGCGCCGGTGACCTTCATGGCCTTTCTCCCCGCGGCGTTCGAAAAACTGCTCGGGATCTATCTCCTGGCCCGGATCACGCTTGACCTCTTCAAGCTCGAGAAAGGAAGCTCCTTGTCCCTTGTCCTCATGATCATCGGCGCCGCGACGATCGTCTTCGCCGTCATGATGGCCCTCATCCAGAAGGACTTCAAGCGGCTGCTGTCCTATCACGCTGTCAGCCAGGTCGGCTACATGATCCTGGGCATCGGCACGGCCATTCCCATCGGCATCGCCGGCGGGATCTTCCACATGATCAACCACGCCATGTATAAATGCGGTCTGTTCCTGAGCGCGGGCTCGGTCGAGCACCGCACCGGTACGACCGAATTGAAAAAACTGGGCGGGCTGAGCAAAGATATGCCTTTGACGGCGTTCGGCTTCTCGGTCTGCGCCCTGGCCATTTCGGGCGTCTGGCCCCTCAACGGCTTTGTCTCCAAGGAAATGATCTTCCACGGCGCGCTCGAGACCGGATATCCTGTCTTCGCCATCGCCGCCTGGGTTGGCGCCATCTTCACCTTTGCCTCGTTCCTCAAGGCCGGCCACTCCGTGTTCTTCGGCCCGAGAACCAAAGAAGTCCCGCCCGTAAAAGAAAGTCCGGCTCCGGTATTTATCCCGATCCTCATCCTGGCTTTTCTCTGCATCACGTTCGGCGTATTTAATAAGCTCCCCCTGGTGAATTTCATCCAGCCCATCCTCGAGGGCCACGTCGAAGCCGGCGAAAACATCGATTTTACAGCCCACGCCCTGAGCCTGTTCAATCCCGTGGCAGGGATATCGATCCTCTGCCTGCTCATCGCCCTCTGCCTGCACTTCACCGGCTGGAAACGCGGCGATAAGAAGGCCTATCTGGCCTCCGAGCCCGTTCACAAGTTCCCGGTGATCAAGCAGATCTACGACCTGGCCGAGGCCCGCGTCTTCGACCTTTACGAGCAGGGCATCGTCTTCCTGAGATGCTTTTCCCTGGTCCTGTTCAAGGGCATCGACCGGCCGATCGATTTCTTTTTCGAGAAGATCGTCACGAAGACGGGCAGCGCCTTCAGCGGAGTGCTTCAAAAAGCCCACACCGGCCATTACGCGAATTACCTAGCCTGGTGTCTCGGCGGGCTGCTCGCCGTCGCCGCCCTGATTAATTTGCTGATAAAATAGGTAACTTGAATAGATAGAGGAGGACCTTTGATTTTCCTGTTTATCGGCTTGCCTCTCGTGGTCGCGGCGCTCTTGCCCTTGATAGGAAAGATATCAAAAAGAGTTCTGCCCGATCTTCTCGCCAACGCCGTCTTCCTCCTCCTCCTCGTCCTCGCTGTCACCGCCGGCCGGCAGGTGATAAGCGAAGGGCCTGTCCTCAAACAGCTCAACTGGCTGGGCGAGCCGGTCGGAATCACGGTCGCGGTGGACGGCTTCAGCCTGTTCATGCTGATGGCCATTTCGCTCCTCACCCTGTGCGTCAGCCTTTACTCCATCGATTACATGGAGCGCTACGGCGCCAAGGCCAACTACTACGCCCTGCTCTTGATGATGGCGGCCGGGATGAACGGTCTCGTGCTCGTGACCGACTTGTTCAACGTTTACTTGTTCCTGGAGGTCGCCGCCATCGCCTCTTATGCCCTGGTCGCGTACGGCCTGGAGCATGATGAGCTCGAAGCCTCGTTCAAATATCTGATGCTGTCGGTCATCGCCTCCGCGGCCATCCTGATCAGTATCGCCGTCCTCTTCGGCATGACGGGCAGCCTTGGCTTCACCGCCGTAGCCGCTGGCCTTCGCAGCCTGGACGCCAAATTCGTCGTCGGCTTTTGCGCCGCCCTTTTCATCATGGGCTTCGGGCTCAAGGCAGCCTTGATTCCCTTTCACGCCTGGCTTCCGGACGCACACCCCTCGGCGCCGGCGCCCATTTCGGCCATCCTTTCCGGATTGCTCATCAAAGTTTCCGGCGTTTACGCTTTGACCCGGATCTTGTTCAATGTCTTCGGCCTGACGCCGGCCCTCTCTCAAGTCCTCATGTATCTCGGGGCCGTATCCATCGTTGTTGCCGCCTTCCTCGCTCTCGGCCAGAAAGACATGAAACGATTGCTTGCCTATTCCTCGATCAGCCAAGTGGGCTATGTCGTCCTGGGCATCGGGATCGGCACCCCGCTCGGCATCGCCGGCGGGCTCTTCCACCTCTTCAACCACGCCCTGGCCAAAGGGCTCCTGTTCTTGAATTCGGGCTCGGTCCAGCATGCGACAGGCACGCGGAACCTCGAGGAGATGGGCGGCCTGGCCAAGCGGATGCCCGTGACCGCGGCCACAAGCCTCATCGGCTCGCTCTCGATCGTCGGCGTTCCTCCGCTCAGCGGCTTCTGGAGCAAGCTCATCATTATCATGGCCCTCGTCCAGGCGAAGGAGTGGCCCCTCGCCCTCGTCGCCATCCTGGCCAGCGTTTTGACGCTCTGGTATTACCTCCTCATGCAGCGCAAAGCCTTCTTCGGGAAGCTCGATGAGAAGTGGAAGAACGTTAAGGAAGCGCCCTTCTGGATGACGGCCTCGACGGTCATCCTGGCCCTTCTTTCGATCGGCGTGGGCCTCTTTTTCTCGGCCTTTATAAAATCCTGGATCCAGCCGGCGTCGGACGTGCTGGCCCGGGGAATACATCTCGCGCTCGGTTCTTGGGGAATTTAGAACATGATTTGGCAAATACTCCTTTTATCCGGAGTGGTCCTCTTTTCCATCCTGGCCATCCTGTCGAAGGACCTCATCAAATCGGCCATCAGCCTTGCCCTGGCCAGCCTCTTTCTCGGCATCCTCTTCTTCCAGATGAACGCCCCCTACGCCGGCGTCTTCGAAATCTCGGTCGTAGCCGGCCTGATTACAGTCCTCTTCATGCTGACCATCGCCTTGACCAAAGCAGAGGGCGACGTCCGCGAATCCAAGCTCGCCCGGCTGATCTTTCCGCTCGTCTTCGTTGCGTTTATTCTCATCGACGTTCTCGTCATGAAGGGCCTTCTCCAGAAGGTCCCGGCCCTCCCCGAGACATCAGAGTCGGGCGCTTTCGGCGACGTCCTGTGGAAGCAGAGGACCTTCGACCTCATCGGCCAGCTCGCGATCATCCTCGCCGGCGTGTTCTCGGTGCTCGCCCTATTCCGAAAGAGGAATAAAGATGAATAACACGTGGTTCTTGTACATGGCCTTTGCGGCCGGCCTTCTTTTCGTGGGCCTCTACTGTCTTCTGACGATGAAGAACGTCATTAAGCTTTTCATCGGCATCGAAGTCATCAGCAAGGGCGTGAGCCTGGCGCTTCTGGCCACGGGATTCGTCAAGAAGAACACCTTGCTCGCCCAGAGCCTGGTCATTACCTTCATCGTGGTCGAAGTCAGCCTCGTCGCGACCGCGCTGGCCATCATCATCAACATCTACCGGCACACCAAGAGCCTGGACATCCGGAAGCTGACAAAGCTGAAAGGGTAAACCATGAAAGGGATCGCGATTCTCGTCTCGCCGCCCCTGGCGTTCGTCCTTTTCCTCCTTGTTGCGGGGCTTCTCTACCTTCTTGGAAAACGGATGGCGCCGCGGCTCAACAAGGCCGGCGGCAAGCTCACGACATATGCCTGCGGAGAGGACATCCCGGGCGTCAAGGTCCAGTTCGGATACCGCCTCTTCTTCTTTGTCGCCCTCTTCTTCACCATCATGCACGTCGCCACTCTTGTGATCGCGACCGTCCCGTCCGGCAAGATCGTCTGGTTCGCCATCCTCTACCTGGCCGTGATCTTCCTCTCCGTCATGGCCCTCGTGACAAGGAACTGATATGCTGAAACGGCTGACTCGCTGGTCGCGGATCAAATCCCCATGGATCCTGCATCTGAATTCGGGCGCTTGCAACGCCTGTGACATCGAAATCGTGGCGGCGCTCACCCCCCGCTTCGACGTGGAACGGTTCGGCGTCCTTCTCAAGGCCACGCCGCGGCACGCGGACGTGATCATCGCCACCGGCCCAGTGACCCGCCAGATCAAGGACCGGATCATCCGCATTTACGAACAGACCCCTGATCCAAAATTCGTCATCGCCGTCGGCGCCTGCGCCATGTCGGGCTGCGTCTACCGCGGCGCCTATAACATCATGGGAGGCCTGGACCAGGTCATCCCGGTGAATGTCTACGTCCCCGGCTGCCCGGCCCGTCCCGACGCCATTCTGGACGGCGTCATCAAACTCCTGGGTAAACTCTAGATTTTGAGGACCTTATGACCGATATAGAATTGATGGAAAAATTGAAAAGCTTTCTCGGCGACAAGATCGTCGAGATGTCCAATCCCGGCCTGCGGCGGGTCTTTATGAAGGTCGATCCCAGAAATCTCGCGGCCGTGGCCGTGAGCCTCAAAAAGGACCTGGGCCTCTGGTATATCGCGGCGATCAGCGGGGTGGACGTCGAGGACTCCTTCGAGATCCTGTATCATTTCGGCCACGACAATGGGAGCCTGAGCGTCCGGACCCGGATCCCGAAGGCCGATCCGCATATTGAAAGCATCTCTCCCATCGTGCCCGGAGCGATTTTCTACGAGCGGGAACTCCAGGATATGTTCGGCATCATCGTGGACCATATCCCCGACCCGCGGCCCCTCGTCGTGCCCGACGACTGGCCGGCTGGCAACTACCCCCTGAGGAAGGACTGGAAATACGAGCGGCCCCCCGAGATCATCCCCGGAGGCAAACAATGAAGTTCACCATCCCCATCGGCCCCCAGCACCCCGCCCTGAAAGAACCCATCAGCCTGCGGATGACCGTCGAAGGCGAAGTCATCCGGGACGCGGACATCCGGCTCGGCTACAACCATCGCGGGCTGGAAAAGCTCGCCGAAGAGCGGACCTGGATTCAGAATATCTACCTGATGGAGCGCATCTGCGGCATCTGCTCGCACTCCCATACCACTTGCTACGTCCAGGGCGTGGAGAAGCTCATGGAGATCGAGCCTCCCAAGCGCGGTTTGTATATCCGCACGCTCGTCGCGGAACTCGAGAGAATTCATAGCCACCTGCTCTGGCTGGGAGTGGCCGGCCACGAGGCTGGGTTCGACTCCTTCTTCATGTATACCTGGCGCGACCGCGAGGTCGTCATGGACATCCTGGAGATGATCTCCGGCAACCGCGTCCATTACGCGATGAACACGATCGGGGGTGTCCGCCGGGACTTGGACGACCTCCAGGTCAAGAAGATCCTTGACGGCCTGGAGGTCTTGAAGAAGCGAACCGAATACTATTTCAAGATCGGAGCCAACGAGCCCACGTTTGTGGCCCGCCTCGCCGGCGTCGGATACCTATCCAAGGAAAGGGCGATGGATCTCTGCGCCGTCGGCCCGACCGCCCGCGCCTCCGGCGTCACCAGGGATGTCCGGAAGGATGATCCCTATGCCGCTTACGATGAAACTCCTTTTGATGTCTGCACGGCGGATACCTGCGACGTCCTGGGCCGGACCGTGGTCCGGATCAAGGAGCTGTTCGAGTCCTATAAGATCTCGGAGTTTCTGCTCAAGAGCCTGCCCGCCGGCGGCATCGCGGTCAAGGCGCCCAAGCGAGCCAAGCCCAACGAGGTCCTCAGCCGCTATGAAGCGCCGCGAGGAGAGAACACGCATTACATCAAATCCAACGGCACGGACAAGCCCGAGCGGCTGAAGGTCCGGGCGCCGACGCTGGCGAACTATCCGGCGACGGTCGAGATGCTCAGGAACGGGTTTATCGCCGACATCCCGCTGATCTTCGCCGCCATCGACCCCTGCATCTGCTGCGCCGAGAGGGCCGTCGAGCTCGTGAACGCCCGGACCGGCGAGGAAAAAGCCCTCCGCTTCAGCGAGCTCCGGAAACTCGCCGACGAACGCTTCAAAAATCCTTCTTTGAAAAGGAATGCGGTATGGCCGTTCTGAAAACCGTTCTTTACCTTCTCGTCTATCCCGGGATTCTGTTCCTCTTCGTCTATGCCACGTTCTGCGAATGGTTCGACCGGAAGGTTTACGCCCGCCTTCAGAACCGGATGGGCCCGACGCACACCGGGCCCTGGGGTATCCTTCAGCCTGTCGCCGATTTCTTCAAGCTCATGTCCAAAGAGGACGTCGTCCCCGAGAAAGCGGATAAAATCCTGTTTACGCTCCTGCCGATTTTCGGCCTGGCCATCGTCGCCACGGCCGGCCTGCTCCTGCCGATTTGGCATTCGAACGAAGCTGTGGTCCGAATGATCTCCTTCCCCGGCGACATCATCGTCCTCCTCTATCTCCTCAGCCTGCCGACGCTCATCTTCTTCCTGGCCGGCTGGTCCTCGACGAACTTCTTCTCGACGATCGGCGGGACGCGCGTCCTGACCATGCTCTTCGGCTACGAGGTCCCTCTCTTCATGGCCGTCCTTTCGCCCGCGATCCTGGCCAATTCCTGGCGGCTCTCCGAGATTGCCCTGTTCTACCAGAAAAAGCCCCTCCTCATCCTGCCCAATCTGCTCGGCTTCGTCATCGCCCTCATCTCGGTCCAGGCCAAGCTCGAGCGGACGCCGTTCGACATCCCCCATGCTGAAACAGAGATCGTCGGAGGGACGTTTACCGAGTATTCGGGAAAGAAGCTGGCCTTCTTCCGGCTGATGATCGACATCGAGCTCGTCGTATCGTCCGGCCTTGTCGCTACGGTCTTCCTGGCCGGCTTTCCCGGAGGCCTGTGGCTCGGCCTGTTGAATTTCATTATTAAGACGCTTTTCGTCATCTTCTTCCTGTCGCTCATCCGGGCCCTAACCTCGAGGATCCGGGTCGACCAGGTCGTGTCCTTCGCTTGGAAATATCTGGCCCCCCTGGCCATCCTTCAGCTTCTCGTTGTCATCTTAATCAAGGGATTGCTATTATGAGATTAGCGGTTTTCCTTCCGGAGCTTCTTCGGAGCCTCTTCAAAAAGCCGAACACGGTGGATTATCCGTTCAAGAAACTCGATGTGCCCAAGGACTTCCGCGGAACCCCCTTCCTCCATCCCGAGATCTGCATCGCCTGCCGGGCCTGCGAGCGGGACTGCCCGGCCGAGGCGATCGAAATCACGTCGGTCGTCGAAGCCGAGAAGAAATTCAAGATGATCATCCACAACGACCGCTGCATTCACTGCGCCCAGTGCGTCGATTCCTGCCCCACAAATCCGGTGAAGGCCATGGAGATTGACCATCTGTTCGAGACGGCCGACTTCGACCGGCACAACCTCAAGATGGAATGGGAATTCGTCCGGGCGCTCCCGAAGAAAGAGCCCAAACCCGCGGCCGCGCCACCGAAGCCGGAACCGCCGAAAACCGAACCCGCTCAATAATCGCGAACCTTCGGCTGCGCATATGCACATCAGGTATGGTTCGTCATTTTTTACCCTGCGAAGGACATAAAAAAATGGAAAACTCTCGGCCTCATATAACCTGGAAACGACGGACCCGCCGGGAAATCCAAAAAGCACGAAGAACCGTTATTTTGGGCGTGGGGAATAAAACAAGGGGAGACGACGCGGCGGGGATTGTCTGCTCCGGAAAGCTCAAAAAATCCCTGCGCGGGAAAGCCCGGTCCCGCCTAAAGATTTCGCTCGGCTATGAATCGCCCGAGAGCCTCACTGGGGAGATCCGGAAGTTCGATCCCGACCTCGTCCTGATCCTTGACGCGGCTGTCGGGCCGCATCGGCCGGGCGCGGTCTTTCTCGTGGAAAAAGACCGGATCCCGGACGAAGGTTTCTCGACGCATAAGCTCTCGCTGGCGTTATTTGTGAGATATTTGGAGGAATCCATCGGCTGTAAGGTGATGGTGCTGGGGATCCAGCCGGAAACGATTGGTTTTAATGTCCGGACAAATGAGCTTTCCGATCCCGTCAAAAAATCAGTGAATACCCTTGCCGAATTTCTGTCCAAGACATTGGCCAAGAAATATCGTATTTGAAATCCAGCAAAGGGGAGCCAGGAAGCGAGCTTCTTCCCTCGAGCTATATCTTCATGGGCATGAGGACGTAAAGGCTTTTGACGTCCTCGTCCGCTTCGGGCCGCAAGAGAGCTGCGCTGTTCTCGTCCTTCAGCTCGAGCCGGATCTTCTCGGAGCTTACCGTCGTCAGAAAATCGAGGACGTATTGGGAATTGAACCCAATCTCCAGGCCGGCGCCCTTATATTCGATATCCAGCTTGTCCCGGGCCTCGCCGATCTCGGGGTTCGAGGAGAACAGCCGCATCCTGTTCTTTTCCAGGGTGAATTTTATGCCCCGGGAGCGTTCCGAGGACAGAAGAGACACTCGCCGGATGGCGTTCGTGAATTCCTCCCTCTGCAACATGGCCACGTTCGGGTTGTCCTTGGGAATGACGGCCTCGAAATTGGGGAATTTACTCTCTATAATCCGGGAAATAAGCGTCCGGTGACCGCATCGGAAGAAAAGGTTGTTCTCGTCCAGATCGAATCCAAGCGGCCCCTCGTTATATTTTCTGATCTCGCTGAGCGTCTTCTTTGCGACAATGACCCGGATTTCCTTAGAAAGGCTTAGGTTGTCAAGACTCTTGGCCGTGTAAGACAGCCGATGCCCGTCCGTGCTCACCAGTTCCAGGGACTTGTTTTTCAAGACCATGAGCGCCCCGTTGAGATAATATCTCTGCTCCTGGGCGATGGCGAAAAAGACGCGGTCGATCATGTCCTTGAATTGCTCGATCGGAAAATCGATCATCTTCGCGAATTTCGGCTCAGGAACGTGAGGATAATCCTCCTTCGGCAGGCAGAGGACTTTAAACTCGCTTTCACCCGAGGTGACTTCCATCATCAGGTCCTTATCCTCTTTGAACGCGACCGGCTTCCCATCCGGGAGAGACTTCACGATCTCAAAAATCTTCTTCCCCGAGACCGTGATCGCGCCCGGATCATCGACCTGAGCTTCGAAACGGGTTATGAGTCCGACCTCAAGGTCCGTCCCCGTGATCTCAACCTCTTTTTCGTAAGCCTGGATAAGGACATTCGCCAGGATCGGCATCGTGTTCCTTTTCTCAATAATTCCCTGAAGAAGCTGAAGCTCTTCTAGTATATTTTCTTTCACGATTGAAAATTTCATCGATGCACCTTCCCGAGAGAGATCTTATTCTTATTATTATTTCTTAATATATAAATAAAGATTAGTAAATAAGAAGAAGAAATGCAAATAAAATGTGCATAACGTTTCAAAGACCTTGATTCCATTACTGGATGAAGTTTATTAAGCTGTTGATTTCTTTGTCAAAATCCGAATTCTCTTTGCGCATTCGCTCGATTTTTCGGATGCTATAGAGGACAGTTGTATGATGTTTTCCACTGAATTTTTTGCCGATTTCCGGAAGAGAGGTAGGTGTAAGCTCTTTGGATAAATACATGGCGATCTGGCGGGGAAAGGCGAATTTCGGAGAATTATTTTTAGATTTCAACTGGTCGAGTTTGATTTTGTATTTATGGCAGACCAATTTCTGGATCTTTTCCACAGAGATGATTCGGGATGTCAAATCCAAAAGGTCCTTCAAGGATTCCTTGGCCAGGTCCAATTCAATCTTTTCGCCTTTTAAAGAAGAAAAGGCAACGACTCTTCTCAGGTACCCTTCTAATTCCCGGATGTTGGAATGGACTTTATCGGCGATGAAGAGAGCGACGCTATCGGGAAGGTCAAATCCCTCAAGCTCCGCCTTCTTTTTCAGGATGGCGATCCGGGTCTCAATATCCGGCGGTTTCAAGTCGGCAATCAATCCCCATTCGAACCGGGAGCGAAAACGCTCCTCGAGTCCGAGGATTTCCTTGGGCGGACAGTCGCTGGAGATGACGATCTGTTTCTGGTTGTCGTAAAGATGGTTGAAGGTGTGGAAAAATTCTTCTTTGGTCCGGTCTTTGCCGGAAAGGTTGTGGATATCGTCCATGAGAAGGACATCGATACTCCTGTATTTTTGACGGAAATCCAGGATTTTTCCGTACTGAAGATGGTTGATGAGGTCATTCATGAATTTTTCGGTTGTGATATAGAGAATTTTCAAGCGGGGATCATTATGGAGCGTAAAATGGCCAATGGCATTCATCAGGTGGGTCTTTCCGAGCCCGGAGCCGCCGTAGACATAAAGAGGATTGTAGGATTTTGCCGGGTTCTTGGCCACGGCCGTAGAGGCGGCATGGGCAAACTGGTTGCATGATCCGACGACGAAGTTCTCGAACGTATAGTTGGGGTTCAGGTTCGGGTTGAGAAGCATCCCTGATTTTGTCCGCCGCTCATCGGGCGAGCGGCGCATGAACGAAGACGGCGATTCGTCAAGAATATATTTAATATCATAGACCTTGCCGAAGATCTTCTGGGAGCTTTCGTTGAGGAGGCTCGAAAAATGGAAGGAGATCCAATCTTTGAAGTAGGGGTTTGGGACCTTGATATAGAGGCTGTCGCGTTCCTGCCCGATATACGCCGTGGGCTCGAACCACGTTTCGAAGCTGTCCGCGTCGATTTTTTTCTTGACGTCAAGAATGATTTGAAGCCAAGGATTCGTCTTTTCTTCCATTTGCGTGAACGAGAATTATTTTTCCACAGAAATATCCACATCTGTGGAAATTTTTAACTGATTCCTCAAGAAAGCTTGGCCATCATACCATTCCCCGGGCATGATTTCAAGAGATTTTTGTAAAAAAATAAGCCCGGGGAGCCCGTCCTCGATCATCGCCATTGTCCTCGCCGGCTTAGCCGAAGAGGTGCAGTTTTTGAGATCAGTTGAAGTCCTAGGGGGAAGGGGAAATAATAAGGATTGATTGGCGGCAAAACCGTCCGAGCCTGCCCTAAAAGTCAAAACCGATCCAGAAGTTCGTTTTGAAATTTCCGAATCCCCTGAAACTGAAGGGCTTGGATATGCTCGGCCACTCGAGTCGCTTGGCGAATTCGATGTGGACCGGAAGGCCGAAGATGAAGAACTCGACGCCGTAGCCATAGGAGCCGACGGCGTCGATCATCAGGAGATTTCCGTAAGTCGCAGAGGTGGTGTCGGTGTCCCATCGGTAAAATTTCGCCGGGTAGTCGCCGTATTTGTTCCGGGTGATGTCGAAGAAAAAGACTCCCCGGACAGGCCCGACCGGGCCGACGATCGTTGAGGCCGCATCGATGAGCGGGAAGCGGAACTCGGCGTTGGCGATCCAATATTCCGTGCCGACGAGGCTGTAAAAGTACGCCGAGCGGACGGAATTGTTCCCTCCGTAGTAGCCCAGGAAGCGATCGCGCCCCGCGCTCAAGAAGCCTTGGGCGCGGAAAGCGAAAAGAAAATCTGCTCCGAGGTAAAAATATTTGCGCAGGTCAGCTTCGAGGGTGGTGTTATGGAGGAAATTTTCGGCTACGGGAAGAGCCTGGGAGACCGAGACCCGGAATGTGTTGCCCGCAGCCGGGCCGTACCGCTTGAAGCGCGTGGTCTCTCCCGTCAGAGAAAATGAGGCGGAGACCATATTCCCGTTTAAGAAATATCCAGAGGTCGCACCCGAACCCAGGCCGAGGTTAGAGGGATCGAGAAACTCCTCCTCGTAGTGAAAGTAGCCGAAGCTCCCCTCGGCTCGGACATATTTGTTGAGAGGATAGTAGGCCAAGGTGCTGACCCCGGTGATCTTCCGCGTAGCGATGGCGTCCTGATAGGTTGTCCAACTCCAGAGGGTGGGGTCGTAATAATAGCTGTTAGGATAATAATAGATCGTGTATTGAAAGGCGTTGACCGCCCACTGGAAACGGTTCCTCTGGTTGAGATAGCCGAGAAACATCGAGCGGAACTCCCTGACCTGATAGGCCGTGGCCGAAAAGGTGTAGTCGCCGAGGATGTCCGTGAAGGCAAGGGCGGAGCCGCCGTAGATCGACCCGTCGGTTGAGACGATGGCGTCCACGGGCGGCCGGGACGCAACATAGAGTTTGCCCATGCCCTCGTGGGCTTTGATCTTGTCCTTGTTGATCTCCAGGGTGAGGATGGGCTCGAATTTCTTGAATTTCTCGCCGGCTCCGATGTCGGCGAACGTCAGCGTCTGTTCGACGACGCCTACGGCATCGCTTCTAAAAAGCTGGAAGGCGCCCTTGTTGAAGGAAGAAAAAATGATCTGCTTGGGGTTGTTGGGAATGGGCGCCGGGAAGAAATTCCCGGTCCGGACGTCCGTGTAGCGGCGGAGCTCGCCCGTTTCCAGGCTTAAAGAATAAATGTTGTAGGCATCCTTGATGTCACCGGCGAAGAACACGGTCTTGCCGTCGGCGGAAAATTCGGGCGTGACCGTGTTGCCCGTGCCGAAGGTGAGCTGTTTTTTCTTTTTGAGATCGTCGAGGGGAGAGAGGAACAGTTTGTCGTACGTGTCCACCCGGATCGAATAGACGACGGCGGTGCCGTCGGGCGAAAGGGCCGGCGCCTTTTCAAACAGGTCGTCCTGGGTCAGGTTCGTGATTTTCTCTGTCGCTAGGTCGAGGACGAAAATGTCACGGACCCCTTTTTGGAACGCGGAGAACAGGAGTTTTTGGCCGTCCGGATAGAAACTCGGGCAGACGGGCTGGTCGAGCGGGAGCTTGACCTTGCCCAATGTGGCCCCGGTGATGGCGTCGAGGATGAAAAGCGTGTGCTTCTGGCCGTCCCGGGCGAAGAAGGCGAGCCGGTCGCCGTCCTGGGACCAGGCCAGGCTTCTACCGAGAGAGGAGTCGATCTCATATTTAATATATTCATATTGAGAGGTGTAGCCCTTGGTCAGGTTTCTGAGGATCTTTCCGTCCTTTATCGACATCAGGACGATATCGATATCGCCGTCCATGGCGTTGAAGGTGATGGTCGCCACGATATCCCCGGACGGAGAGACGGCGTGAGAGAAGGCGAAATAATATGGGTTCATCGGGAACTCAGGACCCAAGGGAACGCTATAGTCCTCGGGATTCTCGCGGCTGGTAAAGTCCTTGAACCGGTTCCTTAGATATCTTTTGAATTCAAAACTGAATTCCCGGGGCTCCATGTTGAAGGCTTTTTTTAGCGGATCCCGTTTTCCGAGCAACGGGGAACCCCCTTTGAGGGACTGGAAGAATTCGCGGATCGCGTTCTTTCCGAACCGGGATTCCATGAATTCATAGATGGCATGGCCGAAATCGTAGGCCGGCTCGCGGGGGAGCGGATAGCGGGAGAAAAGCTCTCCCGATTCGGCCAGCTCGGGGATCCGGTCGTTGAGGACAGTGTCGCGGAGGATCAGCGTGGACCAGGACGACCATTCTCCGGTGAAATATTCCGAGAGGCCTTCGAAGGTCCAGAGCGGCGGCTGGTTGAGGGCGTAGAGGGCCCCGCCGAGATTGCCCCAGAGGATTTCGAACTCGAAGATGTGGGTCAGCTCATGCGTAATCAGCGTTTGGAGCTCGTCAGCCGACATGTCGCCGTGGATGCCGATCCTGTGGAGGACAGGCTCGGAAACGCCGAGGACACCTTCCGACACTTCGAACATATTCGTCTGCTCGAAATCCGTGTACGTCGTGTAAAAGATGAGGGGCACGGGCTCGCTGAGCTGGTGCTTGAGCTCTCCGCTTATCTTACGGTAGGAGCTTTCGGCCATTTCGGCGATATTCTTCAGGGCGTTCACGTCGTCGACGTAGAAATAGATCTGGAAATGCTCGGTGGGATATGTTTTCCAGGAGAATTTTTCATAGACGACCTTGTTCTTCCCGTAGTACGGGAAGAAATAATCCTGGCCCAGGACGGGAAGGGCCAAGGCGGCGGTCAGGAAAACGAGTGGGACGAGTCTTCGATAAGACATCATAGGAGCTCCTTTTATCTCGACAGGAGGTACCGTTCCTGGATTTTTTCGGACCCGAAAAGAAGACGGAAAAGCTTCAGCTTGATCTTCTGGAGAAGGTCAAAGAAGGCGAACTCCGCCATTTGCTTCTGACCTTCATAGTCCATCGCTTCCTGGAAGTCCCTCTGAAAGAGGACCTCTCCGGTATCCGGCTTGATGAGATAGATGCCGAGTTTGAGGGAGAAGCTTTTGCGCGCGGCCCAGGCTTTTTCGGGCGTGAAGGGGCCGTCATCTATAGCCCGTCTATCTTTGGCGAGGAGCGCTTTGCGTACATCCTGGGTGAACTGGGCTTTTCCCGTCAGGATAAGACAGCCTTGGGGTTCCGGGAGCAGCTGTTTCCAGAAATCCTTGTTTTCCGTCATCTGGGCGTTTTCCCAGGAGATTGTTTTGGAGGAAAGTTTGCCTTTGAATTGGTGTTCGATCTCATCCCGGAGATAGTTGACGAGGGCCTGATTGAGGTTGAAGTCCTTCAGCTCTGTCTCCTGCCAGAAGGCGGCCACGACGATCTCCCGGTAGGGATCAAGGCGGACGGCCGGGGAGCCGGGAATTACGACCTTCACTTTGACCGAGGATTCCGTGGCGCAGGACACGGCCAGCGCCGCAAGGATGGCAAGGATCAGGAACCCGCTATTTTTTTTCATCTTTGTTGTCTTTCGTTTCTTTTTTCGGCGCCTGGATATTTTCTTGGCAGTTCTTGTAATTAGACTTTACATAGGTGTTTTCGGGGTCGAGCTTCAACGCCAGCTCGTATTCCTTGAGGGCCTCCTCGAACAATCCCTTTTTTTCGTAGGCGACAGCAAGGTTGTTGTGAGCCCCGACCGATTTCGGGTTAGCGGCGAGGGCCTTTTTCCAGCGGAAAATCGCCTCGTCCCAGAGATTTTTCTCCGAAGCCCAGACGCCGAACTTAAGCTGGTCAGCGGAACGGAAGGCGCCGCAGCCGGCAAAGAAAGCGGACGAGAGGCAGATGAGAGCCAGGGCGGCAACGAGATTTTTTCTCATGTTTCTCCGTTTATACAATTAGTCTTTTTACGGTGATTCGTCAAGGAGAAGGGGTGGAGCAATCTTTATGCCAAAAAGGGCTCGGGGAGCGCCGCTGGCGCTCCAATTTTTAACAATCTATTAACCTGAATTATTCATGAATGACGTTATCTCTCCCGGTCCTGAATTTGCAGAGGGGCGCCGAATTCGGGGACATGACCCAGATTCTCCGGAATTTGGGATCGTGCCCCCCTTGTTTTGAATTCGGCGCCATCTGCGAATTCTCTTCTCGAGGAAACGACGCAATTTATGAATAATAAAGGTTAATAATCTTGTCATCCAAATATTGTCCCAGTATAATCGGGGAGGGAATTTCGAGAGAGGAGGAGAGCATGGGCACGTGGCTTGAAGGTAAACCTGTCGCGGACAAGATTCGAGATCAGGTCAAAAATGAAGTTGCCCTGTGCCAGCAAACCTTCGGCAAAGTCCCGGGGCTTGTCGGGATCCTTGTCGGCGACAACCCCGCTTCCCAGAGCTATCTGCGGATGAAGGAAAAAGCCTGCCAGAGTCTGGGTCTCTACGGCCAGGTCCTTTACCTGGCGGCGAACACGGCCCGGGATCAGCTCAAGGCCAAGATCGAGGATTTGAACAACGAGGACAAGGTGGATGGCATCCTCGTCCAGCTTCCGCTTCCTAAGGGCTTCGCTGCTCATGAGGTCATCTCGTGGATCAATCCGGAAAAGGACGTCGACGGCATTCATCCCTATAGCCTGGGTCTCCTCCTCCAGAACCTGCCCGGCCTGCGGGCCTGCACGCCGCTGGGTGTCCTCGAGCTCATTAAATCCGCCGGCGTGGGGATCGAAGGCAAGGATGTTGTGGTCATCGGCCGGAGCCTCATCGTCGGCAAGCCGCTGGCGGCAATGATCACCAATGAAAACGGCACGGTGACGATCTGCCACAGTAAGACCAAGAACCTCGCCCAGGTCGCCGCCCGCGCCGATATTCTCATCGCCGCCATGGGCAAGCCCGGCTTCATCGGCCCCGAGTTTGTCAAGGAAGGCGCGCTGGTCATCGACGTCGGGAGCAATGCCGTGAGCGATAAGGCCGTGGTTCGGGAACTCTTCGGCGACGACCCTAAACGTGAGAAAGAGATCCAGGATAAAGGCTTTACTTGGGCTGGCGATGTCCAGCCCCGGGTCATTGATAAGGCGGGCTGGCTGACTCCCTCCCCGGGTGGCGTGGGGCCGTTGACCATCGCCATGCTGATGCGGAACACGCTTGAGGCGTTCAAGGGCCGCCATCATTTCTGAGAAAGAAAAATCAGTTGCGGCCTTTGCTGTTTTATGCTATAAGGGCTTCCTTAAAGAGAACGACCATGCCTAAAGTTTGTGAGATTTGCCAGAAAGGCCCCCTCTTCGGCAACAGCGTCAGCCATTCCCATAAGGCGTCGCCCAAGAAATGGAAGCCGAACCTTCAACACGTCAAGGCCCAGACGTCCACGGGCGTGAGACAGATCTGGGTCTGCACGCGATGCCTTCGTTCAGGGAAAGTCCAGAAAGCCATCTGATCCCCGGCTAAATCCTTTCCACGGAATGGACGTCTTTGATCGTGGAGATATTTTTCATGATGGCTTCAAGGTGCTGGATGTCCTTAATGATCAGGCCGAGCTTGATTTGAGCCTTGTTGTCGGCGAACGTTTCAACCTCGGCTTTGGTGATGTTACACCTCAGCCGGGAGATCGCGGAGGCCACTTCGGCGAGGAGCCCAGGCGTGTCCGCGGACCGGACGACGAGCCCGGCCTTGAAATTTTCCTGGGTCACGCTTCCCCACGAGACATCCACCATTCGCTCCGGGGCCAGGATCTCCCTGGCGATCAAGGGGCAGCGGAGGGCGTGGGCCGTGAGGCCTTTTCCCGAAGTGATATATCCGATGATGGGCTCGCCTTTGATGGGTGAGCAGCATTTGGCCAGGCGGACGAGCTCCCCGTTCCTGTCTTTCACTTGGATCTCAAGCTCTGGCGTCTTCGGCTCTTTCTCTTTTTTCCCCGCGTCCAGGCTGGCCTGGGCCGTCTTTTCCAGGAATTTCTTGTTGATGACGACCTTCCCGATCCCGGCCAGCGCGTAAAAATCTTCAAGCGTCGAGATTCGGAGACCGGCCGCCTGGCGGAGGCGTTCGATAAGGGGTTCTCCTTGGGGAAATCCGGGAGGCAAATGGAATTTACCGATCTCTTTGTTCCACAACTTTTTTCCGAGGGCGACACTTTTGCCCTTCTCCTGCTGGTTCAGCCAGCGCTTGATCTGGTGGCGGGCGCCCGAGGTGAAGGCGATGTTCAGCCAGCCCCGCGAAGGGGTTTTCTCGGGGGCGGTAAGGATCTCGACGATGTCGCCCGTCTTCAGGAGCGTCTTGAGAGGAGAGAGCTTGCCGTTGATCTTGGCCTGGGCACTGTGAAACCCGATCTCGGAATGGATGCGAAAGGCAAAGTCCAAGGCCGACGCGCCGCTCGGAAGGGAGACGACCCGACCTTTCGGCGTGAAAACATAGACCTCTTCGGGGATGAGATTGATCTTGAGGTTTTTCAGGAATTCTTGGGAGTTTTTCTGCTCGCGGATAAGCTCGACCATTTCCCGCAGCCACTGCAGCCGCTTGTCTTCCCGGATCAGGCCCTGAGGATCCTCGTCCTTATATTTCCAGTGCGCGGCGATTCCGTTCTCGGCGAGGTTGTGCATCTCGCGCGTCCGGATCTGGATCTCGAAGCTTTGCTTGTCCTCGGTGATGATGGTCGTGTGGAGGGCCTGGTAGAGGTTGGGCTTGGGCATAGCGATGAAATCGCGGAAGCGGTGGAGGATGGGCGGCCATTTCTGATGGATGATGCCGAGGGCGGCATAGCAGTTCTTGACCGAATCGGTGATGATCCGGAGGGCCAAGAAATCATAGACCTGGCCGAAATCGATGTGCTGCGTTTTCATCTTGCAATAGACGCTGTAGGGCCGCTTGATGCGGAAATAGATCTCGGCCGGGATGCCATTCGCCTTCATGAGGGCGTCGAGCGTCTTTTTGAATTTGTTGAGATCGGCCTCGGCCGGCTTCCGGCGCGGTTCGACGAGCGACGCGATGCGGAAATATTCCTTGGGTTCTACATAGCGGAAGGCGAGGTCTTCGAGCTCAGCTTTGATCCGCCCCATCCCGAGGCGGTTGGCGATGGGCGTGTAGATCTCGAGCGTTTCGGACGCGATCTGTTTCTGCTTATCTTCGTCGAGGAACTTGAGCGTCTGGAGGTTGTGCAGCCGGTCGGCGAGCTTGATGAAGATGACCCGAAGGTCGTCGGTCATCGCCAGAATGATCTTCCGGACAGTCTCAGCCCGCCGGGCTTCGGAAGAGGCCTCCTGGACGCGGCTGATCTTTGTCACACCTTCGACGAGCCCGGCGACGTCTTTTCCGAAGGCCTCTTTGAGCTCGGCGGGCGTGACGTCAGTGTCTTCCAGGACGTCGTGAAGAAGCGCGGCGATGAGGGTCGTCCGGTCCAGGTTCATATCGGCGAGAAAGTTCGTGACCTCGAGGGGATGGCTGAGATAAGGCTCGCCCGAGCGGCGGACTTGTCCTTTGTGGGCCTTGGCCGAGAAAACGTAGGCTTTTTGGAGAAGGGCGATGTCCTTCTCGCTGGTGCGGGAGGAAATCTTTTCTAGAATATCGTCAAAGCGGATCATTTTTTTCGAAGGTCGTGATCGAGGATCCAATCCACGGCCTGGAGGAGATCATCCGCGACGGCGGCGGGCGTGACACCCATTTCCCGAAGCCTTATTTCGGCCGAGGCGCCGAACCCGGTCCGGACAAGGACGGGCCGGGCCCCGATATTCAGGCCGAAGAGGATGTCTTCGACCTTGTCGCCGATCATGTAAGAGTTGTCGAGGTCGATGCCGAGGTCGTCGGCCGCTTTGAAGCCCAGGCCGGGTTCAGGCTTGCGGCAGGAGCAGTTTTGGCCGTATCGCGGGATGTCCGACAGGTCGTAGTGAGGGCAGTAATAAATGCCGTCGATGCGAATGTTCCGGGAAGCGAATTCGGCCATCATATCCTGATGGATGTCTTCGAGATTATCCTCGGTCAGAAGCCCGCGGCCAATCCCCGATTGGTTAGTCACGATAACCACGAGGAGTCCTGCGGCATTAATTTTCCGGAGGGCCTCGAAGCTCGACGGATAAATCTTGATTTGACTGTAATTGTTCGGGTAGCCGACATCAACGTTGATGGTCCCGTCGCGGTCGAGGAAAACGGCCCGATTTTTCATGGGATATAGGCTGCCGCGGCTTCAAAGACTTCTGACGTCGGGATCTCGAGCATGCACCTGTGGTCGTAGGGGCATCTTCGGTAGGAACAGGGCCAGCAGGCGATATTTTCTCTGTGAATGACCGTCGCCGGCTGGTGGAAGGGAGCGGTGACGCGCGGGTCGGTCGGCCCGAAAACGGCCACGACCGGGACGCGCAGGGCATTGGCCGCGTGCATAGGACCGGTATCGTTTGTGATGAAGACCGAGGCCTGGCTGATGACGCCCAAGAGCTGGCGGAGGCTCGTTTTACCGACGAGGTTGATGGATTTTTCGGACATATGGGAGGCGATTTCGCTAGCCGACGCCGCATCGCCCAGCGCTCCCGTGATCACGATGTCCGCGTTTTTACGTTCCTGAAGAAGCCGGCCGAGCTCCGCGAACCTGGTGGCCGGCCAGCGTTTCGCTGGACCGTAAGCCGCGCTGGGGTTGAGAACGGCCAGCGGTTTTTTCATATCCGCGCCGAGGGCGGTCAGCTGCTTTCGGGCGAGCTCTTTTTCTGCGGCGGACACGGTGAGCTTGATCTCCGGCGGCAGCGTTTTCAAGCCCAGACCCTCGAGGAGGCGGAGGTAATAACGGACCATGTGGGGCGGAGGGTCTTCATCCTTCAGATGAACGCTCTTCGTCAGAAAAAGGCCGCGGCCGTCGCGGTGATATCCCCAGCGCTCGGGGATCTTCGCCGTGGCGAACAAGAGCGCCGAGGAGAAGGAGTTAGTCAGGAGCAGGCCGAGGTCGAAGGCGTGACGTTTGAGTTCACGGGCCGACTCCCTAAATTTTTTATATTGATTCGATGATCCGAGGGGGATGACCCGGTCGGCGAATTCGCCGCTCGAGAAAAGGTCTTTGACCCAGGCGTTGGCCGCGAGCCAGATCCCGGCTTCGGGAAAATTTGCCTTGAGGCTTTCAAGCGCCGGGAGAGCGAAGATGACGTCACCGATCCAGTTGGGGGCGCGGACGACGGTCTTCATGGCAAGCGAGCCGATTTTATTTGTCCGAACAGGGCTTGTCGGCGGGGATCGTTTCAGCCGGTTTTTCGTCCTTGGGCTTGTCCTTGCTTTTGGCTTTCGCTTCTTGGGCGGGGCGTTCCTTCTTGGCGTAGTCCGTAATGTAGAACCCTTTACCTTTGAATTGAATGGCCGGAGAGGAGACATTTTTTTTCACGGGGCCGCCGCAGCTCGGGCATTTATTGCACGGCGGGTCGGAAACCTTCTGCAGCTTTTCGAACCGCTTCTTGCAGCTTTGGCACGTATACTCGTAAATCGGCATTTTTATTTCCTTTATAGTCGTATTATAACATATTTACGATTTTGGGATGCACACCGAATTCGAGGAAATCAGAGGCACGGGCCGGGGCAGGACCGGCAAAAATGGCGGACGGCTTGCCCCGCGGCCTTTTTATTTAAAGACGATAGCTTCGAAGGTATAGATCTCGACGCCCTTTTTCCAGGCGTCGGGGGCGAAGCCGGCTTTGAGACAGGCCTGGGCCAGGAATTCCTCTCGGTCCCAGTTGTTTTCGACCGGGACCTGGGGGAGCAACAACCCGCGCTGTTCGCCTTTCGCGATCACGAGTCCGTGCTTTCCGACCTGGACGGAAGCGGGATTTTCGATCTTCTTTAAAGGCGTGAGGACGGAGACCTCGTACTCCAAGTCTTTCAGCTCTGCTGGGGTGACTGGATAGAACCGCGTGTCCTCGGTCGCGGCATAAATGGCGCAGCGCAGCACGGTCTGGAATAGAGGGAAGAAGGGCTCGATATAGCCGATGCATCCCCTCAACTCGCCTTTTTTTCTCAACGTAACAAAAGCGCCCTTTTCGGACAGGAAATTCGGGTTCGCAGTCTTGTATTCCAAGATCTTCTTTTCCCGGACAAAGAGCTCCACGGCCTGCCGGGCGACACGGAGCAGCTCTTTTTTCTCGTCCGCCGAGAGCGAGAATTCGCGCGGTGATGCGGGGCCGGTCGTAACGGCCGCCGCAAAGTACCCGACGACGCCGGCGTCCGGGCCGCCAGCCGGCCCAGAGTCGGCGTATTTGAGAACCGCGACCTTGGCCTCGCCCATTTGTTGTGCATATAAAAGCGCCGTGACGACCGCTGCTCCGCCGCATAAAATGTTTTCCCCGCGCTCGACTTTTCTCATGAGCGTCGTGATCTTTTGATTTTGGACGAGGTCGATCGTGCTTTTATCGAGGGCGTTCGCCTCGTCTTTTTTTAGAAAGTGCGACATGTCGGTCGAAGCGATGACGAGAGCCCGTCTATCTTTGAGGACTTTGACCAGGGCGCCGGCCAGCGTCCGGATCGTCGTTTCGGCGGGAAGGCCCATGACAATGGGAACGATTTTGGCTTTCGGCAGGACTTTTTGGATGAACGGCACCTGGACCTCGAGCGAATGCTCTTCGGCGTGGGCTTCGGGAATGAAGCCGAACCCCGACGCTTTAGCGATGGCCTGGGCCGCGGGCTTGTCGATATCAGCGATACCGAGCGGGGTTTCGAATCCGCCCTCGGGATAGATCGAGCATCCGTCAAAGGCGAGGCGGTGAGAAGGACCCAGAATGACGACGGTCTCGATGTCCGCGCCTTGAACGAGCTTATACGCGAAAGCCGCCGTCTTTCCGGAATAGACATAGCCGGCGTGAGGAACAATCAAGGCCTGGATTTGGCCTGGAGGAACGGGCTCGGGCTTTGCGGCCGCGAGAAAGCCGTCGATCTGCGAAGAGAGCCCAGCTTTGTTCTCGTCATAGAATTGGCTAGCCCAGACAGGCTTTCGAATCCCTTGGGCCGAAGAGAAAGAGGAGGCCAAGAATGAAACCACCCAAAAAAGGATAATCATTTTTCCCTTCATGATGTCCTCGAAGTCCTTGGAAATCTCTATTGAAATATATAGACAAAATGGACAGAAATCAAATCCGAAAAAAAGCTGGGCGGGTCCTTCATCGGCCTTGAGAGGGATTCGTTCCTCCGAAGAGGGCTCGGGGAGGGAGCGAGTCCCTCCGAGCCCGATGTGTCTGATGTGTTGACTTTTTCGAGCGCCTGAATAGAATAGAGAGTGGAAGGTTTACTGATGAAGGACTTTTTCAAAACGCTGATTACGGTTATAGCCATTTCCTCCGCTTTTTTAATCGGGTTTCATTTCGGAAAAAAGAAGGAAAGAGCCAAGATCCCGGAATTCCAGGAAGATTGATCGCCCGCGCCTGAATGTCCGGGGAGCCTAAAGATATCTGATTTTTTCCCCTTTTCTTTTTTGGCGGCGAGTCCTATAATAGTCCCGCGCAGTTTCCGGGGTTATAGCCTCCCGCGACTTTTTATTAAAGAGGATCGACCGTGAATTGGGGTTTCGCCGGCATACTCATCGTCTTCGGGGCGTTCGTCCTGCTCATGATCTTTAGCCCGAACCTGTCTTGCTTCGGCAAGCGCCTGAAATCTCCGTTCTATCCCTTGTCCCGCAAGAGAAAGATCGGCCAGGCACAGAAGTCCAAAAAGATTAAGACCGAAGATTACGGGTTCCATCTGTCAGATGACGGCGCTCCGGCGTCGGCCAAACCGAAAACTCCGGCCCAGAAAAAGACCGAGGACTACGGCTTTAAGCTGGATTGACGAAGCGGTCTGCCCATGGACAATGCCGACCAAGGACGTCCCCCGTTGATAAAGAAGATCGAGACCGGAGCTTTCATGGCTCTCGCGGCGATCCTCGTTTCCGCCGGCTGCCGAGCGCCGCGCGCCATCATCGCGCCGGTCCCCGCGGCGCTGAATGAGATCGAGGGTTATGCCTCCCTCAGGGTCACCATGAACGGGGAATCAGCCAGGTCCAAATTTTCCTTCGTCCTCGAGCCTTCCCGCCGGGCCAAGGTCGATATCCAAGACTGGCTGGGCCGGACGGCCGCGGAGATCCACATCGATGAGGGCGAGGCTTATTTCGTCCTCCGTTCGAAAAAAGTCTATTGGAAAGCGCTCCCGGACGAGATCATCGAAAAATTCCTGGGATCCCGTCTCAGTCTCCAGGAGATGACCAGCCTCCTCTGCGGCCGCTGGAAAGGCGAACGGATGGGGGACCGACAGACTCTTTCGGAATGGACATTCAATGAAGACGACGAGGGCCGCAAGGCCTCCGGCAGGAAGGGAGATTTCGAATTCAAAGTGCGGGAATTTTTCCCGGGAAGCTCCGTCCCACGCCGGCTGGATTTCCGGAGTGTCGACGGCCGCGGAAGTATCACTGTCCTGGTCATGGCTTTTAACAAGCCGGTCGCGGACCGCCTTTTCACCAAAGATTTTCTGAAGGACTTTTCCCCGAAGATCTGGGAAGACATCGAAAAGATCCTGAAACATGAAAATTAGATCGTTCGCCAAGATCAACTTGGGCCTCGAGGTCGTCCGGAAAAGACCCGATGGCTACCACGATATCAGGACCCTCTTCCAGTGGATCAGCCTCTCGGACCTGCTCGAATTCCGGACTCTTGCTTCGTCCGAGATCCGGCTCCAGGGAAGCGATCCCTCCATCCCCTGGGACGAGAGCAATCTGGTCTTTAAGGCCGTGAAGCTCCTTAAGGACCGTTTCGGTGTCTCGGCCGGGATCGAAATCCATGTCGAAAAGAACATCCCCGCAGGACGGGGCTTGGCTGGCGGGAGCAGCAACGCGGCGGTGACTTTTTACGCCCTGAATAAGATCTGGGGGCTAGGCCTGTCCAAGCCTGAAATCGCGGATCTTGGAAAGACGCTTGGCGCCGACGTCCCCTTTTTTTTCGAAGGCGGGCTGTGCCTCGGGGAGGAGCGAGGGGACAAGCTCTGGCCCCTCCCCGACCTGCCCCGTCTTCCTCTCGTTCTTGTCCTTCCGCCCTTCCCGGTCTCGACGGCGTTGATCTATGCAAACCTCCTTCTCTCATCCTTGACTTCGGCCGGTAAAGACAGTAAAATTAGCCGGTTTTTAGAAACCCGAGAATTTGGATTTCTGGAAAATAATCTCGAAGACACGATTTTTAGCTTCTATCCTCAATTAATAGAGGTTAAGAGCCTTTTCCGAAAGCAAGGCGCGGAATTGTCTCTCGTGACCGGATCGGGCTCGGCGGTGTACGGGCTTTTCCGTGACCGCGCCAAGGCCGAGCAGAGCTTGGCTGCGATGAAGATGCGCGGGGCGGCCGTCCTTGTCGAGACGCTTACCCGGGAGCAGGGCTGGAGAGAGCTTGAGGCTGGGGCGTCGCCAAGCGGTAAGGCAGCGGACTTTGGATCCGCTATTCGGGGGTTCGAATCCTCCCGCCCCAGTTTAGACATAAAAAAAATGGAGCGTTTAAGATATAAAACGAAGGAATCGACCATGAAAGTTTTCGCCGGGTCTTCGAACATCGGCCTTGCCCGCGAGATCGGGAGCTATCTCAAGATTGAGTTGGGTAAGTGCGTCCTGGAACGGTTCAGCGACGGAGAGATCCATTTTTATATCGACGAGAACGTGCGCGGTGAGGACGTGTTCGTCATCCAGACCGGCTCCCACGATGCCAATACCCATCTCATGGAGCTCTTCCTGATGATCGATGCATTCAAGCGGGCGTCGGCGGAGCGGATCACGGCCGTCATGCCTTACTTTTGTTACGCCCGGCAGGACTGGAAGGACAGGCCGCGCGTGCCCATTTCCGCCCGGCTCGTGGCCGACCTACTCGAAGCGGCGGGGGCCAACCGGGTCCTGACCATGGACCTCCATTCGCCCCAGATCCAGGGATTCTTCTCGATCCCGGTGGATAATCTCTTCGGCGTCCCGGTCCTGGCCAAGTACGTCCAGGGTCTGGGCATTTCTGACCTGACCGTGGTCTCCCCGGACGCCGGAGGCGTGGGCCGGGCCAAGTTATTCGCGAAAAGATTGGGCGCGAACTTGGCCATCGTCGACAAGCGGCGCCCCGCGCCGAACATTGCCCAAGTCTTCAACGTCATCGGCGAGGTGAAGGACAAGAATTGCGTCCTGTTCGACGACATTGTGGATACCTCCGGGACCTTGGTCCTCAGCGCCGAGGCCCTGAAAGCGAACGGGGCGAAGGCGATTTATGCGGTCTGCACCCATTCCGTGCTGTCCGGGCAGGCTGTCGAAAAGATCGAGAAGTCGCCGCTCGAAAAGTTGATCGTGTCGAACACTATTCCCTTGAATGATAAAAGCAAAAGCTGCAGGAAGATCGTCACCCTGTCGGTCGCCGAGATCTTCGGCGAAGCCATCCGCAGAATCAACGAAGGGAGCTCTGTGAGCTCACTGTTTGTGTGAGGAGGAATGCACCGATGAGCCTGGTCATCAAAAGCGAAAAAAGAGACATCTTCGGAAAAAATGCCTCGCGCCGGATCCGGAGAGCCGGGATGGTTCCGGCCATCCTTTACGGCGAGGGCGCGGCGAGCGTTCCATTGATCCTGGATAAAAAGGACATCATCAGAATCCTGAAATCTGAGACCGGGGAGAACACGATCTTCAAGATCGCGTTCGATGGCGAGGAAAAGGACGTCATGATCAAGGACCTCCAGATCGATCAGACGTCGGACGAGCTTCTGCACGCCGACCTGATTCAGATCGCCATGGACAAGGAGATCCGGGTCGCGATTCCGATCGAGCTCGCGGGCGAAGCCATCGGGGTCAAGACCGAGGGCGGGTTCGTTGATTTCATGACGCGCGAGGTCGAGATCGAATGTTTCCCGGCCAACATCCCCGAGCATATCACGATTGACATCTCCGCCCTCCATCTCCACCAGTCGATGAAGATCGCGGACATCGTGCCGCCCGAGGGCGTGAAGCTGATCAGCGAGCCGAACACGGTCATCGTCCTGATCCAGGTCCCGCACGAGGAGAAGGTCGAGGCCAAACCGGAAGAAGAAGTCGTCGCGGAAGCCCCGGTCGAAGCCGCCGAGCCCGAAGTCATCAAAAAAGAGCGCAAGAAAGAAGAAGAAGAAAAAGAGGAGAAATAAAGCGTGTGGGCCGTCGTGGGCCTGGGCAATCCCGGCCGGCGTTATGCGGAAACCCGCCATAACGTGGGATTTATGTTCATCAAGGGGGTCGCCAAGGCCTGGGATGTCCGGGTGAAAAAGAACAAGTTTTTGTCGAAAACGGCCGAAGTGAGAAGAGGGTCGAAAAAAGTGATCCTGGCGATGCCCCAGACCTTCATGAACGCAAGCGGCGAAGCCGTGAGGGAACTCGTCCGGGGCATGCGCCTCGAGCCCGAGAGGCTCCTCGTTGTCTATGACGACATCGATATCCCGCTCGGCGAGATCCGGATCCGCAAGGACGGCGGGCCAGGGACGCACAAAGGGATGACCTCAATCGTCCAGGAGATCGCGACGACCCGGTTCCCCCGCATCCGGGTCGGGATCGGGCCGGCGCCGTCCGGCGGCGATATCGTCCAGTTCGTCCTTGCGGCGTTCAGGAGAGGAGAAAAGGGACTCTTGGAGGAGAGCTTGGATAAAGCCCGAGAGGCGCTGGACCTGATCCTCGCGAGCGGGATCGACAGGGCGATGAACCATTTTAATTAGCGTGCCAACAGGGGAAACATAACGTATTCTCCTTGCTCCCCCTCCGAAAGAGGAGGAGCTGCTAAACCACAAGGAGGTTTTTATGAGACTGTATGAGACGGGATTTCTCATCTCTCCCAACTTGAGCGAAGAGGACGCGGATGTCCTCATCCAGCAGATGGCCGACGTCGTTTCTCAAAAGAACGGGAAGATGGTCAAGCTCGAAAAGTGGGGGAAACGGAGAATGGCCTATCAGATCGGCAAATACGGTGAAGCTTATTATGTCTTTTTTCACTATGACGGCGGGCCTGACATCCCGCTGGAGCTCGGCCGCCGCTTCCGGCAGATGGATACCATCCTCCGCCACCTGACGCTGATGAAGGAAACACAGCAGAACGTCCGGAAAAGGAAGAAAATGGCGGGCCGGGGCAGGACAAAAGACGCCGTTGAAGAACCCGCGGACGCCACGGCCGGCAAGGAGAGCGTCGTGACGCCGGAGACCAAGAAGGGCGAGGAGGCATAGGATGGCCAGAGAAGAAAGAGCCGAAAAGAGTTCGTATAAAAAATTCTTCCCGCCCAAGAAGAAATTCTGCCGCTTTTGCCAGAGGAACGTGAAGTTCATCGATCACAAGAACGCCGACATCCTGAAAAAGTACATTCCCGACCGGGGCAAGATCTCGCCCCGCCGGGTCACGGGAACCTGCGCCTTTCACCAGAGAAAACTGGCCACAGCCATCAAGCGGGCGCGCTTGATGGCGCTGCTGCCCTATGTCGAGGATTAACGGGTTCGGAGGAACGTCGGGAGGAATCATGAAGGTCATCCTGAAACAAGATGTCGAAAACGTCGGCCGGAAGGGCGACCTTGTCAACGTCGCCCCTGGTTACGGACGGAATTACCTCATTCTAAGGAAACTCGCGATCGAGATCACGGCCTCGAACATGAAGATGATCGAGATCGAGCGGCAGGCCTTGAAGAAAAAGGTCGAACAGGAGCGGATGTCCTATCGAGAGCTCATCGAGAAGCTCAACCAGGTCACGCTCTCGTTCAGCCGCAGAACGGGCGAAAAGGACCACATCTTCGGGTCGGTGAGCGCCTCGGACATCAAGGACGCGCTGGATAAGATCGGGTTTGATATCGACAAGAAAAAGATCGTCCTGGACGAGCCGCTGAAACGACTGGGCAATTACTCGGTTCCGGTCAAGGTCTATCACGACGACAAGGCAGAGGTCAAGGTCGCCGTCGTCAAAGAGGAAGAAGAGGAAAGCCCGGCCGCCGATAAATAAAACGGGCGTCATCAAAAGGAGTCAGTAAGAGGCAGAGACAAGAGGGCGCGTTACCGAAGCCCGGAAGGAGGAGACTCGTGGAACTCGATTTAATGTTTCTCAAAAAGACTCCTCCCCATAGTCCTGAGGCCGAGAAGACCGTTCTCGGCGCGATCCTCGTCAATAACAAAAGTCTCAACGTGGTGCTTTCCATCATCTCGCCGGAGGATTTTTACAGGGACGCCCACCGGAAGATCATCGAACGGATCTCCTATCTCGTCGATAGAGGGAGCCCGGTCGAACTTCTGGCCCTGAGCGAGGAGTTGCGACGGGAAGGCTCCCTTGACGAGATCGGAGGCGCTGCCTATCTGGCCTCCTTGATGGACGGCGTGCCCAAGAACCTGAATGTCGAATACTATGCCCGGATCATTAAAGAAAAGGCCCTCCTGAGGCGGCTGATCCTTTCTTCGGCCAAGATCATCAGCGCCAGCTACGAGCAGAAAGAGGATGCGGACGAGCTTCTCGACGCCGCCCAGGCGGCCATCCTCGATGTCGCCGAGGAGAGGACGAAACAAGGGTTCCTCTCTATGGCCGACCTCACCGGGCCGACCATGGACATCATCGAGCGGCTGACCGAGAAGCGGGAGGCCGTCACGGGCATCCCCTCGGGCTTTCGCGATATCGACAAGCTTACGGCGGGCTTCCATCCTCAGGAACTGGTCATCATCGCCGCCCGGCCGTCCATGGGGAAGACCGCTTTATGCCTGAACATCTCCCAGCATGTCGGCATCAAAACCGATTATGCCGCGGGCTTTTTCTCCATGGAAATGTCGAAGGAGGCGATCGTCATCCGGATGCTCTGCGCGGACGCCATGATCGACATAAAAAGCGTCCGCACGGGCTACATCAGCGACCGAGAGCTCGAGCGGATCCGTCTGAGCGCCGAAAAATATTCCCACGCGAACATCTATCTCGACGAGACGCCCGCCCTGACCCTGATGGAAATGAAGGCCAAGGCCCGCCGCCTCAAGATGGAGAGGCACCTCGACATCGTCTTTATCGACTACATCCAGCTCATGCGGACGGGGGGCCGGTTCGAGAACCGCAACCAGGAAATGTCCTTCATCTCGCGGTCGCTCAAGGAACTGGCCAAGGAACTCCGGATCCCCGTGGTCGGTATTTCGCAGCTCAGCCGGGCTCCCGAAAAAGGACGCGGTGAGCGGCGCCCGCAGCTTTCCGACCTCCGGGAGTCCGGCGCCATCGAGCAAGACGCCGATGTGGTGATCTTCATCTACCGGCCCGAGATGTATCTTTCCAAGGAAGAGCGGCTGCGCGAGGTCAGGGTCCAGGGGGTCGCCGAAATCAATATCGCCAAACAGAGGAACGGCCCAACAGACACGGTCAAGCTGGCTTTTCAGGACAAATATGCCCGATTCGCGGACCTTGAATTCACTTATACCGAAGCCGAGGCGTAAGGATGGGCCGCGACCAAAGAATCTCTCTTCTCGCCGAATTCTTCCGGCAGCTCGGTGAGGTGGCCTTCCTTTCCTCCAAAACATTCAGAAATCTTTTCAAGCGGCCCTGGGAAAAGAAGATCTTTCTCCAGCAGCTTGAGGAGATCGGCGTCCGGACGCTGCCCGTCATTTCGTTGACCGCGGCATTCGGCGGGCTGGTCTTCGCCCTCCAGACGTATCTCGGCTTTCACCGCTACATCGGGCCCGGCTCCGAGGCGTACGGCGGCCCGATAATCTCGCTGGGGCTGACCAAGGAACTCATCCCCATCCTCGTCGGTCTGATGGCCGCCGGCCGGGTCGGCTCGTCCATGGCCGCGGAGATCGGCACGATGAAGATCACGGAGCAGGTGGATGCGCTCTTTACGCTCGGAGCCGATCCCAACCGGTATCTCGTGGTGCCCCGGACTGTTGCCGCGTTCTTAATGCTTCCCTGCCTGACCATCTTCGGGGACATCATCGGCATCATCTGCGGCCTGATCTATAACGTGGTGATCATGGGCGTCAACGGCACGGTCTATCTCCGGAACACGCTCCTCTATCTGGAGCTGTGGGACGTTCTGACCGGGGTCCTCAAGGCCGGGGTCTTCGGCGTTATCATCGCCGTTATCGGCTGTTGGCAGGGGCTCAAAGCCGAAGGCGGCGCCGAGGGCGTGGGCCGGGCTACGACCCGGACGGTCGTGATCGCCAGCATCTCGATCCTCATCTCGAACTTTTTCCTAAGTAAGTTCCTTCCGGGAAACCTGAGCCTATGATCCGTATCATCGATGTCCGCAAGTCCTTCGGGCCGAAGAAGGTCCTGAACGGCGTGAACCTTGAGATCCGGACAGGCGAGACCATGGTCATCATCGGGCAAAGCGGCTCCGGCAAAAGCGTCCTGCTCAAGCTCCTCATCGGCATCATGAAGCCGGACCGCGGCGAGATCAACGTCGACGGGATGAACATCACGGCGCTGCGGGGCGACGAGCTTCTCCGGGCGACGCGCCGGTTCGGGATGCTTTTCCAGGCCGCGGCGCTCTTCGATTCGATGACCGTGGCCCAGAACGTGGCGTTCGGGCTGGAGCGCTACACGGACCTGGGGCCGGATGGGATCAGGACGAGGGTGGCGGACTGCCTGGCCAAGGTCGGGTTGAGCGGGATCGAGGGCCTGATGCCCTATGAGCTCAGCGGTGGCATGAAAAAAAGGGTCGGCCTTGCCCGGGCGATCGCCTATCGGCCGGAGATCATCCTTTATGATGAGCCGTCGACGGGCATCGATCCGATCCGGGCGGACGCCATCAACGAATTGATCATCCTCTTGAAAAAAGAAATGACCGTGACCTCCGTGGTGATCACCCACGACATGGTCAGCTCGTACAAGGTCGCGGACAGGATCGCCTTGCTCTATGAAGGACGGATCGTCGAGATCGGCACCCCGGAGGCCATAAAGAATTCGGCGAACGCCGTCGTCCAGCAGTTCATCCACGGACGGGCCCAAGGCCCGATCACGAATTGGTGAGGGGGGGGAGAAGACAATGACGCGCGAGCTTCGCATCGGGATTTTCGTCGCGACGGCCATTTTCATCCTGGCGGTGTTCATCTTCATCGTCGGGGACATGTCCGTGCTCTTCAAGAGTTCGGGATACACGGTCTCGGCTGATTTCGAGACCGCCGTAGGCCTGGATAAACGGGCCGCGGTGAAAATGGCCGGCGTCCCGATCGGCTATGTCAAGGACATCAAGCTCGTCCGGCGCCGGGCGCAGGTCTTCCTGACCATTTATCCGCAGGTGGAGATTCCCAAGGATTCTCAGGTCACGTTATCGTCCATCGGCCTTTTGGGCGAGAAACATGTTGAGATCATTCCAGGACGCTCGACGTCGAATTGTCGGGAGGGGGATATTCTGACCGGACTTCCCTCGGCCGGCATAGACCAGGTCGGCACGCTGCTCCTTTCGCTGGGAGACCAGG
>JALHTW010000150.1 GCA_022866045.1 Candidatus Aminicenantota bacterium | reverse complement strand
CGAACACTTCGGAGGGAAGAAGGACAAGCTGAGGTCGCTCGAAGAGATGAACAGGGTCCTGAAGCCTGGAGGAGTCGTGGCCCTGACGACAGAACTGATCCTGAATCGCCTGGCACGGAGAAGGGATTATTTCAGGATCGAGAACTTGAAAGAGCTGATTCATGAGTCTGGATTTTTCCTCAATGAGCCTCTTGACCTGCGCATAGAAGAGGAGTTTGCCAATCTGCCGTTAGCCCTACCGATCGAGGTCTATAGAACTCCCCACGTCGTCCTCAGAAATTTCAACACCATCTATACGTCCCTTTCTCTTTTTCTCATGAAGCCGGAGGATCCCAAAAATCCAAAGAACGCTCTAACCGGCGATGAAAGAGAGGCGCCGACGAAAGTTTACGAGTACAGGGCTGAAATGGAAGTGATGAACGCGCCCGCCCGAGTGAAGTCCGAAGATCGATTCGAGATTGCTTTGAAGATCAAGAACGCCGGCAATGTCCCATGGTATCGAAATTCCTCCCAGAGCCATATGGTGAGGATCGGCGTTTGGATCTCCAGAGAGGACGGGCGAAACAGGGGCGGAGAACCCGCCCGCTTCGAGCTTCCCAAGGACATAAATCCAGGAGAGGAATTCCCAGTGAATCTGGATCTCTCACCCTTCAAGGAAAAGGGAAAATTTCGCGTCCACATCGACCTCGCCAAAGAGTTCTGTTTCTGGTTCAGGGAAAAGGGCTCGGCAGTGAAGAGCGTTCCGATCGAGTCTGTTTAAATAAAATAATAAAAATAGGGGGACACCCTTCCGTGTCCCTCTCTATAGTCCCCCTATTTAACAAAATTAATCTGAATTATTCAGGTTAATATTCGACCAGACCGGCTATCTTCAGGATCTGGAGATAATTGAGAATGCCCTGGATCGTGGACTTTCTCTGGGACTGGGCGTCGAGGAGGGCCTTGAGTTCGAGCACGTTGTGCTTGCCGTTGATCAGTAGCTGGAGTTCATTCGTGGTGAACAGCTCGCCGGCGTAGGGAAATTTCGCCCGCTCGGCCTGGGGGACCTGGCTTAGGTATTTCTGGTAGCCCTGGTGGACCTCGCCAGTCACTTTGGCCGTCGGCTTCGGGACAATCTTCATCGCCTTTTTCTCGAGGTCCGACAATTCGATCTTGACGGCCTTGGTCCCCAGCTTCTTCGCCATGGCTTCCATGTGGGTCTGCAGCGTCGCCAGGTGCGCGGCGCTGATCGCGTCCACCGACTTCTTCATCTGGGCAATGTAAGCGGCGACGTTGGCCTTATCCGTCGCAAGCTGAAGGACAGAGTCGAGGGTGTCTTTTTCGTTCACCATCGCGCCTTCGACGAACGCGCGCGCCGCCTTGTAGGAATCGAGCAGTGTCTTGGCTTCGGCCCTGTTGAGCGTTTCAAGGCCCACGACCAGCTGATGTCCGAGCCGCCGCGCCGCGTTGCTCGCGATCTCACCCGCGATTTTGACCGCCATATTGTCGTCGGCGTTGGCGATGGTGTACGCGCCGGCCGCGCCGATGGCCGCCACCCGCTTCAGCTGTGTCGCGTCGGACTTGTCGGGAAGGTCGCCGGAGGTGTGATACCACCGGTCCGGCCAGACGATCATCATGACGCCGGGCACCCGGACGCCCCAGTCGTTGAAGACTTCGTGGTCCGAAGCGCCGTAGTGCGTCTCGATCGAATAATAAAACGGCTCGTCGGCACCGAAGGGCGCCACGATCCGCACGGGCACTTTATAGAAATCGGCGCGGTTCTGGACGCGCTCGCGGTTGCCCTCGCCGATGTACCGGTAATAGTTCTCCATGACGTCGTTGACATAGTGCGGGTTGCCGTAGGTCGTCCGCATCAAGCACATGAAGCCCTGGTTTTTGCTCAGCCACTCGCCGACCATATCCATGTTGATGTTGCACAGGGTCTTGTCCATGATCGCCTTGTTGGCCTTGACCCACATGCCGGTCCCTCCAATCTCGGGGCCCCACAGAAAGCGGATCGCCCGCTTCGGCTTCGGCAGGCGGCCTTCCTGGATGAGCGTGTTGAGCACCCGGGCGACCTCCAGGATGGAAGCGCTTCCCGAGGTGTTGTCGTTGGCGCCGAACTTCGTGATTCCCTCGAACAAATGGGCCGAGAAAATGATCTCGCCCGCGTTGGGATCAGTCCCGGGAATAAGGGCGACGATGTCCTCATTTTTGTACTTTTCCTGCTTGGAATCGACCTGGGCGCGGACCGTGATCTTCTCGTTGGCCAGGAGCCGCAGCTTCAGGAAGTCGCCCTCGCGCACCGGAAGCTGGAACCCGAACTTGGGCTTGGCCGGAGGCGGCGGGGGCGTCTGAACGGGCTGGGCCGGGGGCTGTTGCCCGCGTTGGCCGCCGCGCATTCCGCCGACGCCCGTCCAGGTCATCTGGAGCGGGTCGAAATACGGCCGCGACTGGCTGATGACGATCACGCCGAGAGCGCCCTTCTGCTGGCAGGCATAGTTGTGGACCTGGCCGATGGACCCTTCGGTGACGACGATCTTGCCCTCGACCTTGGCCGCATCGATCTCGGCCGGAGTGCCGCGGCCGACCCAGACGAGCTCGGCCGTGACGTCGGTCGGCTGGCTCCCGGAGGCGAGCATGGGGACCATGTCCCTCATCGAGGCGATCTTCTGGCGCTTGGGCTTCACTTCCCAGAGCTCGCCTTTGACGGCATCCCAGACTTCGCTGCCGGGGAAGGTTACGAGCTCTGCCGAAACACCGTATTGTTTCAGCCGTTTCAGGATGACCTGCGTTTCCTGGAACGGCCCGGCATATTCGTCGGATAACCTGTCGCGGTTGTAGCCATTGATCTCGATGATCGTGCTCAGCGCCGTCTCGCCCGAGGCCTCGCCGACGATCTCGTCGATCTGGTCCTTGGGCAGGAACGTCCAATAGAGCCAAGGAGTGTACTGGGCTGCGACAACGCCGGCGATGACGGCCAGGGCCGCGATAAGAAGAATCCATTTTCGCTTATTCATGTTTTCTCGCCTCCCTTTGAATATTTAAAATCAGGGACATTAGAAACTCGTCCGTGTTTTGAAAAAACGCGACCGAATTTTCGAGCGTGGCCGGCGCCCGGGAATTCGTCCGAGAAAAAAACTTCTCTGCAAGGCCGGACAAGGAGACCGTCAAGCTTCCTATCTTCATGAAATGACAGGGGGATATCATGACGCTTTTCCTTACCCAGATATGAGGGACAAGGTATATCATCCGACTGCCGTGAAGTCAATGTTCAGCATTTGACAATTGATTTTATCGCGGAGATAATTCGGGGAAAGACGGAATCGACCATGGCCCGCCTCAGAAAGCCTTTCTTCAAGTTCCTTAGGATCCTGTTGATTCTCATCCTCATATACCTCTCCCTGGCTTACGTGATTCTCCCGGCCGCCTGGAAACATTACGAATACCATGTTTCGCTGGGGAGCGCTCCGAAGACCACCCAAAAATCTTTCGGAAAACCCGGCGATCCGCTCAATGTCGCGTTGGTCGGCACGGAGGAAGAGTTCATCCAAGCGATGGCGGCCGCCGGCTGGTCTTTGGCCGAGCCAAGAAATGTCCTATCGGAATTGAAGATCTTTGAAAGGGAGATCCTGAAGCGCCGCTATCCAAGAGCGCCCGTCAGCAACCTCTATCTTTTTGGCCGCAAACAGGACCTCGCTTTTGAACGACCGGTCGGAAAAAGCCCCCGGCAGAGGCACCACGCCCGCTTCTGGCGCGCGGACCAATATGGCCTCAACGGAAAACCCCTCTGGCTGGGCGCCGCCACATTCGACCGGAGCATCGGCCTCAGCCGGATCACGGGAGGGATCACACATCACATCGCGCCCGATATCGATACGGAGCGCGAGACCCTGATGAACGACCTCGAAAAGGCCGGGCAACTCGTCCAAACATACCAGGTCACAGGAATCGGCCCGACGTTCAGGGCGACTAACGGCGAGGGCGACTGGTTTTACACGGACGGCGAAATGACCGTCAGCGTTCTCTCGGCAGATAATAAGGTCCAAGGTCAGCCTCCCCCGGCCCTCCCGAGCCCGGCCCGCATCCGGCTCAAGAACGGCATCTGGGCGCATCTCCGAGGACTCTTGAAATTTTTCGAAAGATTCTAATCCCGAGTCACGTTTTATTGACTTTTTGGGGCGAAAGAAGTACCTTTTAGGTGGTTTTCGTAATCCAATCAGGTCAGACAAGACGCCTGCGAAGGAGGAATAGATGTTTTTATTCGGCCCCATCGGACCTCAAGAGCTGCTGCTTGTCCTGCTCATCGTGATCATCATCTTCGGCGCCCGCAAACTCCCCGAACTGGGCAAATCCCTGGGCGAAGGAATCAAGAACTTTAAAAGCTCCGTGAGCGGCAAAGACAAGAACAAAGAAACCGCCCCTCCCGACGACAAAGCCCATCATCCCCCTGCCTAGGACTGATGAGACGGACGATCGAAAAACTCGCCCAGAAACGGCGAGAAAAAGAACAAGCCTTCGCGAAAAAGATCCAGGAGCTTAAAGAGCAAGCTCAGGCTCTCGACGGCAAAGCCCTGGCGGTCGCCCTGGCCGACCTCCTTGAACTCCAAAACGGCCTGACCGATGCCAAGGACAAGGAGTGGGACGCCCTCGCCAGCAACCACGTCGGGATGATCTTCAAGAGCATGGAATGGCGGGTGGACAAGTTCGCCTCAGCCGTCGAGGACGCCCGGATCCTTCTGAAAAAATTCGTTCTTCTCAAAGACCAGCTGGACCGGCTCCTGGCCGTCCTCGAAAAAAAGAAGATGCCCGCCCCCGCGGCGGTGAAGGAGGTCCTTGAGCCGCTCGAGGACAGCCGGTATACGGGCTTTGAAAACCGATTCCGGGGTTCCGAGGACGACATCAAAAGGCAGCAGGCCCCTTATATTTCCTATTTTCGCCCCGGCGGAAAAGTCCTCGATCTGGGCTGCGGCCGGGGGGAATTTCTCGACCTTCTCCAAAAGAATGGGATCGAGGGGTCCGGCGTCGACGGCAACGGCCAGATGGTGGACATTTGTTTGGATAAAGGATTGAACTGCCGGAAAGCCGACATCCTGGAGACGCTCGCGAAATGGCCGGACGGCTCGCTCGACGGGATCTTTTCCTCGCAGGTCATCGAACATCTTCCGCCGCCCTATTTAAAAAGAATGATCGAGCTCTGCCAGGCGAAGCTGGCGACCGGCGGCACGCTTCTTCTCGAAACCGTGAATCCCACCTCGGTCTTCGCCCTCGTCCAGATCTATTTCCTGGATGTGACGCACCAGAAACCCGTCCATCCGGAGGCGCTCAAGTTCCTGATGGAATCCTCGGGTTTTGCGGATGTCGAGATCGCCTTTGGCGCGGAGCTCGGAGATGAAAGGCTCCAGAACCTGCCGGCCGCGGACGAAACAGCGAGCATCCTCAACCGCAACATCGACCGGCTGAACAGCCTTCTCTACGCGGCGCCGAATTACGCCGCCGTCGGCAAGAAGGGCTGACCATGGCCGTGTTCGCCGGTTTCGACCTTGGGGGCACTCAGCTCAAATACGGGCTCATCGATGACGCGGGGACATTGCTTTTTAAGGACAAAGCCCCGACGCCGCCGACCATCCGGGAGCTGATGGGCCTCATCGAAACCCTGTGGCAGGATTTGAAAAGACGGGAATCCCGAAAAATCAGAGCGGCCGGGTTTGGCTTCCCCGGCATTTACAGTTTGAGGGAAAAAAAGATCTTCCAGTCGCCGAATTACGCCGAGCTCGATAATTTCGATCTTTATCCGGCCATCGCCGAATATATCGACGTTCCTTTTTGGGTGGACAACGACGCCAACATGGCCGCCTTCGGCGAATGGAAATGCGGGGCCGGCCGCGGCGTCTCGAGCATGGTCCTTCTGACCATCGGAACCGGCATAGGAGGAGGAATCATCCTTGGCGGAAAGCTGTGGCAGGGCAGCTGCGGCTATGCCGCCGAGGTCGGACACATCATCGTCAACCCTGACGGCGAGCGATGCAAATGCGGCCTCCAGGGCTGCCTCGAAACCGAGGCATCGGCTCCGGCCATCGTCCGGAAATACCGGGCTCTGGCCAAGAGCGAGATCCCCCTTACCTCCGAGGACATCTACCATCGGGCCAAAAACGGAGAAGAAAAAGCGCGTCACGCTTTTTCCGAAGCAGGATATTATTTGGGCATCGGTCTGGGAATGCTTATCAATCTCCTCAATCCTGAAAAAATCCTCCTGGGCGGCGGCGTCATGACGACAGGAGAATTTCTGCTGCCTCCAACGATCGAAGAAGCGCGGCGGCGGTCCTACAAAGCGACTTTTGCCTGCTGCTCGATCGAACGGGCCGGCTTGGGCAATGACGCGGGGCTGATCGGCTCGGCCTCCTGGGCCAAAGAAAATTTGACTGACGCCAATAAAATGGATTAGAATTCATAAAAATGGATATATCGGGCCAGCGTCGTCGTGATTCAATAAGTAACTTATTAAAATTAAATAAATTAATTTTTTCATTCTCTGGCATGATATTTGCATAATTTTGAAGGGAATTTTTTTTATAAAAGTAAAGGAGGTTAAATGAACAAAAAGACTTTTGGCATCATTCTTGTCCTCACCCTCGTCCTGTGTTTTTCTTCTTTAACCTATGCCCAGCGGCAGACCGGCTCGATCCACGGCCAAGTCATCGATAAGGAAAAAAACCCGCTCCCCGGCGCCACAATCTCCGCATCCGGCCCCGCGCTTATGGGGGTCCAAAACTACGTGACCCCGGCAACAGGCTTATTCCGGTTCCCGGCCCTTCTTCCCGGCGAATATGAAGTCCGGGCCCAAATGCCCGGTTTTAAGACCAAGATCCTTAAAGGGATTCTGGTCGGCGTCGGAAAAACGACCGAGGTGACGATTGAGCTTGAAGTAGCCGCAGTCGAAGAAGAAGTCACGGTCGTGGCCAAATCGCCCGTCGTGGACGTCCAGTCCACGAAGATGAGCGTTAACTACACCGCCCAGTTCCTGACCAGCATTCCTATGAACCGCGACCTCTACGACATCCAGAATTCTATCCCGGGCGCCATCGCCGAAGGCATCGACTACCGCCGGATGTCGTCCATCCTGGGCGGGACGCTGCGCAGCCAGCTTTACGCGATGGACGGTGTGCCGATGAACGACCCCGCCGTGAATTACTCCATGGCCAATATCAACGTCGACGTCTATGATGAGATCGAGTTCGAGATGGGCGCCCATCCGGCCGAGGTCGGCCAGACCGATTCGACCTATATCAACATCGTCACCAAAAGCGGCAGCAACAAGATCTCGGGTGGGGGGGTTTTCTATTACACCCAGAGAAGCCTCGGCGAGGACCTTATCGCGCCCGAGCAGATCAGAGCGATGAACGTCAATCCGCCCGAAAAATTCTTGGACTACAAGGACTTCTCCTTGAACCTCGGCGGCCCGATCATCAAGGACCGCGTCTGGTTCTTCCTCAACGGCCGCCGGCAGGTCTGGGAGCAGGCCAATCCGAACACGCCGGAGATGCGGATGGCCACGGCGGGCTTCACCGATCCCGCCAAGCTCAAACACTACGATGTGGAGCACCAGGAATGGATGGGTTTCGGGAAGCTGACCTTTCAGATCTCGAAGAACATCCGCTACATGGGCATGATCCACTACAACCACATCTACGAGCCGGTCTATCAGAATTCCCTCGGCGTTGATGCCTCCTACGAATACGTGAGGATTTGGGACCACGAGAACACATACGCCACGACTCACCAGTTCAACATCGTCCTCGATCAGAACACGTTCTTCGATGTCCGGGGGACCTACGTCCGCCGCTTCTTCCCTCTCCACTCCATGACCCCAAACGCTTACACGTACTATGATAACCAGGCGAAGGTGTACTGGGGCGCCGCCGGTTACAACGACGAATACATCCGGAAAAAAACATTGGCCTCGGCCTCGATCACCCGCTTCCAGGACGATTTCCTCGGCGCCAACCATGAGCTCAAGGCCGGCTTCGAATTTGAACAAGGCGAATATCATCGCGACTGGTACCGGGAAAATCCCTATTATTCCTACTGGGCTGACTACAAGAACGGCAATCCTTATTATTCGAGCGCGTCGGCATTCCGGGGCCGCCTTAGGATCCGGACATGCACGCCCAATCGGGGTATGTGGGACGTCCAGGATCACGCCCGGAGGTTCTCCGGCTTCCTCCAAGACAGCCTCAACACCGGCCGCCTCGCCTTGAACCTGGGCCTGCGCATAGACTACAGCTACCAGTACGAGCCGGAGCAGTCGCGGCCTAAATTAAGGTATGATGCGCCGCCGCCGCAGGCCAACCCGGCCTTAGTGGACGCCTACGGTCCCAACTACCTCATCGAAGCTCTGACCCTGAAGGCTTATGATGAGGGGCAAAAATACGCCCCATGGGACGCTCTGATAACGCCCTATAAGAAACCCGTCTCGTTCACGACGCTCTCACCTCGGCTCGGCCTCGTCTACGACCTCTTCGGGACGGGCAAGACCGCTCTCAAGCTTTCGTATTCCCGCTACTACGAACCGGTCTGGACCGCAAAATACAACGGCGCCCAGATTTTCGGCGCAACGACGATCTACTATCTCTGGACCGACACGAATAAAAATAAGCTCATGGACATGCCCGGCGTGGACGCGTATGTCGTGGACTCCGCCAACGGAGGGTATCCGAATCAAGATCCCAATTACTCTTATTACCCCAAGGATCTCAAAGCTCCCTATATGGACGAGATCATGGCCGGCATCGCGCATGAAGTCCTCCAGGATTTCAGGCTCGGTTTCGACTTCGTTTGGAAGGTCAATAAGAACATCGTCGAGGACTTCGACGAGGTCAACGGCTATGACGTCAACGCCACGGACAGCGTCGGGCTCATCTGGCTGCCCTTCACGTTTACTGACCCCGGCTGGGACGGCGCCTTCGGCACGGCCGACGATAAGAACATGACCGTCTACGGCCTGAGAAAAGACCGGCCTGCGGCCAACATGATGGGTGGCAATCCCCCCGAGGCCAAACGCGAATACTGGGCGGCGATCCTCTCCTTCGACAAGAGGATGACGAACAAGTGGCAGCTCAAGGGTTCGGTCCTCTATAGCTCGTTCAAGGGGAACTGCGACCCCGGTTACAGCGCGACCGAAGGGGAGTCTACCATGTTCGACAACCCGAACACGCTCATCAACGCTTACGGTACAATGAGCTACGACCGCCCCCTCCAGATCAAGATCATGGGGACCTACATTCTGCCCATGGATTTCGTCCTCAGCGCCTATTTCCAGTACCGCTCGGGAAGCCCGTGGGGCCGGAGCCTCGCCCGCGTCTACTTCCCGACGAACCACATGGGCTTCGGCACGGCTAATGCGTATTATGCCGTGAACGCTGAAGCTCCCGGCTCAAGAAGAGGCCCCTCCTACACGAATCTGGACATTCGCATCGAAAAGGAATTCAAGCTGGGCAACACGGGCAGGGTAAACTTCTATGTGGACATCTTCAACCTGGGCGGCCGCAGCGGCGTCAACGTCAACCAGGATCCCGCCCCCTATCTGCGGTACGACCAAAGCCCCGTGGCCTACACGCCCTCGACAACGTACGCCCAGATCACCAGCATCTACGGCGTCCGCTCGGCCAGGCTCGGCGCCCGGTTCAGCTTCTAACTGCGACAAACGATT
>JALHTW010000149.1 GCA_022866045.1 Candidatus Aminicenantota bacterium | reverse complement strand
TTCCTGGACCGGCTGAACCTCCGGACCCTGGAGAAAAAAACGACTGTTCCAATCCGCCGAAGCACGCTTTGAGAGATTCAATGATTTCCTGGCAACTTCGCGTCGCTTCATCCTCATCAGCTCGGAGTCGCCAACCGAGCCGCCGAACTACGTCCGCTTGGACCTCCAGAGCGGAAAACGCACCAGACTGACCGACTTCAGGGACCCCGCCCCCCGGCTCACCGGGCTGAAAAAGCAACTCATTAAATATAAACGGTCCGACGGCGTGGAACTCAGCGGCACACTCTACCTTCCGCCCGGGTATAAAGAGGGAACCCGATTGCCGGCCGTGGTGTGGGCTTATCCTCGCGAGTACACCGATTCCAGAGTGGCCGGCCAGGTCCGGGGCTCGGCCAACAGCTTCACCTATTTCCGCGGCCCTTCGCATCTCTTTTTCCTCACCCAAGGCTATGTTGTCCTGGACGGCGCCGAAATGCCCATCATCGGGGATCCGCAGACGGTCAACGACACCTTTGTCCGGCAGCTTACGGACAGCGCCCGGGCGGCCATCGACAAGTTGTCCGAGTTGGGAGTGGCCGACCCGAACCGGGTGGGGGTGGGCGGCCATAGCTACGGCGCCTTCATGACCGCCAACCTGCTGGCCCACACCGACCTGTTCGCCGCCGGCATTGCCCGGAGCGGCGCCTACAACCGGACCCTGACCCCCTTCGGTTTCCAGAACGAGCGCCGTACCTTGTGGGAAGCCCCTTCCTCTTATATCAATATGTCGCCTTTTATGTTCGCCAATAAGATCAATGAGCCCATCCTGCTTATCCACGGCGAGGCGGACAACAACTCGGGGACCTTCCCCATCCAGTCCGAGCGGCTGTTTTCCGCCCTGCAGGGCTTCGGGGCCACATCTCGACTGGTTATTCTTCCTTACGAAAGCCACGGCTACAGCAGTCGAGAGTCGGTGCTTCACGTCATTGCCGAAATGCTGGAGTGGTTTGACCAATACGTCAAGAACAGGAAATGATGACAATGCAAGAGTTAGCCGACGATTTCCACATTTTGTGTGCATAAGTATGTGGAAATCGTCCAAAGGATCTCGCCATGATGCTGTCTCTAAATGATTTTTGAGTGAATGCACATCTTCTCGTCATATCGTCATCCGTCGTGAGGAGAGTCTCATGAAAAAGAAAACATATCTCATTCTATTGATGGTGTTGGGCCTGGCCGTCTCCTCTTTTGGCCAGCAACCGACAGAGGAAGCGGGCAAATTCCGCATTTTATTGAGCAATGATGACGGCATAAGTTCCCTCGGGCTGGAGATCCTATCCAAAAAATTGATGCAGCTTGCCTATGTGGACATCGTTGCGCCTTCCCGTAACTATAGCGGAGTCAGCCACAGCTTGACCTTTGATCAGCCGTTCGTGGTCATGCCAATCAAGAAAGGCGAGAAGGAAAATTGGTTTGCCGCAGACACAACTCCCGCCACCTGCGTCAAACTCGGCCTGGAACTGCTCCTCACGGAGAAACCCGACCTGGTCGTATCCGGAATCAATAGGGGGGACAACCTGGGTGTCATGACTTTCTCCTCGGGAACGGTTGGATGTGCCCGAGAAGCATACATCAAAGGAATCCCGGCCATGGCCGTTTCTCTGGCGAAGGAACAAGATCCAGAGAAGGAGAAGGCCTATCTAGAAGATACGGCGGATTTTATGGTCGAGCTTATAAAAGAAATGCGCGAAAGAGGCTGGAAAAGCGGCCGCTACTTGAATATCAACTATCCCAACCTACCCCGCCCAGAAATTAAGGGCGCCCTGGCGGTCCGCCAAGACACACGTCCTTACCCGGATTATGTTTTCCGGCCGTACTTTATCGAAGGGAAGTACTTTATCTGGTATGATTTCAAGACGATAGACGCCGGGACAGATGAAATGACCGATTCCTGGCGCCTGAGGAACGGCTACATCACCGTCACGCCCATGACCTTGGACCAGACCGACTCGATCGCCCTG
>JALHTW010000017.1 GCA_022866045.1 Candidatus Aminicenantota bacterium | reverse complement strand
CATGCCTCGGGAGACGGGCTTGGTCCAGGGCTCGATGGCTCCGTCTTCAAGTGATCTGGACTTGTCGGGGACAATTTTGTCCTCGTCGAGCACGGCTAGGTCGCCGAACCCATGGCAGTTGGGGCAGGCCCCCTGCGGGCTGTTGAACGAGAAGAGATTGGGAAACGGGTCGTCATAAGAAATCCGGCAGGCCTTGCATTCGAGCTTGTCCGAGAAGACAAATTCGCGGCCGTCTTCGATCCGGACTTTGACCCGGCCTTCACCGTGCTTGAGGCCCGATTCCAGGGAATCGACGAGCCGTTCGCGGTCGTCCGGATCGAGCGCGAGGCGGTCGACGAAGATATCCAGGGCCTCGTTCTTTTTGAACTTGACGCCGTTCGATTCACAGACCTCTCCGCCGCGGATGACCCTGAAAAATCCGAGCTTTTTGAGCGGGGCCAAACCCTTGTCCGCCGGCCAGGCGAACGAGATCAGGACCTTCGTCGCCGGCGGAAGCTTGTCGAGCGTCTCGACGATGGAGTCGACCGTGTCCCGGGCGAGCGGCTTTCCGCATTGAAGGCAGTGGACAACGCCGATCCGGGCGAAAAGAACGCGCAGGTAGTCATAGGTCTCCGTGACCGTGGCGACCGTGGAACGCGGATTCTTGGTCGTGGCCTTCTGCTGGATGGCGATGGCCGGCGTGATGCCTTCGATGAGGTCGGCATCGGGCTTGTCCATCCGCTCCAGGAACTGACGGGCGTAGGCCGAGAGCGATTCGATGTAGCGCCGCTGGCCCTCGGCGTAGAGCGTGTCGAAGGCGAGCGACGATTTTCCCGAGCCGCTGACGCCGGTGACGACGATGAACCGGTGCAAAGGGATGTTGAGGTCGATATTTTTAAGGTTGTGGACCCTGACGCCGCGGAGGATGATCTCGTCGTCCATGATTGTCAATAAATCGTTCCAATAAACAATCTATTATACCAAAAAACGAATTCAAAAAAACGGGCGATCGATCACTTATTTTGAAAACCGGCCGTCACGCCGATACGTTTCTTGTAGGAAAAAAAGTGATGCATCCCCGTTTTTCTTTTTGTTATAATGGGCGCACCCAAGGAGGTCAAATGCGGAAAGGGACAAGATTCGCCCTCCTTCTCGGCGCGGTGCCGTTTCTTATGCTGGTTTTCGCCCTCCCCTTTGTCAACCGCGCCGAGCCCGTCATCCTCGGATTTCCTTTTGTCCTGTTCTGGATTTTACTCTGGGTGGCGCTGACGCCCCTCGTCCTCTTCCTCGCCTATAAGATTGAAAAGAAATTCAACCCGCCTGACGACGAGGAAAAGCGATGAACGCGGCGCTCCTGATTATTTCCGGCACGATCCTCGTTTCGACCCTCGTCGGCGTCTATGCCGGGCGCCGGGTGAAGATGAACCTTGAAAACTGGACGGTCGGCGGCCGCCAGTTCGGTGTTGTCCTCATCTGGCTCTTGATGGCCGGGGAAATTTACACAACATTCACCTTTCTGGGCGCGAGCGGTTGGGCCTATTCTAAGGGAGCGCCGACGTACTATATCCTCATCTACGGGACGCTGGCCTACACCCTGTCGTTCTTTATTCTTCCCGAACTGTGGAAGCTCGGCAAGCGCCACGGCCTTCATACCCAGCCTGATTTTTTCATCAAGATTTACCGAAGCCGCGCCCTCGGCGTCCTCGTGGCGGTCATCGGGATCGTCTCCATTCTCCCATATCTCCAGCTTCAGCTCGCCGGCCTGGGGTTCATCGTCGAAGTGGCGAGTAACGGCGCTGTCGGCTCGAAGCTTGCGATCGGCATTTCATTTATTTTAACTTGCGTCTTCGTTTATACAAGCGGTATCCGCGGAAGCGCCTGGGTGTCGGTGATCAAAGACATCATGATGATCGCGGCCGTCGCCATCGTCGGCCTCGGCGTGCCGCGGATCTATTTCGGCGGCATCGGGAAAATGTTTAAGGCGATCATCGCCCAGAAGCCGGAGCATTTGGTTTTTCCCGGCGCCGCTCCGTCCATGGATGTCCTCTGGATCATGTCCACGGTCTTGCTCACCGGCCTGGGATTTTATATGTGGCCCCATGTCTTCGGCTCGGCCTTTTCGGCCAAGAGCGAAAAGGTCATCAAGCGCAACGCGATCATCATGCCGTTTTACCAGATCCCCATCCTGCTTGTCTTCATGGTCGGGTTCACGGCGTTTCTCGTCCTGCCCGGCTTGAAGAACGGCGACACGGCATTTCTAGCCCTCGTCCAGAAGACGTATCCATCCTGGTTTTTGGGGTTTATTGGCGCGGCCGGGGCCGTGACGGCCATGGTTCCCGCCTCGATCCTCGTCCTTTTTGCCGCTGCCCTCCTCGCCAAGAATGTTTATCAAACCGGTTTCAATCCCGAGGCGGGAGAGGACAGGATCATGCGGCTTTCCCGGGCCATGGTTTTGGTCGTTATGACGGCCGCCCTCGCCCTTGCTCTATTTTTTCCAAATGCGTTGGTCAATCTTCTGCTTATCGGCTATGACGGCGTATCCCAGTTTTTTCCCGGCGTCGTTCTCGGCCTTTTCTGGAAAAGGGTAAGCCGGGCGGGCGTCGTATGCGGTCTGGTTGCCGGGATCGCGTTGGTTATTTTCCTTGTCTTTGGCGGCCACGACCCGTTCCTGGGATTGAACGCGGGATTTGTGGCCCTCGCCGTGAATGCCGTGATAACCGTCGGCGTGAGCCTTTTGGCGAAATCATGAGTGACGGAGGATGCCCATGTGGGAAGATCTGAAAAAAGATGTCGAAGCCTTGAGCGGCCGGCTCGTAGCCTGGCGGCGCGAGCTTCATCGGCATCCCGAGATCGCGCACAAGGAAGAGTGGACATCAGCCTATGTGCGCGATCATTTTAAAAAATTAGGGCTTCCGGCAAAATCGCTGGCGGGGACAGGGCTTCGCGCGGTCCTCAAAGGCCGGCCTGGCGGCAAAACGGTCGCTCTCCGGACCGATATGGACGCGCTTCCCCTCCAGGAAGAAGGCGGCAAAAAATTTCGTTCCCTCAACCCGGGCGCGGCTCATGCCTGCGGCCATGACGGGCACATGGCCGTTCTCATGGCCGCGGCGGAACTCCTGGCCAAAAGAAAAGAGCGATTCAAAGGCAATGTCGTCTTTATCTGTCAGCCCGCCGAAGAACTGCCTCCCGGCGGTGCGCAGCTGATGATTAAGGCCGGCGCGCTTGAGGGTGTGGGCGCGATATTCGGCCTTCACCTCTGGCAGGGACTGCCGACCGGCACCGTCGGAATCGTGAAGGGTCCGATGATGGCCCAGTCCGACAACTTCCGGATCACGGTCAAAGGCGGAGGAGGCCACGGCTCGATGCCTCAGGCGACCGTGGACCCCATCCTCACGGCGGCCGAACTCGTCGTGAACCTCCAGAGCATCGTCAGCCGGAACGTCGACCCGCTCAAACCGGCCGTGCTCTCCTTCGGGACAATCCACGGCGGCACGGTTTATAACATCATCCCGAATGAGGTGAAGCTCAGCGGCACGGTCCGGCTGTTCGACCCGAAGATCCAGACCCTGATGAAAAAGCGCCTTCGCGAAATCGTCGAAGGAACATGCGCCGCGTTCAAAGCCGCGGCTGATTTTGAATATGAGGAAGGCTACCCGCCGCTCGTCAATGACCCGGCTTCGGTTGATTTCGTCCTCGCGGTTGTGGAGAAGGCGCTGGGCGAAGAGAATATCATCGCCGTCGATCCCGTCATGGGCGGCGAGGACTTCGCTTATTACCTCCAGGAAGTCCCCGGCGCGTTCTTCTTCCTTGGCGCGGGCGACGGGACAAAGTACCCCCACCATCATCCGGCTTTCGATATCGACGAAAAGGCCCTCCCGCCGGCCGCGTTCCTGATGACGGCCCTGGCCCTGGAGTATCTGAAGTGAATTTCTTCTTCGTCCTGGGTGTCGCCCTCGCCCTGTCCATGGACGCCTTCGCCGTGTCGATCGGGCTCAGCTTGGCGCCCAGCGGCCTGACCCGGAGCCAGACCTTCCGGCTGGCGTTTCACTTCGGCCTCTTTCAGTTCGTTATGCCGGTCCTCGGCTGGGCCGCCGGCCGGAGCATAATCCGGCTCATCGAATCGTATGACCACTGGGTCGCGGCGGGCCTCCTTGTCTTTGTCGGCGGCAAAATGATCATCGAGTCGTTTCATAAGGAAGAGCATCTGGAGCGGAAAACAAGGGACGTCACCAAAGGGCTTTCCCTTCTTGTGCTGTCTCTGGCGACGAGCCTGGATGCGCTCGCGGTCGGGTTGAGCTTCGCCGCCCTCCGGGTCCCGATCGTCTATCCGGCGGTGATCATTGGAGTCGTATGCTTCACGATCACGGCGATCGGAACGAAAGTCGGGCCCGTGTTCGGGAAGCTCGCCGGGAAGTGGGCAGAGATGGCCGGAGGCGCGGTTTTAATCTTGATCGCGGTCAAGATCCTCCTCGACCATCGACCTTTTACTCCCCCTTAATTCATCGTTCTAATTCAAAAAACCGACTTTAAACCCTCCATAAACCGCAAATCCCGGCGCACCGTATCCGAATACAGTCTCGTATTTCGCGTTGAGGAGATTATCGAGACGGACGAAAAATTGCGCCCGGGCGTTGACGCTGAAGGAGAGAGAAGCATCGAGGAGCCAATAACTTGGCAGCGTGACGTCGCGGGAGATCCAGGCTGAAAAATCCTTGTCGGCCCTCTGTCCCGTATAAGCCGCGGACAAGGAGGCGGCCCATTTTTTAAGGAACACGCCGTCGATCCGGGCCGTGAATTTGTCCCGCGGCCTCCGCAAAAGATCGGTGCCGTCGTCGAGGTCCTT
>JALHTW010000148.1 GCA_022866045.1 Candidatus Aminicenantota bacterium | reverse complement strand
ACCAACCAAGCGTTCCCCCGTTTGCGGAGATGCCAGGTCTCGCTGCTTTCAAAAAATTTTTTCTTTCTGTCCTTTTTATAGACGGCCGTCAGGAGATGCGAGAAACTCGTCGTGGATTCCGTTCGGCTGATGAAGTTCACCGAGATACCGGAGATCGAGGAGGTGATCGCGTCGTAGCCGTTAAACAGCAATTTATGTTCCCCTTGCCATTGGCTTGATAAAGCCGGCGCGCCCACATCGCTGAGGACCGTGAGCAGGTCCTTGCTCTCCTCGGCCGCGCGGTGTCGTTCGATCAGGCTCAGGATGTCCCGTTTGGACAGGGTCGTGTCGGCCTGAAAAAGATATTTCTGAGCCTCGGCATTGTCCTTGTCCAAATTCAACACCCTCTCCATGTCCTTGACACACTGAGCGAAGTTGCCCTGATTATAGCTCATAATCCCGGATTGGAGAAGGGGCGCGACCTGGTCGGCGACAAGCCCGCTCCGGGCCCTTCTCTGATAGTCCTGGGCGACGGGATTGGCCGGGAACTTGGCCAAGATGTCCTCGGCTAGTTTGACCGTATCCGCATATTTATTGTTATCGAAGCTTTCTTTCATCCTGTTCAGGTCTTCATTCGACGGGCCGGCCGGGGATTCGCCGGATTTCGTCGTCGACTCGCTTGTTTTGATCGCCCCTGCCTTCTGGTTGGGTCCGCCCGTTTTGCCGGATTTCGGCGAGAAGAAAACGAACGCTCCCGCCACGACAAGGACGGCGGCGAGGGCCGAGGCCGCGATCAGTTTCGTTTTTCGTTTGAATCCGGCCGCCGCGGCGTTTTCTTTCCTGACCTCGTAGGCCAGCGTCTCCCCGAGGATCTTTCCGGCGCTCTCCAGGGCGGCGATGAGCTGCCGGCAGTTTTGGTAGCGGCCCTCGGGATTCTTGGCCAGGGTTTTTTGGACGACCAGATCATAGCCGACGGGGATGTCCTTGTTGATTTCCGTGATCCGCTGAGGCTGTTCGTTGACGATCTTATAGACGAGGGTCGAGATATTGTCCCCGTGGAACGGCATCTTCCCCGAAAGGAGCTCATAGAGAATGATGCCCAGGGCGAAGATATCCGCGCGGCGGTCGATGGTCTGGCCTTTGATCTGTTCGGGCGACATGTAGCTCAAGGTCCCGACCGCCGTCCCAGACTGGGTCATGGTCGACGTATCCAGCCGGGCCACGCCGAAGTCGGCGAGAAAGGGCTTGTTGGTCTTGTCGATCAGGATATTGGCCGGCTTGATGTCGCGGTGGATGATGCCGCTGTTATGGGCGTAGTCCAGGGCGTCGGCGACGGGTTTCATCAAGGCGTCGATCTCCGGAGGAGAGAGCCGTTTCCCCGAATCGATCAGCGCCTGCAAGCTTTGGCCTTCGACGAACTGCATGACGATATAGGTCAGGTCCTGTTCGCGGCAGACGTCGTAGACCGTGACGATGTTGGGATGGGAGAGTCTGCCGGCGGCGCGGGCCTCCCGGATGAACCGGGTCATCAGGTCGTCTTTCCGCGTCCCTTCCTGGAAATTATCGAAGCGGATGGTCTTGATGGCCACTTCCCGCTCGATATCGGGGTCGAGGGCCTTATAGACGATCCCCATGCCGCCTTTGCCCAGGACGCCGAGGATCTTATACTTGCCAATCTTATCCATGAGCTAACGATTCAGGGCGAGATCTCATTTCTCGCCGCAAATACCGTCCTTTTTTGATTGAAGCAATTATAAAAATATATGAAGGGGCGGGGGTTGTCAAGATGACCGCTCGGCTTTAGAATAGCCGATTGGCGCTATCCGAATTAACAACCCCATGCTCACCGATATATACCGCCAGTTAGGTGCAGTCACGACGCCCACTGGCGCGAACGGCGCGCTGTAGGCCTCCCCTTCCACGCGCCACTGAACGATCCGGCTCAGATCTACGCTTAGCCAAGCCCAACCTCGAAGTGCCAGCTTCCACGCGCCCACCTCTTCTCCCTGCTTCGCCAGCCGCTGGATCCCGACTCCCAGATCCACCGACGCGCTCACCTCCCCATCGCCTCCGAGGTCCCAATAAGTGCCGCCTTCGATCGACTCGACGAGCTTGGGAGCGAAGTACCCCGCGGACGATGCCCGGTCGAAGCTGAGCCGGTGATACTGCGCGGAAACCTCACCGCGCCAGCCGATGGGTAGCGCCAGCGCCGCATCGCCCTGGAGCCGCAGGTTGGCGTCCTCTCCGAAGGTCTCAATGAGTCCGGCGCGACCGGTTCCCCTGATCCGGACCGGCCCAGCCGGAAGCTCCACGCCCAGCCGCAATTCATTTCTGAGAGCATGATTGGCTATGAGGAGGGGCGAAGTGCCCAGCGGCAACCGCTGCAGCCTAGCCTCGAAGGAAGGGCTGCTATTATCTTCGCGCCAGCGAACCCGCAGATCAACCTCAGGCGTGGTCCACGAAAGCGCATCCGGGAAAGCGAGTCGAGCCAGTCCAGCCGTCAGGTCCAGCCGGAGGGCCATCCTCGGCCGGCCCTCGAGCCGCAGTACGCCCTCGTCGAGAGTCGCTGCATTGATTCCATCATCGATGTTGGAGCGCCCAAAGCGGGCTCCCAGCTGGAAACCTCCCCTGAACGCCATACTGCCGCCCAGCCCGTAGCGAAGAGTGAGGTTGCCGTCGGAATCATGGGTAAGCCCGCCGATCGGCTCAATGGTCGGCGCCGCACGGAGACGCCCTTTCGCCAAGCGCGCCTGTATGTCTTGGGCTTTGGGCTGAAGACGCGAGGCTCGCTCGAAGGCCTCAAGCGCTTCGACCGTCTTTCCCACCTTGAGCGATTTGTCGCCCACAGCAAGCCAGCCCCAGGCGTCCGTGGGCTCGAGCTCTGCATACTGCTTGAACCACTCGAGCGCAACCTCTTCGTCCCTGGAGAGCTGGCCCAGCCGGTACACGGCGCGCGATTGATAAGGGTCGAGCGTAAGCACCTGGCGGTAGAGGCGCTCGGCAAGCTCGCGGTTTTTGTCGGCAAAGGCGGCGTCTGCGCGGCGCATCAGCTCGGCCACAGAAGTCTGCCCGATAAACGGAGTCGCAATCAAGGCCATAGCCACGAGCAGCCGCAATAATTTCATTTTATCTCCGCCTAATCACGAGCCGCGCCACCTGAGTTCCGATCAGGACGGCGGCCAGCGTTACAAACCCCGCCAAGATCGCGGCCCATCGGACAAATTCCGCGTATTCGCGCCGCAAAATGCCCCGAACATGGATGGCCGCCTCGACAGTCTCCGCTGCGGGGACAATGGCTAGGCCGAGGAGCCACCAGGTCGCCCAGATGCCTAAGAAAACGCCGATCGCAAGCAAAAGCAGCTTGGCGACCATGCGCCACGACACCCGGCCGCCGCGCATCCGCAGAAGCAGGCCTCGTACGGGAAGGAGGAGCGCCGCCATCAGGTAGAAGAGCCCGCCGATCCCCGTGCCTGGAACGCCCGCTGTCAACTAGTGCCCCTTCTCATAAGTGACCAGGCGCCGGCCCCGCACCAGCTCGGCCCACACGGCCTTCAGGAAGAACAACGCGTTCACCGTGCGGAGGATGAAGAAGCTCGGCACGCTCACCAGCGCCCGGCCGAGTTCACGCCGGGGCAAGGCCCCGACGATCACCGGGACTACGATCGCCGGCACGTCGATGACGTAGCCGAGGAGGAAGTAGGGATTCCAGAAAACCAGGGCAATCACCGGCAGCAGCACTAGATAGACGACCGAAGCAACGACTGCATCCCAGCAGGCAACTGCGACCGCCGAGCGGAGGAACGGCACGTCGAGCAGTTCTCGCCAGTGGATCCGCACGTTCTGGACGAATCCGTGCGACCAGCGCCTTAGCTGCTTCTTGAGGAATCCGTAGTTGCGGGGCTCGATGGGATAACAGACCGCCCCCGATACGAATCGCACCGCGCGGCCCCGCTGATACAGCGTCCACGTCAGGTCCATGTCCTCGGCCAAGGTCCGGGTCGGCCAGCCGCCCACGGCGCAGACCGCCTCCGTGCGATACATGGAGAAACATCCAGAGCTGATCAACGGCGCGCCGTATTGATCCTGAACCTGTTTGTAAAAAGTGAAGGCAAAAAGATACTCGACATAGCGCCCTCGCTCCCACACGCTTTTGATGCGCCGAGGCAGGACGCTCCCGCAGGCGGCGGCGACATTCGCATCGTCGAACGCGGGGAGCAGCCTTTCGATGGCGTCGGGCGCGAGTGTGGTGTCGGCGTCGATGGCAATCACGAACTTGGTGCGCACATGAGCCAGGGCGAATGTCTGAGCCCCCGCCTTGGAACCGGTGTTAGCCGGAGGGCGGATGACCGTGACGCCGAGCGAGCGCGCAATATCGCCGGTGCCGTCGGCGGAACAATCGTCCACGACAATAATTTCTGCCGGGATCGCGGTCTGCGCCTGGAGGCTGTGAATGGTATCGACGACCGAGGCGGATTCGTTAAAGGCGGGGACGATGACGGTGACCGGGGCGGTTCGTGTTATACCGGATATCGGTACGGACTCCTCCATTGCCGTCCGAGGCGCGCCTCGTAACATCCTTTCCTCAAATCTGTCCATTTCTCGGGGGGTGGTTTTTAAATCATAATGCCTGCGGAATCTTATTATTTTATACAGACCTTTGCCTTTTTGTTTGGAAAGAAATTGGACAATAGACACAAGAAATCCCTTTGCCGACTTTATTTCCGCAGGGCATCCGGCTGTTCCCTCTTTCATTGGCGCGCGATCCAGACCGTCCTCTCACCCGGGCCGCGGTGGGCCCAGACATAATAGGGAATGGCCAGAAAATCCTGCTCTTTTTGGCCGCCGGTCGAGCCGTCGGCATTCTTCGTCACGGCCGGAGCCTTTCCTTTGAGGACCACGACTCCTTTGAGCATGTCGGAACGGAATTCGGGCTCGATTTGAGCGTTATCGGCCAACCTTAAATTCAGCACGCGGCCTCCATTGTCCGGAGATTCGGCGCAATAGTCAAGGGGGCCGCGCTCGAGAGCGACGTTCGGGCGGTCTTCGTCATTCCCAAGATGCCGAGGGTCTTCTTCAAGTTCAAGGGAAAACTCCTCTTTCGGGGTTCTTTTGCTCCTCCGGACTTCTAATCCGGCCGGACGACCTGAGCCGCGGCTCTTTTTGCATTCCTTGACTTCGGTCCGCGGTCGGCAATATCATTATTTCAGGAGGAAAGGACTCGGTTTCGAGCTTAATGTCCGCGACGGGCGCTTATCGCAGAAAAGCAATTTCTTATAGTCCGTAAACGTCCGGAGGGCCTATCACTGTGCTGATTTTTTTTAGCGTCACGATTTTCACCGGGGCAGCCCTGCTGTTTCTGGTGCAACCGATGTTTGCCCGGATGGTCCTGCCGCTGCTCGGCGGTTCGCCCGCGGTGTGGAACACGGCGATGGTGTTCTACCAGGCCGTGTTGCTGGCGGGCTATGCGTATGCCCACTTCACCACCCGCTGGCTCGGTGTACGGCGGCAGGCGGCATGGCACCTCGTGGTATTGCTGGCGCCGCTGCTCGTCCTGCCGATCGGCCTGCCCCACGGGTGGACGCCGCCGACGGGCACCAATCCGGCATGGTGGCTGCTGGCGGTGTTGGCCGTATCGGTCGGCCTGCCGTTTTTCGTCGTGTCGGCGTCCAGTCCGTTGCTCCAGCGCTGGTTCTCGGCCAGCGGGCATCGGTGGGCGGCCGATCCGTACTTCCTCTATGCCGCGAGCAATCTCGGCAGTTTGCTGGCGTTGGTGAGCTATCCCGTCCTGGTCGAGCCGCGGCTGCGGTTGGCCGAGCAGAACCGGTGGTGGGCCGTGGGCTACGCCGGGTTCGTGGTGTTGACCGCGATGTGCGGCGTTTGGATCCGACGCGTCGGACGGAAGGGCCCCGATCCCGAGGCGGAAGCGACCCGGGACGACGGCGTGCGAATCACTGCGCGACGGCGGTTCCGGTGGGTGCTGCTGGCCTTCGTGCCGTGCAGTTTGATGCTGAGCGTGACGACCTACGTCACGAGCGAGATTGCACCGATTCCGCTGTTATGGGTGATTCCGTTGGGAATCTACCTGCTGACGTTCATTCTCGTGTTCGCCCGGCGGCGTTGGGTGCCGCACGTGTGGTGGGTCCGGGGGATGCCGTTCGCGGTGTTACCCTTGGTGATGATGCTGGTAATGACCCTGGCGGCGGTCTCTTTTCGAACCCTCGTCTGGCCGATCATATTACACTTCGCGGGCCTGTTCGTTGTGGCGATGTTTTGTCACGGGGAACTGGCCAACGACCGTCCGCCGGCACGGCACCTGACCGAATTCTACTTGTGGATGTCCGCGGGTGGCGTGCTGGGGGGGATGGTCAACGCGTTGCTGGCGCCGCTCGTCTTTCCGACGGTGCTCGAATATCCGCTGACGCTGCTCTTGGCTTGCCTGCTGATGCCGCGGCGCGGCTCAGACTCGCCGAGCCGGCGGGCGCAGGTGCTCGACGTCGTATTGCCGGTCGTCCTCGGTCTGGTCACGGCGGGTTTCATCCTTTATCTGTTGGCGGCGCAACTCGGAAACGCCCGACTCACCCAGGCGCTGATCTTCGGCGTGCCGCCGATGTTGTGTCTCAGTTTT